>QHZB01000337.1 GCA_003224525.1 Acidobacteriota bacterium | reverse complement strand
ATCTGCTCATGGACTCCTCCAGGAAGTAAGTCTGAAGCGCGGCTCTAACACTGGTTTGCACGCGCGGTAGAGGCTCGCATACTCGAAACCAGGGGCTCCAATCGCGGGAACGCTAATTCCGAGCAGCCCCATTCGAATTTCGCCGCGGAGGAATCAGGTTGACACGCGCTACTCAATGAGATATCACGACGTTCCATTGTGAGCGTGATTTTTTTATAATCCCAATGTTATTTTCAACTGTTGAAAGTTCACAGGGAGCGCGACAAAGCCAGTATCTGCCGCCATGAACCAAATGTTCGCCATCCTTTCGCACACCGGGGTCCGCAGGAGGGCAGCTTTCATCTTGCATTCCTCGCACCGCTTTTTCTCCTCAGCGATTGTTGCGGTTCTCTTTGCTGCTTGCGCATTGCTGGTTCCTGCCGCGGCGCAGAGGGGAAATCCCGCCGCGAGAAAAAATCGGCTTGGCCGTTCTGCCGCGGCGGATGGCCGCGGAATGTTCGAATCGGTTTGTGCCACGTGCCACGGCCTGGACGGGCGAGGGGGCGAGCGCGGGCCCAATGTCGCCACACGCGCCGAAGTTCAGCAATTGTCCGACGCGGACACTCTGCGCATCCTGCAGGCGGGAATCCCGGCGGCGGGGATGCCCGCGTTTAGCGCGCTGGGCGTGCCGAAGCTCCTGGCCGTGATGGGCTATTTGCGAATTCTTCAGGGAGGAAGCAAGGTTGCTTCTATTCCGGGCGATCCGCAAAGAGGCAAGTCGCTTTTCTTCGGAAAGGCGGGCTGCGTGAACTGCCACACGATCAACGGGGCGGGTGGATTTCTCGGAGCCGATCTGTCCTCCTACGGCTCGAATGTTTCGATAGAGGAAATTCGAAGCGCGATTACCGATCCCGATAAGGACCTGGACCCGCGGGCCAGAACCGTGCTTGCAACCACCCGGGAAGGCCGCCAATTCACAGGTATCGCCCGCAACGAAGATAATTTTTCACTGCAATTACAGTCGCTCGATGGAACCTTCCATCTGTTCGCGAAATCGGACCTCGAGCATCTCGAATATCAGCCAAAATCGCTGATGCCTTCGGATTACGGCTCCGTGCTGAGCGCCAGCGAGCTAGATGATTTGGTTAGCTATCTCATTCGAACCGCGCAGGCAACAAAACAAACTCAAGCCCTCGGAACAAATTCAAAGCCCGAAGAAGAGGACGACTGACCAACTGCCGTTCCAGCCGTTCCGGTTCCAAGAATTGCATTTCCCATCTAACTCAGGGCGCGTTTCAGGCGCTTCGCGGTTTTCTGCAATTGGCGCTTGAGGGCATCGACTTGCTTCGAAATGTCATCGAGCTCTTTTTTAGCGAGCGATCCTGCTTTCGCAACCTTTTGCACTCCGCGATCCGCTTTGCCCATCGCCGTCCCAATTCCCACTGCGACTCGCGTGAGCTTGCTTTTTCTAGCCATCCTAGTCCTCCATTCGGATTAGGGCCATCCTATACCCGAACGATTCCAAGAGTCATTAACATAACCACGCCATACCACGCCATTTCCAGCTCGTCCCGGAATTCTGGAATTGGCCTGGAATTCGTAATGATCTAAAGACGGTTGGCCGGCAACGCGGAGCTCGCCCCTCCTCGAAGGCCCGCTGAAACAGGCCTCGCCAGAACGGCCATTCGAATTTACTGCGATTCAGACAGTGGCTTGACCCGTTCGCTGCCTAGAAAACCCAGATCGGTTGAGCAGAGACTGACCATTCCAAAGTGGGCCATGGACGCGCCTTCGGAAGCGCGCAGCCGTTCTGGTTCTCACCACCTCGCTGAGGGGTCCGATTCTTACCAATCTAATCTTTTTTGGCCTTGCTCATTTCCTGCACCTAAGCTCTTGCTTTCTTTATGTTATTATAATATAAAGCATAAAGATAGGAAAATTGCCTTGCCCGATCTACCTCAGGCCAGCCGTCAACGAGCGCTTCTTGCCAAGCTGGGGGAGCAGTATCACCACCTCCTGCAGGGCCTCCTCTCCCCACGCCGCTTACTCAAAGGCTCCGTCTATGCATTGAAAACCCGCTGCGGTAAACCTTCTTGCCATTGCGCGGCTCCCCAGGGCCCTCTCCACTCCGCCCACGTCCTGTCTTGGAGTCACGCGGGCAAAACCCACCTCCGCTCCCTATCCGCTTCCGACCTCGCCCGGTGGCGCCAGCTGACCGAAACTTACCGACGCTTCCGCCAAGCTCGTTCCCGCCTCGTCAAGCTCCATCAACAGATCCTGCTGGTCCTCGATCGGCTGGAGCGGGCCATGCGGCTGCCGCCGCCCCCGCCCGCTTCCCGGAAACGGAAAACGTGATGGATCTGTTGGCCTTGGAACACGATCGTCCTTTCGTGTTGGAGGCTCTTCGCAGCGGTGAGATCGATTACCTGGAACATGTGGGAGAAGCGGTCGAGGGAGATTTCTTTCGTCAGCTTATCAACCGGCGGGTGCTTCAGCGTCTGGCGGATTCCTACCCTACGCCGCGAAAAAAAGAGGAAGTTCCGGTCTGGCTGTATCTCGCCAGTGAGCTCTCTCTCAAGCTCCATGGTGCCCAAAGTCATCATGCTTTCCCGCGCGTCTTGCGCTCGGGCGGTCTCATCGACGCCTTGGGCCCGGAACTAGGAGGTTGCAAAACCACGCATCCGGAAACCGGTGATGTGACCCTGGCCTGCCCCGGCTTCAACCAGAAGAACGATTACGACCGCCAAACTCCTTGTGATCAGGACTTCTTGCGCAAGTTTGCCCGCGACACCCAGGAGCAGCGTCTGCACGCCTGGTTCAATCGGGAGGTTCCCCGCTGCTTGCGCTCTCTGAAGTTGCTCGATCCGGAAGGGCTGTTCCTGGGGGATGCCTCCTACTTGTTCGTACCGAACAATCCCAGCTACGAGGGATCGGACCTGCTCTGGTTCGACGAACACAACCATCCGGTCGATGCCGAGAAGGTCGATCGCAGCGACCCGCGTTATCAGCTTCGCCGTTGCTATAAATTGGTCAGCCTGGTGCATTTGAATCGACAACTGGATTTCTTCTTCGTGGTAGGAGCTCGGGTGATTTCCGGCCGGCGGCACGAGTGTCCCATTCTCTATGAGTTGGTCGAGGGGCTGGTGAAGGCCGTAGGGCGCGACGTGATGAAGATTCTGATTGTCGATCGCGGCTTGCTTGACGGACCGCTGATGGGACGACTCAAGAAGCAGGACCGCATCGACACCAATGTTCCCGTGCGTACCAACATGGACCTGTATGCCGACGTCATCGGCCTGACGCGCTCGCCTGACTTCAGCTGGGAGCCGTATGTTTCTTCACCGCCACTGGCACGGCCACTGACCACCCCACACCAGCCCCTCGGCATTCAGAAGCGGAAGGCTAAACGGCAACAAACCTTGGCTGAGCGCAAGGCTCAGGCGGCGGTACACCAGACAGCCCCGGCTGGAATTCCGCATACCCTGCTGGGGATCGAACGTGATTTGCGGAGCTGGAGCGACTGCCCGATTCCCTTGACAGCGGTGGTCAGTCGCGAAGTGAACGAGCACGGAGAATTCAAAGATTGGGTGATCGTCAGTACCTCCTCGTCCCTCACTGCCACACAGATCCGTTCCACCTATGAATTGCGCACCGCCATCGAAGAGCGGCATCGGCAGTACAAGTGTTTTTGGGATCTCACGCACATGCATTCGCGGGCCTTCTCTTTGGTGATCAATCAGGCTTTGTTTGTACTGTTGGCCTACACCTTGCTGCAGGCCCATCTCCGGTTGCGCAAGCGCCAGGAACTGAACCGCCGCACTTGCACCAGCGTCTTCGGTTTGCTCACTCCCACTTTACAAGTGGTCGCCGTCTATTATCAGCAGCGCTTCTGTTTGTTTTCCATTGCAGAATTCGCCGCGATCTTGCTCACCATTGCCGATCCAGCTCGCAGCAAACTGCTCGCAAAAATCAACCGCATAGAGAAAAACCTTTACTCGCTGTTGGAAAACGCCCGGTCGCCGTAGGCGCTCAAGCATCTCGGGGCTATCGTGAAGCAGTCCTTTCCGGCGAGCCGGAAACTCCACTCTGTTTTTGGTTTATTCGATTGAACAGCTGGACCTATCTCCACACCCCGCACAACTTTTACGTCCTCACCCCAATCCACTCACCACGGTTATCTTCATCCTCTCTTTCAGCTCGCACGGGGTTTCGGGCCCTCCCCACTGTCTGAACTGCAGATTCGAATTTACAATCGTTGACATTCAAATTTCACCTAGCTATACTCCCCGCCAATAATATAGTTAACCGATTTAGCTGAGGGTGTCGAGCCCTTCGCGAATTCTTTTTGGGGTGAAGGAGCATGTCATGAGCCTTTCCAAGCTTTCTCTTCGCACGATTCCGTTGTTGGCCTGCGCCGTTTTCTTCGCCGCTGCGTCTCACGCACAGTACCGCGCTTCGATTCAAGGAGTGATGACCGATTCGCAAGGAGCGGTCGTCTCGGGAGTGACCGTCACTCTTACGAATCTGGAGACGAACCAGAAACAGACGTCCACTACCAACGAGAATGGCGTTTACAACTTCAACGCGCTTCCTCCCAGTTGGTATTCCGTCACCGCGGAGAAGACGGGTTTCAAGAAAAAAATCCTCGACAATGTTGGGGTCATCGCGGAACAAGCAAACGCCTTGGATATCCAGCTTGACGTCGGACAGATCACAGAAAGCATCACGGTAAGTGGCGATTCGACGCCGCTAATAGATACGGAGACATCGAATCTCAGTGGAACGGTGAAGTCTGACGACATTCAGAAGCTTCCATCTTTTGGCCGCGATGCCTTCCAGCTTTTGCAGCTTGCGCCCGGCGCTTTCGGCGATGGCGCGCAAGGCGCGGGTGGAGGCACGCAAAACTTGCCGGCAACCACGGTCGGCGGCACCGGCGGCACGGACGGAGTCTTTAAGATTGAAAATGGCGGCCAGATCACCGCAGGTGGCGCTCGAACCGGCGAAAACAATTACCAGATCGACGGCGTCGGAACCACCAGTGTTACCTGGGGCGGCACATCCGTCATTACGCCGAACGAGGACTCCATCAAGGAAATCAAAATCCTCACCGATAACTACGACGCGGAAAATGGCCGGTATCGCGGCGCGCAAGTTCAGATCATTTCTCAGAATGGGACGAACCAGTACCATGGCAGCTTTTTTTTCAAAGCCCATCGCCCAGGTCTGGATGCATTCACAAAATACAATGGCTATAACAACGGCAACGTGCGCGATGCCAACCGCTTCAACGACTGGGGCGGCACGGCTGGGGGCCCCATCCTGCGTAATCGGCTCTTTGCCTTTTTCTCGTACGAAAGGCTGGACAACAACGCAGCCAGCGCGACCACCAGCGGCTGGTATGAGACGTCGCAGTTTCGTGCCCTGGCGGGGGGGGCAAACGCTGCGAAAATCTTTGCCTTTCCGGGGGCAGGACCCAACGCCGGCACGATTGTGGATCAGACGTGCGCCAGCATTGGTCTGACGGAAGGAACTAACTGCCACTTCATCGCCGGCCAAGGGCTGAACCTCGGCTCACCATTAACCACCGGGATCGGCAAAAACGATCCCGCTTATACGAGCAACACCAGCCCCGGCACAGGCGGCGATGGAAAAGGCGGCGCCAATAACCTGGGGACTACCCCGGACATCGCGTTTTATACGGGCATTCTCAACCCCAACAACAGCAACCACGTGCAGTACAACGGCCGCCTGGACTTCAATGCCACCAGCAAAGACCTGATGGCCTTCAGCATCTACTACGTCCCAAATTCCAGCACCTCCATTAATGGGGCATGTGACGGTGGTGGATGTGGCGACCGCCTGGCGAACAAATTCAACTCCACCTACGTCAACCGCGCGGCAACGCTGATCTGGGACCACACATTCGGCTCCAGTTTAGTCAATGAGGGGCGTATCAACGCCGCGGGATGGTTGAACAAGGATCTCGCTAGCAATCCCAACGCTCCCTGGGGATTGCCGCAAATCGGCTTCAACGGTACCGGCAGCATTACGCCGATCGGATACGGAATCGGATCTTTCAACGGCTTCGACCAGTGGACCTATGCTGCCAAGGATGTACTCACCAAAGTGCATGGCGCGCATACCATGAAGATGGGCGGCGAGTTTACCCGTCTGCTCTCCGTTGACGCTCCTTTCTGGGCTGATCGTCCCAGCTACACATTCAACAACATTTGGGACTTTCTCAACGATGCACCGATACAAGAGAGCGCGCAGTCTGATCCCAAGACCGGTGTGCCTTCTGCACTTCGTAAGGACCTGCGAGACAACCTGGTGGGCCTTTTCTACCAGGACAACTACAAGTTGAAGTCCAACCTGACCGTGACCGCCGGCCTGCGCTGGGAGTATTTTGGCGCGATTTCCGAAAAGAACGCCCTGCTGGCCACCGTGGTGTTTGGTAATGGGGGCAATCTTTTCAGCAACATGAGTGTCCGCACTGGCGGCAGCCAGTTCACTCCCCAGAAAACAAACTTCGGCCCGCAGCTCGGTTTTGCTTGGAGTCCGAGGGAGCTGGCCAGACACGAATTCGGCAGCCGGCTCGTTTTCCGCGGCGGCTTTGGAGTGGCTTTTAACGGTATTGTCCAGTCCAATACTCTGGACACCCGTTTTAACCCGCCGTTTGTGGACAACAACCCAACTTTTGCGGGCAACCAGATTGTTTACATCAACAGCTTCCCCTCAAACGTCCATTCGCCTACAGGCTATGCATCAAATCCGAACGCCGTCGTGACATTTGGCCCCAACAATCTGCCAACCACCGGCCGTGTGGACCTGACCGCGCTCCCGGGGACAGAGCCCACAACCTACACCTACCACTACACACTCGGTGGAGAATACGATCTGGGCCATCGGTGGGTGGCATCCGTTGGATACCAGGGCAGCACGACACGCCATCTGACCGAACATTACAACCTTTATGACGTCGGCGCCGTCCATAACCTCGCGTTCAACCCTGCTGTTTCCGGGGTCACTTACTATGCGAACGATGGTGACGCGCGCTTTAACGCTCTTCTTCTCCAACTGAAGCACACCTTCAGCCAGTCCTTCTCCTTAGACACGCAGTATCGCTTGAGCCACACCATGGACTCCGGCTCGAACGCCTACGCGGGGGGCTTCTACCAGTGGAACTTAGCTACTGGCTTTGCCACGTCCGACTACGACACCCGGAACGCTTTCAAGGTGTTCGGAATCTGGTCTCCAACTATCTTCAAAGGGAGCCACGACTGGATGGAGAAGGTCGCTGGGGGCTGGACAGTGTCGGGGATACTGAATGCTCACTCCGGCTTCCCCTTTTCTCCACAGTACGGCTTGGGCGAACTATCCAACGGATTTGATCCGGTCTTCAACTTCGGAAAGTTCTCGGGCGGCTCGTCGGGAGACTCCGGCAACGGCCAATACCTCCCCGCGAAATACGCGGGCGGTTTCACGCCCGGTTTCCGAAGTAGCGCCACCGTGAACGCATCTTCCATGTTTACGGCTCCCACTATTACTCCCGGCACTCTTTTCGTGTGCCTGTTCCCGAATCCTCCGGTCGCCCAGTGTCCGACCGGCCAACAAGGCTTTGGGCCTCTGCCGACCGCTCCGGGAATTGCCCGCAACGCCTTCACCGGTCCCGGCTACTTCGGCGTGGATGCGACTCTCAGCAAGTCGTTTGGTATTCCAAAGTTGCCGGTCTTGGGCGAAAACGCAAAGTTGGAGATTCGCGCCAACTTCTTCAACCTGTTCAACAAGCTGAATCTGACGAACCTCCAGACCGACATCATGAACGCGCACTTCGGCGAGGCGCAAAACGCTCTGGGTGCCCGGGTCATCGAAATGCAGGCCCGGTTCAGTTTCTAACTCTTCCGGAGGCGAAGCCACCACACGCGCCTCCGCTTGAAGGAAGCAAAAAAGGCTGCCAACGAGTTTCTCCCATACCCCGGGAAGCTGACTCGTTGGCAGCTTTCCATTTACACTATTCGAGTGCGCATGTTTTCCTTCCAGTTCCCATGCTCGGCCAGGATTTCTTTGCCCACCTGTCCCGCAACCAGGCTCCGGCTTACGGTGATTCTGTCGCTCGCTGCTTTTCTATTTCTTTTTTCGGGTAACGCCTCCCCGCAAACGAAAGCCCCCTCGGCCAACTTTGCCACACTCTCCAAGCAAGCTGCTGAGGCGCGCGATGCAGATCGCCTCGATGAGGCTGCGGCTCTATACACAAAGGCCCTGGATTTGCAACCCAAATGGATCGAGGGCTGGTGGTCACTCGGCACAATCGAATACGACCAGGACCAATACGCAAAGGCTGCGCGAGATTTTGAAAAACTGATCGCCCTGGATGCGGCGAACGGTACCGCTCACGCCATGCTGGGTTTGTGCCAGTTCGAGTTGGGAAAGGATGAATCGGCGCTGAAGAACCTGCTGGAGGCGGAACGCCTGAACATTGTCAAAGACGAGCAGCTCCGCAAGGTGGCGCTGTACCACCTGGGAGTGCTGCAACTCCGGGCGCGAAAATACGGCGATGCAAAAGAATCGCTTGATCAATTGGCGAAGGACGGAGTCAGGACAAAGGAATTGATCACCGCACTGGGCCTCGCGGCACTTTTGGTGAGGCCTCAAGAAGCTCCCCCGGAAGGCACGGCCGGTGCCAGCGTGATAGAGCGGGCGGGAGAGGCTGAGGCGCTGTTGGGGGCGAAGGATTTCGAGCAGGCGAAAAAGAGGTATGCGGAGCTGACGAGCGAGTTTCCGGACTATCCGAATCTACATTTCGCTTTTGGAAGATTGCTGCTGGAAACGAATGAGACCGATGAGGCCGTCGAGGAGTTTCAGCGGGAGTTGAAGCGCGATCCCCAAAATGTAAATTCGCTTTTGGAAGTTGCGTCCGTGCGCTATCTCGTGGACTCGCAGGATGGCCTGCGCTATGCAGAGGAAGCCGCGAAACTCGCGCCACAGCGGCCGTTTGCCCACTACCTGCTTGGAGTGTTGCGCCTGGACACGGGAAATGCCGCAGGCGCTGTTCCTGAGCTTGAAATCGCTCAAAAGGCGTTCCCGAAAGAGCCCCGAGTCTACTTCTCTCTGGGGAACGCGTATGCGCGGGTCAGCCGGAAAGCGGAAGCGGCAAAAGCTCGCGCGGAATTTTCACGGTTGCACGCACAGGAAGTAATACAACGTGGTTCGAACGTGTATAGCGGGCAGCCGGCCGGGGTTTCAGAGGGCCAACTGCGAACTCTCGACACAGGGAAACCTCAACAATGAGGCGACCGTTGACCTTGTTACCTGCCGGGGGTGTAGCGGAAGGCAAGCCTGGCTTCACGCGGCGAGATTTCTTGCGGGCCTTGAATGCTAACTTGTGCGTGGCGGGCGGACGGTTCCTACTGAGTGGCCTGCCTTTTCTGCGAAAATCCGCCGCAAGAATTGACAATGCCGAGCAAGAAAAACAGGCGCTTTTCGAAGAAGTTCCGGCGACGAAAAGCGGGATTTCCTGGCGGCATGTCAACGGGCGGTCGTCAGAATACTACCTGCCGGAAACTACGGGAGCGGGCAGCGCGTTTCTCGACTACGACAACGACGGCTGGATGGACATCTACCTGGTGAACAGCGGACGCTGCGATTTCTATGATCCACAGCCGCCGCTGCGAAACGCATTGTACAGGAACAACCGTGATGGCACGTTCACGGACGTAACGGAAAAAGCGGGAGTCGCCGGCGGGGGATACGGGATGGGCGCGGCTGTTGGCGATTACAACAGCGACGGCTATCCCGATTTGTACGTGACCCAATACGAGCGTTGCATTTTGTACCGAAACAACGGCGATGGCACGTTCTCGGATGTTACCGAAAAAGCTGGTGTGGCAGCGCCCGGCTGGGCTTCGAGCGCGGTGTGGTTCGATTACGATAATGACGGCAGGCTGGACCTCTTTGTTTGCCGCTTTGGCGACGCTGGCAAATCAAAGAACAAGTTCTGCGAGAACGAGCAAACGCACGAGCGGTTCTACTGTATACCGCGCGTCTACCCGCGGGTGCGCAGCTGGCTTTTTCATAACAACGGTGACGGCACATTCACGGATGTCAGCCAGGAGTCGGGCATCGCCAAGGTACTTGGAAAGGCCTGGGGCGTTGTGGCGACCGACATCAACTACGATGGATGGATGGATCTGTTCGTTGCCAATGACACAGTGGAGAATTTTCTGTTCTTGAATAAGAAGAACGGAAAATTCGCGGAGATCGGCTTGCAATCCGGTGTGGCCTTCAGCCAGGAGGGACGGCCGCGCTCCGGGATGGGCGTGGACTCGGCAGATTTCGATCAAGATGGCTGGCAGGATCTGTTGGTTACCAATGTGGACCAGGAGATGTATTCCATATATAGAAACAACCACGACCAGACGTTCGACGACATGGCCGGACCGATGGGCATTGGCCGGATTACCCGGTTGATGAGTGGATGGGGCGTGAAATTCTTCGACTACGATAATGACGGCAACATCGACCTGTTCGTTGTGAACGGTCATCCAGACGACAAGATCGAACAGCATACGAGCCACGTTATGTACAAAGAGCCGTTACTTCTCTTTCACAACGCAGGACACTTATTCGAGAATGTCAGCGCTTCCGCGGGCCCCGCATTTGCGCAAAGTTTTGCGGGGCGCGGTTTGGCCATCGGTGATTTTGATAATGACGGTGCCGTCGACGCCCTCGTCACCATGAACGGTGAGGCTCCCTTACTGCTAAAGAATGTCGCAGCCACGGGGAACCACTGGTTAGGGGTGCGGTTGATCGGCAAGAAAGCAAATCCGGACGCCATCGGCGCTCGCATTGCATGGCAGGCGGGCGACCTGAAGCGAACGCGCTTGAAAGTGGGTGGCGGCAGCTACCTTTCGTCGCATGATCCGCGCGAAGTCTTGGGCATTGGTGCTCGAACAAAAATCGACCGGCTGGAGATTCGCTGGCCACAACCCAGCGGGCGAGTAGAGACGTTCACGAATCTTCCGATCGACCGCTACATTACAATTGTCGAAGGTTCCGGAATCAAGTGAGGGCGTTCTCCGGATCGGAGCTACAAAAGTTCTTCACGAAGTTGCGTGGAACCCCACTTTCTGCATCGCGGCTTGTGCCTCGGGATTCTTCATAAATGTATTCCAGACGAAACTGGTGCGATGATTCTCTGCCATGAGCATAGTGACGCCGAGGTCTATACCCAGGACATCCGCATCATACCAACCGGTGAGCGGATTGAAGGCGTCCACAAAACTGTATTTAACCCAGGCCTTTTCCCGGTAGCGTCCGCGCAGATTCCGCAACACGCGCATGCAATCCTCAAAAAAAAAGGGAAGAGAACCGCCCGTCGCGCAGGGAACGATGCTTCCATCGAGGGGCCCCTGCGGCGGCGGTCCGCCCCACGCAGTGTAGCCTCCCGCGTAGTCCGACGCGCTGATCCCCCAGAGGTTTTCGCTATAGTCGGGAAATTTTTCGCGAAGCGACAAGCAAAAGAGTTTGTGAGCCTTCGTGGCCTTCACGGAATTCTCGAAATAATCCGAGTAGGCGTCGCGTTTCTTCCTGAAATCGTACCAGGCATGTGAATACTGGTGCGTGAAAATCGGATCGTTGCCGGAAATATATTCGATTCCCTGGTATTGAATCTTCGGGCGCGTCCACGCATCCCATGAGCTTGCTGGCAAAGGGTGCGTCGGCGAACCGATGGCCAGCAGATAAATCATCATCAATTCGCAGTAGTGTTCCCAGCGTGCGTTCAAGAATCCAGACTCCGGTGTCCAGCCCATCGAGAGCGTCGAGCCGCCATTCAGCATCCAGGGCCAGTCGACCCGCTCGTAGATTTTCGTCGCCAGATCTTTGATTTCCTGATCGGCAAAGTATTGCCGGGCCGTGAGGACGCCACATAGCAAAATAGAAGTATCAATGGATGAGAGCTCACATTTTTCCCAGCGTTGCCCGGTTTCCATGTGAACGAAGTGAAAGAAGAACCCGTGCTCGTTCGGCAAATCGTTGGCCAGGAATCGCAGCGTCTTGCGCGCGCGTTCGAGAATCTCGGGAGATTTGCCATAGCCGCGCTGGTCGCCGATGCACAGGCCGGACAAGCCAAATCCCGTGGCGGCGATACTCGACATCATTCGCGAATCATTGCCATTCGCCAGCGCGCGATCCTTCACCTGACCGGTTTTTTGGCTTGCTTCATCCCAGAAGAAATGGAAAGTCGCGCGCTGAATTTCCTCCAGGAGTTGCTCATCCGTTCCGTCGTAGGGCGCGCCTGCCGGCTCCACGAAGGACCGCGGGGCTCGCTTCTCACAACCAGCCAGCGTTGCGAGCGGCGAGGCGAGCAAACCGATTGCGCAAGTCCTCAGGACTTCTCTTCGGGAAAAGGAGCGCTCGCCAAGCATTTGCGGATCCTTGACTATTTCGTGATTTGGAGTGTCGCTTCGGAGCCGTGACTCGAGTCCGGACTTACCCACAGCGTGACGCGCGCGGGTTCGGCCGTGAATTTGTTTTGATCGTTCCAGAAAGCGAATGCCTCGGGTCCGAGCGGAAACGTCACTTTCTTGGTTTCACCGGGAGCAAGCGCAATGCGCTGGAAACCACTCAGTGCTTTGACCGGCAGCGCGACGCTGGTTCCTTGTAACCGCAGGTAAAGTTGGACGGTTTCCTCTCCTGCTCGTGCTCCGGTGTTCGTAATCTCGGCGTTGACGCTCACCACTGCGCCCGCGGATGGCTCACTCTTTTGAAGTTGCTCGTTCAGCGTCTTCGCGCTCAGCTGCGTCCTCTCCAGTTTGAGATCCCCGTAGCGATAGCTGGTATAGGACAGCCCGTACCCGAACGGGAACTGCGGGCTGTTCTGCTCGTCGATATAACGCGAGACGAATTTCTCGTCTCCATTCTTCGGGGGACGCGTTAAGTCGATTTGACCTGCAGGGCGTCCCGTACTCAGCGCATCGTAATACAAAGGTTCTTGTCCGACGCTTCGCGGCCAGCTTACCACTAGCTTCCCGACTGGATTCGCCTCGCCAAAAAGAGTGCGCACGAGGGCGGGCCCGGCTTGCAAGCCCGGAAACCACGCGGCCAGCACCGCGGGCACTCGCTCAAACGCCCATGGAAGTGTCAGCGGACGCCCACTGAACACCACTAGGACTACAGGCTTCCCGGTTGCGACGATTTGTTCCAGGAGTTGCTCTTGCCGTGCCGGCAGATCGAGGTGCGCACGCGACGCCGCTTCACCCGTCATCTCCGGAGCGCTTTCTCCTAATGCAAGAATCACTACATCGGATTGCTCCGCAGCTTTAACAGCTTCTGCTATTTGCTCTGCCGATCCCCCGATGATCTCGGTCCCGCTTGCGTAACGAACGCGTTCCGCCCCAAGTTTTTGCGTGAGTGCGGACCGCAGAGTGATGACGTCTGCGGGCCGCCCTTGCCCGGACCAGCAACCCAGCATGTCTTGGGGATCGTCAGCCAGCGGGCCGATCAGCGCAATAGTTTTCGCGTCGGCCGAGAGCGGCAGGACCGGTACTTCCCCAGGGAAGTTCGCATTTTTCAGCAGCACGAAGGATCTCTCGGCAGCTGTGCGCGCCAAGGCGAGACTCTCCGGCTGAACCATCGCGCCCGCTTCGCGCGCCTCGTCTGCATATGGATGTTCGAACAGACCCAGCCCGAATTTTACGCGTAGCACGCGCCGGACGGCCTCGTCCACGGCGGCCTCCGGAACCTCGCCGGAGCGCACCTGTTGCGCCAGATTTTCGTGGTAAAGACTGCTGGCCATATCCATATCGACGCCGCCGAGAAAGGCTTTGCGTGCGGCTGTCGCGCCATCATTGGCGATTCCGTGCGCGATGAGTTCGGCGACAGAGGTCCAATCGCTATCCACCAGCCCCTGGAATCCCCACTCCTTGCGCAAAATCTGTTTCAGCGTGAAAGGATTCGCGGAAGCGGGTACCCCATTCAGCGAATTAAACGCGCTCATGAGCGTTGCCGCGCCCGCATCGACCGCGGCGCGAAATGGCGGCAAATAAAATTGCCGCAAAGTGTGTTCGGAAAGTTCCACCGTATTGTAATCGCGGCCGCCTTCCGCAGCGCCGTAGCCAACATAGTGCTTCGGGCACGCCGCGATACTGTCAGCCGCATCCAGCCGCTCGCCCTGATAACCGCGCACATAGGCACGCGCCAGGGCCGCCCCAAGATAGGGGTCTTCACCAGATCCTTCGGCGATCCTTCCCCAGCGCGCATCTCTTGCGGTATCCACCATCGGGGAAAATGTCCAGCGGATTCCGCTCGCGGATGTTTCACGCGCCGCTATCCGCGCTGTGTGCTGCACCAATTCCGGATCCCAGCTGGAGGCAAGGCCCAAGGGGATCGGAAACTCCGTTCGAAAGCCGTGAATCACGTCAAGGCCAAACAGAAGTGGAATGTGCAATCGGGATTGCTCGACGGCGATGTGTTGGAAAACATTTACTGCGCGCGCCGTGGTAATGTTAAACAGCGCCCCGACCTCCCCCTTCCGGATCATGTCCTCATAATCCGTGCGCCCGGTGCCAGGACCTGTCGGCTGTCCGGCGGAATATTGGACTAACTGCCCCACTTTTTCCTCGAGCGTCATTTTTCGAAGAAGCGCTTCTATTTTTTTTTCGGAACTTGGGCCG
This sequence comes from Acidobacteriota bacterium, assembly GCA_003224525.1. Lineage (GTDB taxonomy): Bacteria > Acidobacteriota > Terriglobia > Acidiferrales > UBA7541 > Acidiferrum. The sequence continues at coordinate 6,950 of QHZB01000337.1, read as the reverse complement.
GATAAACCGGCGCGGGCATGCGTTTCTTGCGCGACGAAAGGAGAAGTTTTCGTTTGCGCCAACGCCGGTTGGCTGAACATCAAAACGAGCGCCACAATTGAAGAACGATGCAACAGCGAAGTCACGTTTGAAACACTCCCGTGTTTCGGCTGGATCCCGGCACCAACCGCCTATCGGACATCCCGAGCTGGCCAACCGCCAGCCTGATTCAAGCCAAGGTCACATGCGCACGGCCAAATTGCAGGCGCAGACAAGCATCGAAAATCGTGAGACTCCAGAGCCGGCGCCGACACGCAAGGGAATTCGGGACGAACTTGGAGCTCCCCGTCCCGGCTTTGAAAATAGCATACTAAACCGATTTAGCGCATACTTCAAGGCCATAACATGCCGCATCATGACGGTTTTCAAGCCGATTGTAGGGCTTGTCCCGCTGCGGTTTGGTGTGCGAAACTACCGGACCAGACACCCCCTATGCCGCGCCCCAAATCAGGACCCGCCTCCCACGTGCGAAAACCAGCCAGGCAAAGCGTCAGTTTGCGGTTGCTCGCCGAACACTTAGGGCTTTCGCAGGCAGCCGTCTCTCTGGTCATCAACCGGTCTCCGGCTGCAAAATCCATTCCCCAGCGCACCCAGGACTTGATCCGCCAGGCTGCCCGGGAACTGAATTACAGACCGAATCAGCTTGCAAGGTCACTTCGTCAGCAGCGAAGCTACACCATTGGCGTAGTTGTGCCGGAAATTAGCGAGGGGTACGCGGCTCTGGTCATGTCCGGGATAGAGGATCATCTGCTCGAGGAGGGCTACTTCTACTTTGTCGTGAGCCACCGCCACCGCAGCGAGCTCATCGAGGAATATCCGCTCCTGCTGCAGCAGCGGGCAGTGGAAGGTCTGATAGCAGTTGATACTGCCTTTACTGAGGGAGTCCAGGTCCCGCTCGTAGCGGTTTCAGGCCACCGCGATGTGCCCGGGGTGACAAACATCGTTCTCAATCACTCCCGGGCCGCCGCGCTCGCGCTCGAGCACCTGACAAAACTTGGACATCGCAAGATGGCCTTCATCAAGGGGCAGGAATTCAGCTCCGATACTGCCGTGCGCTGGGACTCCGTCCGGGAGGCAGCGCAAGCGCTTGGCATTCAAATCAAAGAATGCCTGGTTGTCCAACTTGAAGGCGAATCCTCTTCACCGGAGCTCGGATATCAGGTTACGAAAAAACTTCTGGCCTCGGGCGAATCCTTCACGGGTCTCTTTGCGTTCAATGATATTTCCGCGATCGGAGCCGTGCAGGCGCTGCGTGAAGCCGGCCGCCGTGTTCCCGAGGATGTCTCCGTTGTGGGCTTTGACGACATTCAGAGTGCGGCTTTTCAAAATCCTGCGCTGACGACCGTTCGGCAGCCTTTGCGTGAAATGGGCGTAATCGCGGCAGAGACGCTGCTTCAGCGCATCACGGCGCCACTGAATGCGCCCTATCCAAAAGAGATCATCGTGGAGCCGAGTCTAGTTGTGCGTGCAAGTACGACCACCGCTCCTGGCTCTTCCCGAGACGCCTAGCCGGTCCCGAAAGACTCCCTTGAACCACCACCACCGCTGTAATAGAACGGGTCTTTCGAGCAAGATTCTAGGCGAGGCCTGCCTTTGTGAGCGGCAATTCCCGGATGCGCTTCCCGGTCGCGGCAAAGATCGCGTTGCATAGCGCGGGCGCAAACGGGGGCAGACCAGGCTCACCAATCCCCGCCGGTGGCGCATCGCTCGGCACGAGGTAGACGTTTGTTTCCTTTGGGGCATTGTTCATCCGCGCCATCTGGAAGGTATCGAAATTGGACTGGTCGATCACGCCGTTGGTCGCGGTGATCTCTCCGTAGAAGGAAAGGCTCGTCCCCATTACTGCCGCGCCCTCAAACTGTTGTTTTACCATCTCAGGGTTTACGACGGTACCTGCATCCAAGGCCGTATCCACGCGTTTGACGTGCGCCTGGCCCGCATCATCCACTTGCACCTGCACCACTGTCGCCACGTACGTCAGGAAGCTGCGATGCATGGCCACACCAATTCCGGAGCCGTTGCCCGGCTTCTGCTTTCCCCAGCCCGCCTTTTCCGCAGCCAGCGTCAGCACTCGGCGAAATCTCGAGGTATCGATCGGATACTGCTCATATTCTGCGCCGTAATTCGGAAAATCCTTTGGAAGCTCCGTTCTCGGCACGACGCGGTCCGGTCCGAGCAATTGCAACAAGTATTCCAGCGGATCTCTCCCGGCCGCATGCGCCAGTTCATCCGCAAACGAATGAATTCCGAAAGCATGATAGATGTTGGCCACAGAGCGGAACCAGCCGATCCGCGTATGAGTCGTCGCTGGTCCGTTCTCGGCGCGCAGGTTGGCCACGGCGGAAGGCACATCCGTGAAGCCCAGCCCCAGTTCTCCCGGATCGGAATAATTTTCGCTGGCATTAAACGTGGAACCAATCGGTGGAAACACAGTTCGCTGGAGCCATGCCGTAGGTGTTCCATCGGCTCCCAGCGCCGCCTTCATGTACATCGCCGCCACAGAGTGGTACACGTCGAATTTGATGTCGTCCTCGCGGCTCCAGACCACTTTCACGGGCTCTCCCGATTTTTTGGAGAGCACCGCTGCTTCCACTGCAAAATCCGGAAACGACTTCCGGCCGAATCCGCCGCCGAGGAGCGTCACATGAACGGTCACATCTTCCTTTTTCAATCCCAGCGCTTGCGCGATAGCATCCCGCGCACCCTGCGGACCCTGCGTCGGCGCCCACACTTCAGCTTTGCCGTCGCGGTAAACCGCCAGCGCAGCCGGCGGTTCCATCGAGGCGTGCGCCAGCAAAGGGGCGTAGTACTCCGCCTCGACAATCTTTCCGCCCTTCGCGAAAGCCTCATCCACATTGCCGTTCTCGCGCACCACCTTCCCCGGCTTCCGCGCCGTCTCTTGCAACTCTTTCTTATAAGCGTCCGAGTTCCAGGCGCTGTGCGGACTCTTTTCCCACTCGATCTTCAGCTTTTTCCGTCCCTGCATCGCCGCCCAGGTGTTGTCCGCCAGCACCGCCACGCCGCCGAGTGCCTGAAAGCCGATAGGTGGTTTGAAGGCATCGATCGTTTCCGTCTGCTTGACGCCTACGACGCTTAGCGCCGCCTTGTCATCGACCGATTTCACACTGCTGCCAAAAACCGGCGGATGCGCCACGCTCGCATACAGCATCCCTTCCATGTGCGTATCCTGCCCGTACGCCGCTTTGCCGGTGCACATGTCCTTCAAGTCATAGCTCGCCGTACCTTTTCCAATGTAGCGCCACTCGCTTCGCGGCTTGAGCTTTACGTCTTCCTTTTTCGGAACGTCCAATTTCGCCGCTGCCGCCGCGAGCTCTCCGTAGCCCAGTTTTTTTCCAGACGCTTTGTGCACCACCGTATGCAAATTCGTGGAGCATTCTGTTGCCGGCACGCCCCACTGCGCTGCCGCCGCCCTTATCAGCATCAGCCGCGCGGTTGCGCCGGACTCTCGCAAAACGTCGAAGAAACTTCGCACCGAATGCGACCCGTCAGTATCCTGATCGCCGTACTTTTCATCACCCGTTGCCTGCACGAGCTTCACGCGTGACCAGTCCGCATCCAGTTCATCCGCCACGATGCGCGGCAGCGCCGTTCGGCTCCCGCTTCCCATCTCCGAGCGGTGCGCGATGAGGTATGTGGTTCCATCCGCATCGATCGCCAGGTACACGTTCGGCCGCAGCGGCGCTTTGGTCATGGCATCCGAGGGGCCGGCATTTGCAGATGCAAACATCTGCTCTGGCATCAGGCGAACGCTCAGAACAAACGCTCCCGCCCCGAGCATGCCTTTGAGGAATCCGCGCCGGCCGCTCAGGATTTCACGATCGCGGTTGGAGATCTTGTCGATATGAATCATGCGCCCTCGCTCCGCTACTGGACGAAAATAGTTGCAAGACCGTGTAATGCAATGCTCCATCCTACCGCCAATCCGTTTTCTTGCAAGTCCGGCGGCCGCGAAGCATGCCGTGCCGATGGCCCGGGAGTTAAGTGATTCCAGGCAAAGGGAAAATGCCGCGTTGCGATTTTCGGCCCGGCGGTACAATCTGAAACACGGCAGAACAACAAATCATGTCTCCAGAGTTTATGAAGCGCGCCATCGCGCTGGCGCTGGAAAATGTCCGCTCGGGCAACGGCGGGCCGTTCGCTGCCGTGATCGTCAAAGAGGACCGCATCATCGCCGAAGGCACAAACCGAGTCACCCTTACCAACGATCCAACCGCGCATGCGGAAGTCGTGGCCATTCGCGAAGCCTGCCGCGCTCTCGCTGATTTTCAACTCCGCGGCTGCGATCTCTATACCACGTGCGAGCCCTGCCCCATGTGCCTTGGTGCGATTTACTGGGCGCGCCCCGCGCGAATTTTCTACGCCGCAACCGCCGCCGATGCCGCAGACGCAGGATTCGACGATGCTTTTATCTATGACGAGCTGAAAACCGCACCCGCCGGGCGGCGCATTCCGATGGTGCAGTTTCTCCGCGACGACTCCCTAGCTATTTTTTCCGCCTGGAAACAACAAGCAAACAAGACGTCCTACTGACGTAAATTCCCGTTTTTCCGGTCTTATCGCGATTCAGGAGTGCTTACGATTCCGGCCAGGTGCCCAGCGCACGTCGCAAATCGATCAGCTGTCCCAGATGATAGGCGTTGTGATCGGCCAGCAGGAGCGCCTCGCGCAGAACCGTCTGGCCGTCCCCGTGCGGAATCGCCGCGCACAAATCAGTTTTCGGGTTTTTCACCAGCTTGATCATTTCCTGGAGATCGTGCTGGAACGCTTGCACGCTCTCTTCCCACGCTGCTTCATCCGGCGGCACGGGTGTCTTCGGCCAGTAGCCCTCAGGAAATCCAGGTGAGACGTGCTTGGGGTTGCGGCTGAATTCCAGAATGTCCCGCTGCGCGATCCTCACGTGCTCCATCAACTGCCATACCGTATGCCGCAAGCCTTCGACGAATGCCCCTCGCTTCGCTTCGGGAAAACCATCGATCGCGTCCATGAAGTGTACGTGCGCCCCGCCTCCTTTCAAGTTCTTTTTCGTGATGCGCTTGTTTTTTTTCTTCACGAGAGTTTCCTATTTCTCCCTAGAGAAGCAGCTGCCACGGCGAGTCCGGAACCGAATACTGCGTCGTTTTCACGAAACCCGCATTCTCGAACATCTTCTCATATTGCAAGAAGGTGCAGGCATCGCCCGAGTCCGTTCCGGCCGGCAGGAGCCTCCCATCCTGACATTTAGATATCACAAATTATATACGCGGAGCCTCTCAAAACGTTTCTCTCTGCGGGCAAACCGATTGCCCGAAAGCCGCTCCGCTGGCATACTCTCTGTTCCCCGCAACAGCCAAGAGGCAATCGATGAAACGTGAATATCACCGCTGGTACTCTCACCGGCTCGGCATGGAGCTGGGCGTCGCCGTCTTTGGTCACTGGGGTCCGCCGCTCCTGGGCTTCCCGACCAGCGCCGGCGACGAGTGGGAGCTCGAGGGCCAGAGCATGATCGGCGCGCTCGCGGATTTCATCGACGCCGGAAGAATCAAATTCTTCACCGTGAATTCGATCAACGGGCAAAGTTTTTACAACAAGAGCGCGCACCCGTTTCACCGCAGCTACGTTCAGGCCGTTTTTGATTCCTACCTGCGCGAAGAGGTGGTGCCCTTCATCTGGAACAATTGCCAGTCACAGGGCATTGCCATCTCAACGATGGGCGCGTCTTTCGGCGCGTACCACGCCGCGAACAGCCTCTTCAAGCATCCCGACGTCATCAAGCGATGCTTCGCGATGTCCGGGGTCTACGATGTGCGGAACTTCATGGACGGCATGTACGACGACAATTTTTATTTCAACAATCCCGTCGATTACCTCTCGAACGCCAGCGATCCCTGGTTCTATCAACAAATCGCCAGTTGCGACATTCACATCAGCACCGGTACGGGTCCCTGGGAGAACAGCGGGCCCACCTACCGCCTCTCTGAAGTTCTCTCCAGCAAGGGGATCCGCCACTCGCTCGACAACTGGGGTCCGCAGGGCGGCCACGACTGGCCGTATTGGAAGCACCAGATGCGCGAATACGTCTCCCAGCTTTTCTGAGTCCGATTTTCTGGGGAACTGGAAAGAACGTCTTCAGGCGAGGCCGAGGTGTTCGAGCTGGTAGTGGCCTTTTTCGATGACCTGGTCATCGTCAATCCAGACGTCGCACTTGCGGGTGAGCACGTCGACGTGGGTTTTAGATTTCCAGTCGGCGTGAGTCTGGCTGCCGTAGGGATCGCCGAAAGCGATGTGGACACCGGGGAATTTTTCATCCTGAAGCAGAACACCGATCATCTCGGATAGGCCCAGATTGGTGCCGAAAGCGAGTTCGCCGACGCGGTCGCTGTTTTCGTCGGTGTGGCAGTAGTCCCAGAATTCCTGCTCCAAATCCTTGCGGGCGCAGGTGACGCTGACGAGCCGCGCACCCTTGATCTCCAACGTCAGCGGCGTGGCCTGCAGGTCGCCGTATTTTCCGTTGAAGTGGTCGCCGGCGGTGGCGTCGCAGACGAAGGAGCCGTCCACCGTTGCGGGAGTGGTGAAAACTTCACCGGCCGGAAGGTTCGACCAGTAGCGTGGGCTGATGAGCCCGCTGGTCTTTACCCAGTCGAGGCCGCGGTCGAAATGCGCGGCGATCTTTGTGCCCGCTTCGGTCTTTACGGTGAGGGTTTCGGCACGAAGCATGCGCTCACGCAAGCTGTCGCTGAGGCGGTCCACCATGAGGTAGTCCGCGCGCATGCCCTGCTGCATGATCTCTGGCGTCACTCCGATCATGTGAGCGTATCGAATCTGCCGGCGCTCGACCACTCTTACGATGGCCATGCGCGCACCCAGTTCGCCCGGCTGCGGCGTCATGCACATCACGCCGACATCCGCGGTTT
>QHZB01000336.1 GCA_003224525.1 Acidobacteriota bacterium | reverse complement strand
CGAATCTTCTGTGCGGGTACTATGCGGTAGTGGCGTCGCTGCTGGGCGGCAGAGACGATTTTGACCACGCCGCGAAGGCGATCGGTTTCGCGATTCTTTTTGATTCACTCGATGGGCGGATTGCCCGGATGACGGGCACAAACACGGAATTTGGAGTGCAACTCGACTCGCTGGCTGACGTTGTGAGTTTCGGGATCGCACCCGCAGTAGTGGCTTACGCCTGGGGCACGCGAAGCCTGCCGGGAGACGCGTCGGTTGCATTTCAACAAATCGGCGAGTTTGGCTGGGTTTGCTGCCTGGCGTTTTTGATTTGCTGTGCCTGGAGGCTGGCGCGATTCAACGTGCAGGGCATGGCACCCGGCAGCTCAAAATATTTCGTGGGAATGCCGACGCCGGCGGCGGCCGGTGTGATCGCGGCCCTGGTCCACGGCTTTAAGGAGCCGCTACACGACTGGCGATGGTCAGTGGCTTGGTTCTTGCTGGCGGCTGGGCTTGGAGCGCTGATGACCAGCACGATCCGCTACTCCAGTTTCAAGGAGATCCCCTGGACCCGCAAACAGCCGTCGCTGGCAATCGTCCTGCTCTGCCTGGTCCTGGCCGTGGTCTGGCGGTACTCGGAGTATGCGCTGGTGATCCTGGCGGGCACCTATGCGGCGGTAGGCGTCGCGCTGCATCTGGTGCGCTTCGTGCGCCATCGAATGTTTCGCGGACCGCGTGACTGATGCCTTCGTTCGAACGGGATTCCCACCGCATTGTGATTGCGGGAGCGTCTTCCCTGCTGGGAGCGGAGCTGAAGTCGTTGCTCGAAGAGAGCCGCTTCGCCGGAACTTTGACGGAAGCCGGCGGAGAGCCGGCGGTGATCCAACCCGTGGAAGAAGACGGCTTCGACCGCGCGAGATATGTGTTTTTCACGGGCGCACTCGAATTCACACTCGCGAATGTCGAACTGGCGCACCGTAGCGGGGCTATGGTTATCGATCTGTCAGGCCACTCAGCGGCATTCGCCAACTCCTTCGCATGGCTTCCGGGCCTCGAGAAACTTCGCGGCGAAGTCCTTCCTACGAAGCCCACTGTCGCATCCATTCCATCCGCCGCCGCCGAAGCGATCGTGCGGCTTGCTCTCTCCTTAGAGGACCTCGACTTAAGCCGCCTTACTTCCATCGTGTTCCAGCCTGTTTCTGCGGCAGGAAAACGAGGCGTCGAGGAACTGGAAACACAAACAAGCCAGTTGCTTTCCTTTCAAAGTGCGGGAAAGCAACTGTTCGATGTGCAAGTAGCCTTCAATACCCGGAATCGCTTTGGGCCTGCCAGCCGAATCGATCTGCGCCAGGCATTGGCAATTCTTCGAACCGAGGCGCACTCCTGCCTCCGCGGCAGGGCCGTGGTTCCGGCGATTCAGTTGGTGCATGCCCCGGTATTTTACGGTGTCACGTTTTCGGCATGCGCGGAGCTGGACCCTTCCGCAGATGCCGCGCGGCTCGCCAGTGCGTGCAAGACAGCAGGATTTTCCATTCTTCAACCGCCTGAAACTCCAAGCAATGTGACGGTCGCAGAAGAAGCGTCCATCCAACTGGCCGAAGCGGAGAGTGAGCCTGGCAAGCCGGGGACCTGGTGGTTCTGGGGAGCGGCGGATAATATTCGATTGCCGGCGGCCAATGCGGTGAGGTTGGCGGAGAAACTCGCGGAATGAAACTCAAGCGGGAAAATACGGCCGTGCTGGGAATGTCGGTGGCGTTGTCTCTGGCATCGGCAGGCTGCGGATATCACTTGGCAGGGCGGAGCAGTTCGCTGCCGAAGAGCATTCATGTGATTGCGGTGCCGGCGCTGGAAAACAAGACGACCAGCTACCGCATCGAACAGAGATTGACGACCGCCACAGTGCATGAATTTTTGGCGAAGACCTCGTACCGAGTGGTACCCGATCCGGCGAAGGGCGACGCGGTGCTGCGGGGCAAGGTGCTTAGCTTGGAAGCGGTGCCACTGCTCTTTGATACGGCGACGGGGCGCGCGACGACGATGTTGGTTACCCTGAAGTGCGAGATCACCTTCGAAGAGCGCGAGACGGGAAAGATTCTCTATCACACGGACAATTTTATTTTCCGCAACCAGTACGAAATTTCCACGGACGTGAATAACGCAAACAGCATTAAAAACTTTTTTGAGGAGCAGGACCCGGCACTGGAACGCATGGCGCAGGACTTTGCGGCGCGGCTCGTGGCGGCGGTAGTGGAGAATTATTAGAGGAGGCTTTTGAGGGTTGCGCGAATGAAAATGTAGTCAGTATTCTGTTGTCAGAAAAAACAAATGCCTTTGTTGAGAGGCTTGGGCGGTCAGTTGATAGTTGTCAGGTTTTTGACCGGAGAAAAAAAGATTCGTTGTTTTTAGTCTTGCTGGTTTGTCTCCAGAGACTGCAGAGATTCGTCCATTAGGAAGTGAAGGGGAGCGCATGGCACGGCTATCGCCGGGAGAATTGCTGGGACGGCTGGAGAAGGGGAAACCCATTCCGGCGATTCTGCTGCTGGGAAAAGAGCCGTACCTTCGCGATGCTTGCCGGACGCAATTGACCGAGAGATTCGTGGCCGAAGCGTCGCGGACCTGGGCGGTGTCGCGTTATTCGGCGGGGCGAGGTGAGACGCAGGCGGCGCTGGATCAGGCGCAAACCATGGCTATGCTCTCGCCGCAGCAGGTGGTTTTCCTGGAGGATGCGGAAGCGATCGAGAAGCTGGGGGAGAAAAACCGTGACGAGGCCGTGGCGCAGCTCGGCGCGTACCTAGAGAATCCGGCGCCCTTCACGGTGCTGGTGGTGGAGGCGACGGGTCTAGATCAACGAATGAAATTGGGGAAGCTGCTAGCGGAGAAGACACTGGTGGTGGAATGCGGGCTGGGCGAGAAGGTGGAAGAGAGGCTGGCGTCGGCCACGACGCTGGCTAAAGCGATAGCGAAAGAAGAGGGTGTGGAATTCGAAAAGGGCGCCGCGGAGGATTTGGCGGAATTCGTGGCGGCTGACTTGATGCGATTGAAAACGGAAATTAGGAAGCTGGCGACGTATACGGCGGAGAGAAAACTGATCCGAAGGCAGGATGTCAGCGCGCTGGTGATTTCGGAGAAGACAACGACGGTTTGGGAATTGGCGGATATGCTTGCGTCGCGGCAGTCAAAGAAAGCGCAGGAATTCCTCGATCGTTTGCTGCGCGATGGGGAGGCGCCTCTGGAAATGCTTGGCGCGATAACCTGGATGTATAGGAAGGTGATGGAGGCCAGCGAATTGAAGGGGGTAACAAATGGGTGGCAGGCGGCGCGCTCCCTCAGCATGCGGGCGGAGCAAGCGGAGCTGGCGGTTCAGAGCGCGCGGAAGATTTCGAAAGTGCGTTTACTGGGAGGATTGCGTGCCCTACAGAGGGCGGACGATCGCCTCAAGGGCGGCAAAGATGCGCGCACGGTATTGGAGTTCCTGGTTTCGGAGTTGACGGCGCCTGATGCCCAAGCGACGCGGAGCTGAGAAAGCCCAGAAAAAGAATTAACGCAGGGGACGCGGAGAACACAGAGTTCATAGAGAGTCCTTCGGCAAATAAACAAGGGCGGCCTTGTGGCCGCCCTTGTTTTTTGTTGGAGACTGTGAGTTCCTAGCCGCCGTGACGTCCGAAGCCGAGCAGGTCTAGCAGATCGCCGATGGCGGGACTGTTTATTGGAACGTAGGGGTTGTCCCGCTCCGGCTTCGGATTAGGAAGGTTGTCGCGGCTACGATTGGTGATCGTCCGTTGCTGTCCGTCGCGTCAGCGGCGAACTGGGCGGCAAGGGAATAGTTCGGGCCGGGTGTGCCGTCTTCGTTGACGATGCCCTTCGATAGCAGGTTGTCCACGGATTCGCCATTCCTTGGCTTGTAGGTGGCAAAGAGGTGATCGAAAGTTCGGTTTTCTCCGACGATCACGATGACGTGCTTGATGGGAGTGCGGGTGGGTGCTATTTCCTGGGCTTGAAGTGCGCCAGCGAGCGGGCCACCCAGGCTGAACTGAAATACGGTCACCCCGACGAAAGCGACGCGAAGTCCGTAAAGGGACTTTGAAACGATTTGCTTCAGAGACATGCAAAATCCTCTCTTTCGAAAAATTTGGGTGAGGACTTCTACGGGCGGAAAGAAAATGCACTACGTGCGTTACAGAGAGATTGCGTGAGGATGAAATGCGGATAACGTTGGGAGGGGGAAAGGAAGAGGCCCGCAAGCTCTCAAAGGCGATCAGAGATGGCGATTTCCAAGTGGCGCACGCGTCGGTCGAAGTTGATGAGCAGCGCGGCGGCTTGATCGGCGACGACGGCGGCTTCGAGGTCGGGGCCGGCGAAGTTGCGGATGGATTCGAGGGAACGCCAGGTGGTTTCGACGACGATTTCGACTTCGCTTTCGAGGCGGCGAAGAGAAACGCTGGCTCCGATGTAGCCAGGGACGCGGCGAAGCTCGGGCAGAACTTTCCGGGAGAAATGTTCGAGATATTTGGGCAATTGCGCTTCGGTGGTGCGGGCTGACCAGCAACGCAAAATGGTTCCGGCTACCGTGTCCGAGGATGCGGAGGCCGGGGATGAAGGAGAATACTCGTTGCCGACGACGACGTTCCAAGGGCGGACTTCCCATCTCTTCGCGAGGCCGTTGAGGACGTAAGGATCTTTGCGTGCGAAGGCTTCGACTTTGCTTTTGTTGTCCACATGGAAAACGAGCAAGGCGCGGTCGACAGGTTCGGCGAGCGCACCGGCAAGGATCAGTTCGTCTCGTTCGCGGGCTTCGCGTGCGAGGCGCAGATGATCTTCGCGGAAGGGGACGCGGCGCGTGACCATGTCTTCGACAAGTTCGTAGAGCAAGGCGTAGTAGTTCATCGAATGCACCTCCTTTGATGAGCTTAGACGGGCAAGAGCCAATTGTGCTGGTCCGGTTCGCGGCCGGTTTGGATGGCTACGAGACGGGCGCGGAGACGTGCTGCGACCGAGGAGTCCGCAACGGCGGGGAATTGCAGGTCGCGATCGCGGTAGCAGATGCAGGCAATGGGGGCGACGATAGCGGCGGTTCCGGCGCCGAAGGCTTCGCTGAGTTTTCCGGCGGCGTGCGCGGAAAGAACTTCGTCGATCGAGATTTGGCGCTCTTCGGCGGGGATGCCCATCTCGCGCAGCAGAGTCAGAGCAGAGTCGCGCGTGACGCCGGGCAGGATCGTGCCGGTCAGCGGCGGAGTGATCGCTTTGCCGTCCAGAACAAAGAATATGTTCATGACGCCGGATTCTTCGACGTAGCGGCGCTCGACGCCGTCCAGCCAGAGGACGTTATGAAACCCTTTTTCCTGGGCGAGGCGCGCGGCGAGGAGGCCACCGGCGTAGTTGCCGGCGGCTTTGCTGTCACCGGTTCCGCCGGGGAAGGCTCGGACGAAACGCTCTTCGGCGAGAAGCCGAATCGGTTGCGAAAAATAAGGGCCAACAGGAGAAGTCATGACGATGAGGCGGAAACGATTGGCGGGGCGAACAAGAAGTGTATCGTCGACTCCGAAGTACGTTGGGCGGACGTAGAGAGAACCGCCCTCACGATGAGGGACCCAATCGCGATCGAGCCGAACCAATTCGATGACGCCTTCGAGAAAGAGCGACTCTGGAATTTCGGGCATGGCGAGGCGCGTGGCGGAGCGATTCATGCGAGCGAAATTCTCACGCGGGCGGAACAGCGCGAGGCCGCGGTTCGCGGTGCGGTGCGCTTTGAAGCCTTCGAAGATGGCCTGACCGTAGTGGAAGGGAGTCAGCGCGGGAGAAAAAGAAATCGGGCCGAAGGGAACGATTTGAGGCTGCTTCCACGAACCCGCTTCCCAATCGGCGACGAGCATGTGGTCGCTGAAGGTTGCGCCGAATGCGGAATTTTCGCGCAGCGCTTCCGTGAGACGGGATCGTGAAACGCGGGTGACGGTGGTCGGCGTTGACATCAAGCCTCGCAAAAAGAAAAAAGAACGGGCGGGTCGAGGCCCGCCCCTACGGAAACCGGCAAGATCGAAAAGCGGAAAATCCTTGCTACTTCGCGGCTTTCGCTTTGACGCCGTTGTAGGCCAGCGTGAGACGCGACTTGTAGCGGTTGGCGGTGTTCTCGTGCAGCACGTTCTTGGCAATGGCCTGATCGATTGCCGACATCGTGGGTTGCAGAAGATTGCCCGCGGCGGTGGCGTCGCCTGCGGTGATCGCGGTGCGCAGACGGCGCATCATCGTCCGGACGCGGGTGCGGTTGGCGCGGTTGACCTCGGCGCGCTGAAGGGATTGCGCCGCCCGCTTCAAAACCGACTTCTTCTTCTTCTTAACTTTGGTAGCCTGTCCCTGGGCCATCTATCGCTCCTTTTGCGTATCGCTCAAACTTCTAACGTTAAACGAGGCTCACGGCTTTGTCAAACGAGCTCAAAGATTGATAGTGGGTCAGTTTACACTGTGAATACGAACAAGCATGATAACGACCGTGATTATGAAACCCCACAGAATAAAAGGCGCAATTAACTGCCACCGTTTTGGTTTCTTCCAAATGGCGGTATGTGCTCTCATCAACGAGCCGTTGTACTCAAGGAAGTACAATATGGCAAGAAATATTGCTGCCAAGAAAACGACGCCTTTGGCAAAAACCACGCGGTCTTGCCTTGGCATGCTCCTGCCATTTCCTCTGCCGCATTATGATCCAACAAGGCCTAACAATTCATCCAGAGCCCACGCTTGGCACGCTTGGCCAAGTCCTGAAGCGCGGTCAGTGCGCAAACTGACCCACTACCCAAAGGTCGTTAGTGACTCATTGACAAACTGAGCCATTACCGAAGCTGCTGCTTCTCGGATGCACGCTTGGATTCTCCTGAATAGGTGGCGCTCGTAGCGATCAATCAACCAGCTTCTCGCTGAGCCATCGGGCGACGGCGTTCAGACCGGCCTGCACCAGGCCGGATGAGCTAGCATCGCTCCACCATTCAGGACTGCGACCAAAATCGGCCAAGGAGGTTTCCAATTGCAACTTTGCGGAAGCGAGTTTCAAAGGGAGGGCGGGATCCATCGGCCGAGGGTCGGCAGCTTGTTTGAGCTGCTCCAGCATCCGCTGCGGCTGCTTCATATCGAGCATGGAGATGGGCGCGTGGCAGAAGGAACAGACAGAGTCGGATTCCAGGTTGATGGACGCCCCACAATTGGAGCAATTCACAAACTGAACGTTCTGCCGCAGCTCCTTGATCTGCTCAGACGACAGTGGATGGATGAAATTCTTTTCTTTCAAGAACTCGAGAAAGCCGATGAAGTGACCGTCATCGTTCGCGCATCGCCAATACGTAAATGGCATGTTTCGCTGCATGTTGTGCGCCAGCCGGAGCGTCGTTGCGCACCTTGGACAGCGGAGCGGGTCCGGCAGCGATGGCTTCCCCGGTGACGAGTGTTCACCGATAAACTTCATGAGCTTCAGTGTGGAGCCGGCAGAGAGCTGCAGGCTTTCCAACCGATCGAACCAGAACGCCTGGCAAGTGGCGCACACATCGATGGCGACCTTTGTGCCTAAGTGGCCGTCCAGCGTCATGGCAGTCATTTCTGTGCTGCAGCCGGGGCACTTCATAGACAAACATTGTAGCTGGCCGCCTGGACCAATGCCATCGATCGGGCCGAAGAAGTGCAAGCCATTCGCGAATGGGCGAAGACGCGTGCGGTGGTTGTGGACTAGCGCAACGCTTTTAATAAACCAATCTAAAGGGTGGGACAAAAACGAAAGGCGCGCCCTTCCGGGGGAAGAAGGGCAGGACGGGAACGGCGTCTAACCTCGCTTACTTTTCGTGGTTGAAGGAAAGCGGAAATTCAAAGATCACGGCGCCAACAGGGACGCGCAAAATGAACTGGTTTGATTTTGCATCGCGTTCGAACCAGACGGCTCCCGCGGTCTTCTCGTTTGGCTTCAGGCTACATTCTCTCAAAGAGAGAGCATTGATTTCCCGGGCCATGTCGACGAGCGCGCCCTGATTTTTCGCCGCGATCTCTTCGAGTGCCTGGTGCTGGGCAAGGTAGTTGGGCGAAGGATCTGACGACGGAAGTTTATAATTCACTGTGTACAGATCGGCCCTGGATGCGGTGGAAGTCCGCTGCGGGTGTACGCCGCCCGTTGGACCGGCACTGGCCGAAGTCCACAAAATCTGATGATTGGCGGCTTTCGCCACTTCCGCCGAGTCCTGATAGCGAAGCGACTTCACCATTGGCGCTATCTCATCCAGCGAGAGCAACCTCGGCAGTACGTAGATCGCTTGCTGACCGGCGTTGACCACAGCGACATTGGCGCGCATTTTCCATCCCGTGTCCTGCAACGAAATCTGGACGGTGATGCCATTGGCGGTCAGCGATTCCACCAGCTTGTCCCCGTTGGTGAGTTCGTAGCTTCCTTTGGATCCAGACTGCCAGCGGGCCACGCCGTTATTCACCGTGGCATTGTATGCTGGCACCAGAGCATCCGCTCTCTTCCGGACCGACCGGGTGAGATACATGCGCGCGACGTATCCATTCTTCCCGTCCGCGGTGCGGATATTTACCGTATATCCCTCGGCGTCGGAGAGTACGGCGACTTCCTGGCCGCATTCCAGATTGGCTATAACCTGGAGTGGAAGCGACTGCTCTTGATCGGCGGTCATGGGAACGGTGAGGTATCCATTGCAACTGATCTTACTGGTGGGAACGGCGCTGCCGAGAGGAGCGGTTGGATTCGCAAGTTCTTCGGCCGGCGAAGATGAAGTCAAGACCAGGCTCGCAAGAGCGCCGAAAAGAATGAATTTCCTTGTCATGGTCGCACCCCTTCTCATCCGCAATGGATTTTGAAAGTATTAAGCTCAGCTTCGATTCACATCTTCGCGGTACGGAAGGCTGACGTCCATAGAGCCTCCGTACCAGAGTACAGGTAATGATTAAGGCACCGGCCGGAAGGGGGCAGTTTTCAGTTGCCAGTTTTCAATTCTTGGTTTTTAGTTGTTAGTTTTCAGATGGAAGAGGAAGGGGAGATCGATGGAGACTATTTTTAAGTTGTCTGCTCGTCTTGTCGTGACGCTGGCCGTGTGTGCCAACGGAGTTTTTGCGCAGGCGCAGACACAAGCGCCGTCGAAGCTGGCGGGAGATTGCCCGGAGATGGCGGAAGCGACGGCGAAGCTGGAGGTTCAGGAGAAACGGCTGAAGGATTGGCCGGATCTCGCGCGCTATCGGGATGCCAATGCAAGGGTGGCGGCTCCGGCGAAGAACGAACAGCGCGTCGTGTTCATGGGCGACTCTATCACGGACGCGTGGGTCCAGCCCCGTTTCGGCGCATTTTTTCCGGGGAAGCCCTATATCGGCAGGGGAATTAGCGGGCAGACGACACCGCAGATGCTGCTGCGATTTCGCGCCGACGTGATCGCGCTGCAGCCTAAAGTGGCTGTGATTCTGGCGGGAACCAACGACATCGCTGGAAACACGGGGCCAATTACGCTGGAGGAAACGGAAGGAAACCTCGCATCGATGGCGGAGCTGGCCCGCGCCAATGGCATTCGCGTAGTGCTGTCCTCGGTGTTGCCGGTGAGCAACTATGGGCGCGACCGCGATGGTAATCCACTCGATATGCGCATCAAGCGTCCGCCGGAAAAGATTCTGGAGTTGAACGCCTGGATTAAGAAGTACGCGGCGGAGAAAGGCCACGTGTACCTCGATTATTTCCCCGCGACTGCGGATGACCAGGGCTTGCTCAAAAAAGAGCTCAGCGAAGATGGGTTGCATCCGAACGCCGCAGGATACGCGGTGATGGCACCGATGGCCGAAAAAATGATCCAAGCCGCGCTGGCCGGAAAGGAATCAAAGTAGTGAAGCGCTCACGTCATCTGAAACGACATGGTTTCGTGTCATGCACCCTTAACTTGACCGCGACGGAGTGCTGCGTTAGGGTGTAAAGAGTTTCTCCCTGAGTGAATCGCAAAGCGGCCACGCACAAACAGGAGGTATCCATCGGCCACCCGGTTCCGGTAACAGGAAAACCTTCCAATTGGATGCGACGTACCGTACACATTTCTGGGCAAATGGAACCCTTCTTTGGCACGCTGGATGAGAATGTGCGCGTGCTCGAAGATGCGCTGCGCGTGCGCACGCATCTGCACGACACGCGGCTGACCATCGAAGGCGAGCAGGACTGCGTCGACCAGGCCGTGAAGATCGTGGAGGAGTACAACCACCTCACCCGGCATGGACGCACGCTTTCCGCGGCGGAAGTGAAATCGCTGATGCGCGTAGCGACGGAGGAACCGCACGAATCGCCGCGCGGCATGTTTGAGCACGGCCGGGTGCGCTCGTTCGGCAAGAAACAAGTGACGCCGAAGAACGCCAGCCAGAAGCGGTACATGGAAGAGATCGAGAAGCACGACATGATGTTCGGCATCGGACCAGGCGGCACTGGGAAGACCTACATCGCCGTGGCGATGGCGGTGAGCGCACTTCTGACGAAGCAAGTGAACCGCATCATCCTGGCGCGGCCCGCGGTGGAAGCAGGGGAGCGGCTGGGATTTTTGCCGGGCACGCTGCAACAGAAGATCGATCCGTACATGCGACCGCTTTACGACGCGCTCTACGATATGCTGGATGCGGACAAGCTGGAGCGCTTTTTGGAAAAGGGAATCATCGAAGTTGCGCCGCTGGCGTTCATGCGGGGCCGCACGCTGAATGACTCTTTTGTGATTCTGGACGAAGCCCAGAACACCACCAGTGAGCAAATGAAGATGTTCCTCACCCGGCTGGGTTTCAACTCCAAGGCGGTGATCACCGGCGACGTAACTCAGATCGACCTGCCGCAAGGAAAAAAATCCGGCTTGGTCGAAGCGCTGGAAGTTTGCGGCAAGATCGAGGGGATCGGCGTGGTGCAGTTCGGAGAGAAGGACGTGGTGCGGCACAACTTGGTGCAGCAGATCATCCGCGCCTATGAAGAGTATGATGTAGTTCACCCGCAGCGCGGCGGAAACACCGCGACCGGCAAAGCGGGAAGGCCAACGAGAGAATCCGTCAAAGAACGAGAAAAAGAAATACAGCAAGGATGATTGTGAACCGCCAGCGGGCGGTACGCCTGGCGCGGCGTCCACTCGAATCTTTTCTGCGCCGCGTAAAAAGCGAACTGGGGTTGCAGGGAGCTGGCCTGACGGTTCGCCTGGTGAGCGACGCCGAGATCGCGCGAATGAATGAGACGTTTCGCAAGAAGAATGGTCCTACCGACGTGCTTTCTTTCCCCACGTTGGCGCGGCGATGGCCGGTGCGGCTGCGGCGCGGATCAAAGTTGGTGAAGCCCGGCAAATACCTCGGCGACATTGCTATCTCTCCGGCGACAGCGCAGCGCTACGCAAAAAAATACGGGCGGAAACTTTCGAGTGAACTTCAAGTGCTGATTCTTCACGGCGTCTTGCACCTGCTGGGCTACGACCACGAAACCGATCGCGGCAAAATGGACCGGATTGAGCGGAAGCTGCGAAAACGGCTCGGACTGGCGTGATGAATTTAAGCTGGCTCTACGCGCTGAGCGTCGTGCTGGTAGCTTTTACCCTGCCCATTTTCTCCTACCTGACGTTGATTTACCGCGAACTGGGCCGCATGACTACGGGCCGCATCCACCAACATCTGGAAATCTTTGAAGCGGAGATCGAGCCAAAGCTGAAGATCAATCGCCGCAGCGGCGGGCGAACATTCCGAATCCTCGGGCACTTCTGGCTGGCGTTCCTGGTGCTGGAGACGACGCGAGGGGTGGTGTACTTCGTTCCCGGCACCTGGGAATCTTTCGTCGAGTTCTTCGTGTTTCTTGTGCTGGAAGTCGTCATTGCGATGCACTTTATCCCGGACATGTTGTTGTACCGTACCACCGGGCGCTGGCTGCTGCCTCTTTTGCCGCTGGTTCGCGGGGCCATGTGGTTCGTCTGGCCGGTGCGCGTATTCCTGGAAGGCGCGGAATCGCTCGCGCGAATCTCGGAGCACGAGGCCGAAAAGACCGAAGAGCAGCGCACGGAAGAGGGCATCGAAGCCCTGGTGGAAGCCGCGGAAGAAGAAGGCATCATCGAGCCGGAACAGGCGGATTTGATCGAGCAAGTCGTGGAATTCAGCGACAAACGGGTGCGCGAAGTCATGACTCCACGGCCCAGCATTGTGGCCATGCCGGCGGACGCGACGCTCGAAGAGCTGCACGCGAAAGTTGTCGAGACGAAATTGAATAAGATTCCCGTGTATGAGAAAACGCTCGACGATATTTTCGGCGTCGTATACTCGCAGGACCTTTTGCAAATCGCGGACCAGGATTTGCTGAAGCGCAAAGTGCGTGAACTGGTCAAACCCGTCCTCTTCATCCCGGAGACGAAGATTGGCTCGGAGTTGCTGCGCGAAATGCGGCAGAAGGGACAGCCGCTGGCGGTGGTTATCGACGAGCATGGAACGGTGGCCGGAATCGCGACCGTGGAAGATCTGGTGGAAGAGATCGTCGGCGAAAGCGGAAACGCAGGAAAGCCGCCCGCGCCTGATGTGGTGCGCGAACCGGACGGCGGCCTGGTGATGCGCGGCAGCATGCCGATCGGCGACGTCGAGGAATTACTTGGCGTGAAGTTTGGCGACAAGACGGATGAGGCGGTAACCACACTGGCAGGTTTGCTGAGCCATGTTTCCGGCAAAGTGCCCGCGCCAGGTGACAAGATCGACCTGGCGGATCATCGCTTCGAAGTCCTGGAAGCAAACCAGAGAAAAGTGCTGCGCGTGCGAATTCGCAAGCAGATGAAGGCTGTTCCCACGAAGCGCTAGACCCTCTGGGCTGCGAGTCAAGAACAACAGAGCTAAAGCAATTCATCGAAGTGCAGGGGGAATAGATGCTCGGTGTGACGTTGAAAAGAGTCTGTAAGACTGCAGCCGCATGGGCGCTGCCCTTCCGGCTAGGCACGGTCATGGCGAGTGCACAGCAAAAGCCTGCTGCCGAGGAGCCCAGCATTGACATGCAATGGGCCGTGAAGATTCCGGCGCGGGACGGAGTGAAGCTGAATGCGACGGTGTTCACGCCACACGATCAGAAAGGGCCGCTACCGGTCATATTTACATTTACCCCGTACATCGGAGATTCGTACACGGATCGTGCGGTGTATTTCGCGAAGCATGGCTACGTATTCGCGCTAGTGGATGTGCGGGGCCGGGGGAATTCCGGCGGAGAGTTCGAGCCATTTGTGAATGAGGGCAAGGACGGCTACGACGTGGTGGAATGGCTGGCGAAGCAGCCGTATTGCAATGGCAAAGTGACGATGTGGGGCGGGTCGTACGCGGGATTCGACCAGTGGACAGTGCTGAAGGAATTTCCCTCGCATCTGGCAACGATCGTCCCGGCGGCAGCGGCGCATCCGGGAGTGGATTTTCCGTTCCAGTACAACATTTTTGGACCATACGACATGCAATGGCTCACTTTTACCAGCGGCGCAACGGGCAACAGCAGCCTTTTTGGGAACAGCGGCTTCTGGGCGGCGAAATCGCGCGAGATGTACATGGCGCACTCGGCGTTTCAGGACTACGACAAACTAGTTGGGAATCCCTCGGCCGTCTTTCAGAAGTGGGTAAAGCACCCAACGGCTGACACCTATTATGATGCGATGGCGCCGTCACCGGAACAGTACAAACGGATGAATGTGCCGATTCTGACGATCACGGGAGATTACGACGGAGATCAGCCGGGCGCATTCACGTTCTACACGCGCCATATGAAATACGGCACGCCCGAAGCCAAGGTAAACCACTACTTGATTATCGGGCCGTGGGATCACCCGGGAACACGCACGCCGAAAGCGGAAGTGGGGGGATTGAAATTCGGGCAAGCCAGCGTCCTGGATCTGAACAAGTTACACACAGAATGGTACGACTGGGCGATGAAGGGCGGACCGAAGCCGGAGTTTCTGAAGAAACGTGTGGCCTATTATGTGGTCGGAGCCGAGGAATGGAAGTACGCGGATAGTCTCGAAAGCATCTCGAATGCGACGAAGACGCTCTATCTCGGCTCGAATGGCAATGCCGGTGACGTGTTTCGATCAGGGGCCTTGACTGAGGCGAAGCCTGGCGCATCAGCGTTGATGGATTTGTGGACTTATGACCCGCTTGATACCAGACCAGGTAGTGCGGAGTCCGAAGACGATGGCAATTCACTGACTTCGCAGCGGGCGGTTTTGAATCTGTTTGGCGAGGGAGTTGTATACCACACCGAGCCCTCCGCAGAAGCCATCGAGATCGCTGGATTCCCGAAGCTGTCGGTGTGGCTCAAGATGGATGTGCCGGACACCGATCTGGAAGCCGATCTCTACGAGATTTTGCCGGACGGCGGATCGGTGGCGCTCACGAGCGCATCAATGCGGGCCAGATACCGCGAGTCGCTGCGCGAAGCGAAGCCGGTGGTGGCCGGAAAGATTGAAAAATATGTGTTCGACAATTTCACGTTTTTCGCGCGGCGAGCGGGAAAAAGCAGCCGGCTGCGACTGGTGGTGCGTAGTATCAATACGACGGGCACTGAAAAGAACTACAACAGTGGCGGGGTGGTTGCGGCAGAGACAGGGAAGGATGCCAAGACGGCGCATATTACCTTGGTGCACGATGCGGAGCATCCCAGCGCACTAGATCTGCCGATTGTGAAACATTGATGGCTGAAAAGAAAAACAGCAGGGAAAAACAGGATTTTCGATCCGGGTTTGTGGCCGTTGTGGGGCGGCCCAACGCGGGGAAGTCCACTCTTGTGAATCGGTTGGTCGGGCAGAAGATCGCGATCGTTACTTCGAAACCGCAGACCACTCGCAATCGCATTCAGGGAATTGTGACCAAGTCGCAAGGGCAGATCGTCTTTATCGACACCCCGGGTCTGCATGAAGCCGACTCGGCGCTGGGACGGCAGATGATGCAGGAAGTGGCCGCAGCGCTGGAGGGGATCGACGTGCTGTTGCTGATGGTCGATGCCAGCCGGATGCATCCGCATGCGGACGATTTGCTGCTGGAAAAGGCAAAGAGGTTTCGCGGAAAAACGATTCTGGCGCTGAACAAAGTCGATCGTTTGCCGAAGCCCAAACTTCTGCCGCTGATCGATGCTTTTGCGAAGGCCTTCGATTTTGCCGCGATCCTGCCCATCTCCGCGCTGAAGGGCGCAGGGTGTGAAGAACTTCTTGACGAGATTCTGAAGCAGTTGCCGGAGGGAGAGCCGTACTTCCCGGAAGATCAGGTGACCGACCAGCCGGAACGATTTTTGGCCGCGGAGATCATTCGCGAAAAGGCCATTCAGGTGATGTATCACGAAGTGCCGTATGCGCTGGCGGTAGTCGTTGAAAAGTACCAAGAGACGCCCAAGTTGTTGCGCATCGAAGCAGTGATGAATGTCGAGCGCGATTCGCAGAAAAAAATACTGATCGGCCACAAAGGGGAGATGCTAAAGAAGATCGGAACGGAAGCCCGCAAAGAGCTAGAGGCGATCCTCAGCAGCAAAATCTACCTGGGACTGTTCGTGAAAGTAACACCGGGTTGGCGGGAAAATCCCCAAAAGGTGCGTGAACTCGACTGGCGGTACCAATTGCAAGGGCTTGCCAGCGAGTTGGAAGAGAAAGAATAAGAAACACTCGTCTAGGAAGGATCGCGAATTCAGGCCTCGCCACTTTCAGGAAGCCCAGGGCTCCTAGACTGCGGCATCAATAGTCCGACGGGGCTCCCTGGTGCCCATATCCGCCGAAAGACCAGCGCACGCCAAAGGTGGAATAGAGGCCATTAGGGCCATTGGTGTGGAGGTCCGCCGTGCCCAGCGGCTTGCTATAACGCCCGAGCCAATCCACCTGATGCTGCGTCGCGCGCAGTTCGAAGTTTTTCGGCAATTGGAAACCGATTCCAATGGAGCGATCGTAAGCGATCGGCAGCATGGATGCAGTGTAGGTGAGCTGCGGGATATTTCTTCCAAAGCTGAATTTGGGTTCGAAGAAAAGAAAGAAATGCCGCGCCGGTGTGCGGCCCAGCGGTTGAAACTCAACGTACCCGCTCAAGAGATAGCGTGCGTAGGCCGTGCACGTCGAAGCCGCCCCGCCCGCACTGGCGGGCTGAGGAAACATGCAACGTCCAAGATCCGGTTCGTTGTGCGACGGCGCCACGGAGAAATCCGTATACCCGCGGACCCAGTTATGCGGAAAGAATGTCCGTGATTGTGAGGCGAAGTGTGAAGCGTGGCCCGATCCGGCAGTGGTGGTCTGCGCATGTGTGACAAAAATAGATACCGTCAAGAATACAGTCAAAAGAATAAGAATTCTCTTCATCGGGATTCTCCCAGTTTTCGACTCGCGTCAACAATTGGCCGGGCGGTGAAGATTAGTGTGGAATTTATTGAATGAAGCGGCGTGGACCAAGAGCGTCCGGGTGAAAACCGCTGATCCAGTCCGTGTTGCGAAATGTGAGGCACCGGTTGGGCGGATTTTACACGAATTGGGGGGCGCGGGAAAAAGAGAAATCTACTGAGGTGTGGCGGTTAGCCTAGCGATTCTGCAAGTTTTAGTCAGGGGCAGCGATCCCCAGAGACTTCATTTTGCGGTAGAGGTGGCTGCGCTCCAGGCCAAGAGCCGTTGCCGTTTGCGTCATGTTCCAGCGGTGCTCCTGCAATTTCCGCAGTATGAATTCCCGCTCGTAGGCGCTGCGTGCTTCGTGCAGCGTCGAGTAAGGATGGTGAGGGCTTTCCGCGACGCCGCGGAAGAGCTCTGGCGGGAGGTGATGCGGCTCGATGCGCGCCTGGGGGCAGACGATGACGAGCCGCTCGACGAGGTTTCGCAATTCGCGAACATTTCCCGGCCAGGGGTGGCGGATGAGGATTTCCATGGCGGAGTCGCTGAGCTCGCGCGTTTTCTTTCCGTAGGCCGAGCTGAATTCGCTCAAGAAATATCTTGCCAGCGTGGGGATGTCCTCCCTGCGGTCGCGCAAGGCCGGCACGTAAAAGGGAATCACGTTCAGGCGATAGAAAAGATCCTGGCGAAAGGCGCCGCGCGCGATTTCCTGTTCGAGATGCTTGTTCGTTGCGGCGATGACGCGCACGTCGACGCTCAAGGTAGCGTTGGAGCCCACGCGCTCGAAGCGCTGTTCCTCGAGGACCCGCAGAACTTTCGATTGCGTGCGGAGGCTCATGTCGCCGATTTCATCGAGGAAGAGCGTCCCGCCGTCGGCCTTTTGAAATTTACCGATCTTGTCTTCCGTCGCGCCGGTAAAGCTGCCCTTGACGTGCCCGAAGAGCTCGGACTCGATCAGTTCCTCAGGAATCGCCGCGCAATTGACTTCCACGAAAGGGCCTTTGCTGCGAAGGCTCGCAGCGTGCAACGCGCGCGCAACGAGCTCTTTGCCGGTACCGCTCTCACCGTAGATCAGCACGCGGCCGTTGGTCGGCGCGGTGACGGCAATCTGCTGGCGCAGCGCTTTCATGGGAACGCTGTCGCCGATAACCTGGTGGCGGTAACCCAGTTCGCTTCGCAGCAGTTGGTTTTCATCTTCGAGGCGGCGCTGTTGAATGGCGTTGCGAACCAGAACGATGATTTTCTCAAGCGAAAGGGGTTTCTCGATGAAATCGAAGGCCCCGAGCTTTGTGGCCCGCACGGCTGTTTCGATTGTGCCGTGACCGGAAATCATGATGACCGCGGGCGGGCGCGGCGACGCTTGCAGGCGGCTCAGCGCTTCGAGGCCGTCGATACCCGGAAGCCAGACGTCCAGGAGAACCACCTCGAAATCGCCGGCGGCGGCGCGCTCCAGGGCTTCCTCGGCGGAACCCACGGCTTCCACATGGTAGCCCTCGTCTTCGAGAATCGAACAGAGAGATTCACGAATGCCAGCCTCGTCGTCCACGACGAGGAGATGCGGTCCAGGGCTCATCGAGTCGCGTCCGATCCATTGTGGTCGGCAAGGGAGGCGGGCGTCAATTCCGCGACCGGGAGTTCAACGAGGAAGCGCGATCCCACCGGAAGATTGTCCTCGACGTGGATGCTGCCGCCGTGTTCGGCCACGATGCGAGCGGCGATGGCGAGGCCGAGTCCGGTGCCACGGTCCTTGGTCGAGAAATGCGGCAGGAAGAGTCTGTCCTTGTCTTCCGGCGAAATGCCGGTGCCGCTGTCCGAGACGCAGATCACCACGGTTTCCGCATCGGAATGGGCCAGCGTCGAAACCACGATTTCCCGGAACGCCGAGTTCTCCAGCGCTTCCGCGGCATTGTCGATAAGATTCACGACCACGCTGCGAAGCAGGCCGCCGTCGGCGCGCACCGTCGGCAGATTCTCGGCAAGAGCCGTCTTGAGCGTGATGCCATCGAGCCGTCCGGAGAATACTTCCACGGCCTGATGGACGATGGTGTTGGCATTGGTGGGCACAAGCTTGGCTGTAGGGAAGCGCACGAATTGCGAAAACTCGTTGACCAGTGCGGCGAGCGTGGAGACCTCCCGCTCGATCAAGCGCGAACATTCCTGGACCAACTTGGCCAATTCCGAATAGCGCGTCGACGCCGATTGAGAGATGTCGCGGCGCTCGAGGAATCGCAGCAGCCGCTGGGCGGAAAGCTGAATCGGCGTCAGGGGATTTTTGATTTCATGAGCGATGCGCCGCGCGACTTCCTGCCAGGCCGCCGATTTCTGTGCGCGCAGCACTTCCGTGAGATCGTCGAGGACGAGGACGTAGCCGGCGTTCGCCCGGCGCGGTCCCAGGGAACTCACCGTGACAGCAAGGTGCAGCACGCGTCCGGAGGCGACCGTCTCGATCTCCCGGGAGACCACACCCATGCGCAGGGATCTGCGCATCAGGTAGTGCACGATGCGGGCTGCATCCGCACCGAGAAGCCCTTCGAGAGAGTGATACTCAGAGCTGCCAACTCCGAACATCCTGGAAACGGAAGTATTCAGGCGAAGAATGGCGCCCGCGGCGTCGAGCGAAATCACCCCCGTGGGAATGTTCTCCAGAACGGTCTCCATGAGCTGGCGCCGCCGCTCGAGTTCCTGCACCGCTTGCTGGAGATTCCGGGTGAATTGATCGATTTGAGAGCGACTGTCGCGCAACTGCGTGGTCATGGTGTTGAAGGAGCGCACCAGGATTCCCAACTCATCCTGAGCTTGCTCCGGGACCTGGTACTCAAAATTGCCGGAGGAAACCTCCCGCGTCCCTTCCGCAAGGGCCTGAATGGGAATGGTGACTTGCTTTGCTAGAAACAACGCCACCCACATGACCGCGGAGAGCAGCAGCACCGTGAAAAGAAGGAGAATCTCAAGCATCTGCCGCTTCAGTGCGCGCAGGTCCTGCTTTTCCTGGTAGTACTCGCGCGTCTGGGATTGAATGGCCGTTAGCCGCTCGAGAACGTCCGGGCTGGTACGAAATCCGGCAACGGCAAACCCTCCTGCCTGGCCTTCCTGCAATGCCGGGACGCGAGCGGCAAAGTATCTCCTTCCGCCGGCGGCCCAAACTTCCACTCCACTCTGCAACGAGCGCAAGTACTGGCCTGGAACATCAGGCTGCACACAAATCGCGCCGGTGCGATCCTCCGGTCGCTCGTCACAAACGATGCCGCCTCGTATCACTTTGCCGTGGCCATCCAGAATCCAGACCGCATCCGCGCCCTTCGCGAAGACATGTTGCAGGAATTCTGCGCTGGGACTGCTTGACTCTGCTTGCGCCGCCAAAGCCAGCCCGCGAAGCCTGGGCAACTGCGTCCGCCCCAGATCGCTCAGGAGTTTCTGCGTCTCGTCGGAGGCGATCTCCAACGGTCGGGGGAACCACAGCAACAGGCTGCGATTGATTAACGAGTAGCTGACAATGAACATGAAGATGATCGGCAGAAGGGAAATGGCCATCGCGCCGACGACCATCTTCGTCTTAAAGCGAGCGCCGAGTTGTTCTCTGCGGCGTTCCACCCAGAGGCGCAGGATAGTGCGCGCTAGGATGAGGCCAAAGACGAGAAAAGCGGCGGTGATAAAACTGGAGACAGCGTAGAGCACTATCACGGCGCGCCAGCTCTTGGGCTCAAATGGTACGTTGAGCGATCCGAAGGTGAAGACGGCGGCCAGGAGTAAGGTAAGAAGTATTCCGCCGATGGCGAGACCCCAGCGCTGTTTGCTGTCCAATCGGCTCATGAATTGACCATCATCCAAGCACGGAGTAAACTGTGTGCCGGGCATGGAAAGCCGCAAATGCCACTCACGCCATGGACATTTTTCGTCAGCGGCGTCAGCTCATCAGCAGAATGCGTCCCTGTTGCTCGTGCGGACATCTCTTTGGCACGATAGCCAGCGCACGGAGGCAAGTCAAGATTTCTACTGTCCTCTCCTCGCAGGGCCTGCCCTTTCGGGCAGGTATTAGCCATTTCAGAACGGCGGGCGAAATTCTGGCTACCTTCGACTGCTCGATTTGCTAAGGTGAGCGCTGGGTGCAAACCCGTCGGGAGTGCTGCGGATGTCCGTCCGTTTGGGCGAAATATTAGTTAAGGAAAGCCTGATCACGCAGGACCAGCTCCAAAAAGCGCTCGAGTTTCAGCGCGCCAATGGAGGCAAGCTGGGAAGCTGCCTGACCAAGATGGGCTTCATCACCGATGATGACATCACCGGCGTTCTCTCACGTCAATATGGCGTTCCTTCCATCAACCTGAAGTATTACGAAATCGATCCCAACGTCATCAAGCTTATTCCGCAAGACACGGCATCGCGCTACCAGGTCATCCCGCTGTCGCGCGTCGGCTCCGTTCTCACCATCGCCATGACGGATCCCACCAACGTCTTCGCGATGGACGATATCAAGTTCATGACGGGGTTCAACGTTGAGCCGGTAGTGGCCTCTGAATCGGCCATCGGTGACGCCATCACGCGGTTTTACGGCGGGTCCTCAACGAATCAGGAAGAGATCAGTAATTTGATGAAGGACCTCGTTGATGAAGACAACGAGCTAGAGTTGGCCGCCGAAGAATCGGAGCTGGACACCGCCACGCTGGAGAAGGCCGCGGAAGAAGCTCCCATCATCAAACTCGTCAACCTGATCTTGACGGACTCCGTCAAGCGAGGCGCCAGCGATATCCACATCGAGCCTTACGAGCTCGAAATGCGCGTGAGGTTCCGCATTGACGGACAGCTTGCCACGGTGATGACCCCGCCCTTGCGCCTGAAGGACGCTATTACCAGCCGCTTGAAGATCATGGCCAAACTGGACATTGCCGAAAAGCGTTTGCCGCAAGACGGCCGCATCATGATCAAGTACAAGGCCGATGGTAAGAAAAAGGAACTGGACTTCCGCGTTTCGACCGTGCCCACCCTCTACGGCGAAAAGGTCGTCATGCGGTTGCTGGACAAGGAAAATCTCCGGCTGGACATGACCAAGCTCGGCTTTGAACCTGAGTCGCTCAAGAAATTCGAACGCAACATCTTGAAGCCCTACGGGATGGTGTTGGTGACCGGTCCGACGGGTTCGGGTAAAACCAACACCCTGTATTCCTCGGTTGCAACGCTAAATACCGTTGACACCAACATCATGACCGCGGAAGACCCGGTCGAGTTCCAATTGGCGGGCATCAACCAAGTGCAGATGAAAGAGCAGATCGGCCTGAACTTTGCCGCCGCCCTCCGGGCTTTCCTGCGCCAGGACCCCAACATTATTCTGGTCGGCGAGATTCGCGACTTTGAAACGGCGGAAATCGGGGTCAAGGCCGCGCTCACTGGCCACTTGGTGTTATCCACGCTGCACACCAATGATGCGCCTTCGACCATCAGCCGCTTGATGAACATGGGTATCGAGCCTTTTCTCGTGGCCACCTCGGTGAACCTGATATGTGCCCAGCGTCTTGTGCGCCGCATCTGCGGGAGCTGCAAGGAAGAGCTGGAAGTTCCGCACCAGGCGCTCATCGATGCTGGCTACACCACGGAAGAGGCCAAGACCACCAAGATCTACCACGGCAAGGGGTGCACTACCTGCAACAAGCGCGGCTATAAAGGACGCACCGGTCTCTACGAAGTTATGGAAATTAACGATGAGCTCCGCGAATTGATTCTTGTTGGCGCCTCGGCTTTGGAATTAAAGAAGAAGGCGATCGAGCAAGGCATGATCACGCTGCGGCGCAGCGGTTTGATAAAGGTTGCGCTTGGACAAACCACCATGGAGGAAGTCTTGCGCGAAACGGTTTTATAAAATTGAAGGTGACCGATGCCTGGAATTACGCTAAGCGAATTGCTGAAGAAGATGATCGAGATGGGTGGCAGCGACCTCCACATCACCACGAATAGCGCGCCGCGCGTGCGGGTGCACGGGCGGCTCCGCCCTCTTGACATGCCGCCTCTCACTGCGGCGGATACCAAGTCTCTTGCTTATAGCGTTTTGACGGATGCGCAGAAACACCGCTTCGAAGAGAACCTGGAGCTGGACTTCTCCTTCGGTTTGAAAAACTTGGCCCGCTTCCGCGGCAACGTTTTCAATCAGCGGGGCGCGGTCGGCGCGGTCTTCCGTACCATTCCGTGGGAAATCAAAGGCTTCGACGCTCTTGGATTGCCGCTGGTCGTGAAGGGATTGTGCGACAAGCCCCGCGGACTCGTCCTCGTGACCGGACCTACGGGCTCCGGGAAGTCCACCACGCTCGCGGCCATGCTCGACAAGATCAACAGCGAACGTGAAGAGCACATGATCACCATCGAGGACCCCATCGAATTTCTTCACAATCACAAGAAATGCCTGGTGAACCAGCGCGAAGTTCACGCGGACACGCATTCCTTCGCGAATTCACTTCGGGCCGCACTCCGCGAAGACCCCGACGTCGTTCTCATCGGCGAAATGCGCGACCTCGAAACGATTGAGTCCGCCTTGCGCATTGCGGAAACCGGCCACCTGACCTTTGCCACCCTGCACACCAATTCGGCGTCTTCCACCATCAATCGTATCATTGATGTTTTTCCCTCACACCAGCAGCCCCAGATTCGTGCGCAGCTTTCCATGGTGCTCGAGGGCATTCTTTGTCAGGCGCTTCTCCCGCGCGCCGATGGTCGCGGCCGGGCCATGATCATGGAAGTGCTCATGCCCACGCCCGCCATCCGCAACCTGGTCCGCGAAGACAAGATTCACCAGATCTATTCCGCAATGCAGACCGGCACAGGTCAAACGGGCATGCAAACTTTCAACCAGGGATTGGCGAACGCTTATTTTCAAAAGCTGATAACGCTGGATATGGCCCTCTCGCGTTCATCGAATGCCGATGAATTGCAGGACATGATCAATCGCGGAGTATCAACACCGGGAAGCGGCAATAAAGCTCCGGTGGCTAGCAAACGCTAGGAGAAACGACAGTGGCTGAACGGCCATATGCCCAAGAAGTTCATGGACTAAGGAGGCAATCACATGCCGGATTATAAATATCAGGGAACCAGCCGCTCCGGTGGCAGCGTCAGCGGGGTGATGACCGCTTCGAACAAGGCCGAACTGGCGAGTCTGCTGAAGAGACAGCAGATCACTGCGACGAAAATGACCGAGAAGGGCAAGGAATTCAATATGCCCCAATTTGGCGGCGGGGTGAACGCCAAGGAACTGGCGATCTTCACGCGGCAGTTCTCGGTCATGATTGACGCCGGTCTGCCACTCGTCCAGTGTCTTGAGATTCTGGCGACCCAGCAGGAGAACAAGTTCTTTCAAAAGGTGCTGATAAACACGCGTGGCCAGGTGGAAGGCGGCGCGACGCTCTCGGCGGCGATGCGCGGCTCGCCGAAAGTATTCGACCCCTTGTACGTGAACATGGTCGAGGCGGGGGAGACCGGCGGTATTCTCGACACCATTCTGCAGCGCCTCTCGACTTACATCGAAAAGAACGTCAAGCTGCAGCGCGCCGTCAAGTCCGCCCTCGTCTATCCTGTGGGCGTCTTGACCGTCGCCGGCGGCGTCATCACCCTGCTGCTCTGGAAAGTCGTGCCGATTTTCTCCACCTTGTTTGCGGGCCTGGGCGTGGATCTCCCGCTGCCCACGAAAATCGTCATCGCTCTCAGTAATTTCGTCGGCAGCATTTTTGGTTTGCTCATCCTCGTGGCCCTCGGGGGCGCCATCTTTGGTGTGAAAGTCTGGTATGGCACTTCGCAGGGACGCTTTGTGCTCGATTCCATTATCCTGAAGCTTCCCGTCCTTGGCATCTTGATGAGAAAGATTGCCGTGGCCCGCTTTACGCGAACGCTTGGCACGTTGATCTCCAGCGGCGTGCCTATACTTGAGGGCCTGGACATCACGGCCAGGACCGCCGGCAATGCGGTCGTCGAGCGGGCTCTGCAAAAGGTGAGAAAATCACTTGAAGAAGGCAAGTCGCTCACCGAACCTTTGAAAGAATCCGAAGTGTTTCCAGGCATGGTCACACAGATGATTGCCGTCGGCGAGCAGACGGGCGCGATGGACGCCATGCTTCAGAAGATCGCTGATTTCTATGAAGAAGAAGTTGACGCGGCGGTCAAAGACTTGCTGACCGCTCTCGAGCCCATCATGATCGTATTTCTCGGCGTGGTGGTCGGCGGCGTGGTCATATCCATGTACTTGCCGCTGTTCTCGCTCATCGGCAAGCTGAGCTCGATGCACTAATCGGGCTTTCGTCCGCTCGGCACTTTCCTCTTTGCGGAGGGCGGAGAAGTTTATCTCCGTCTCCCGCTTTTCCTGCCGGGACGTGGGTCTCCCCGGATGCCGGGAAAAAGGCGCGGGCGAGTAATGGATAAGAGCTTCGCAACAAGGGAATGGCTGGACTGGTTGACGCGTGTTCGTCTGCTGACGATCACGCTTATCCTGACCATTGGAGTGGTCTGGCCACAGTATATTCCGGGCTTCAGCACCAATCGTTTTTTCCTGCCGCTTATCATCTTCTGGATGACGCTGGGGATCCTGCACCTCATCCTCTTGCGCTGGCTCCCGCAAGCGCGCTGGCATGGCGGGCTGCAGGTCGCCGGCGATGTGGTTATGATTTCGTTGCTGGTTTATTCCACCGGCCTGCAGGAGAGTTATTTCATCTTGCTCTACCTGCTGGTGATCATCGTCGCGAGCATCTTGTTCTCCCGGCGGATCGCTTTTCTAGTCACGGCTACCTGTTTTCTGCTCCTTGCGGGAATGACCGTGCTTGCTTATGCGGAAAAGATTCCGCGCACCTTCTCCACCCTCCCCACGACGGAGAGCCTTCGCACCTGGCTGGTCATGAATCTTCTGGGGTTTCTTGCTGTCGCCTATCTGGCCAGCCTCTTGGCCCAGTCTCTTCGCAAGAAAGGCGTTGAGCTCGAAGAAAAGCGCGAGGAACTTCTTAGCCTTCAGGACTTCACTGAAGATATCATTCACTCCATGCGCGGCGGTTTGATCACCACGGACCTGGACGGACGCATTCTACTGTTGAATCGCACCGGCGAGGAAATCCTCGGATATCGCTTTGCCGATTTGCGCGGCAAGAAGCTACAGGAGCTGAATGAGGATTTCTGGCTCCCAGGTCAATACGAAAACAGCGAGAGGCTCTCCCTCCGGAAAGAGATTGACTTTCGCACGCCTTCCGGAGACGTCCGCTATCTAGGCGTCAGTATTTCGCCGCTGCGTTCACGCGACTCGCAACGCGACGGCTACGTTTTCAATTTTCAGGACCTCACGGATCTTCGCCGGCTGGAGCAAGAAGTAGCAACCAAAGAACGCATGGCCGCCCTGGGGCGGCTTTCCGCCGCCATCGCACACGAAATTCGGCAGCCTTTGACGGCCATGGCCGGCGCGGTCAAGGAACTGGCACGCCTGGTACCGCTCGAAGAAGACGAAAAGCACCTCGTCAATATTGTCAGCAGGGAATCCGAGCGGCTCAACAATATCATCACAGACTTTCTCAACTATTCTCGAGAGAAGACCTACGAATTTCAGCATGCCGATGTTCGCGGCCTACTCGATGAAACGCTGATGCTTATGGAGAAGAAACCGGAGATAGGCTCCAAGTACCAGATTGTCCGCGCTTTCAATGGAAAAGAATTGCATGCGCGCGTGGATGCCAACAAAATCAAGCAGGTCTTCTGGAATCTCTGCGACAACGCGCTCCGGGCAATGCCCGATGGCGGCACCCTGACCGTAAAGCTGGAGCAACGCCCGTTCTGGCTGCGCATCGCCTTTCAAGACACGGGTATTGGCCTCGACCCAAGGCAAAGGGCCAAGATTTTTGAGCCTCTACAATCGGGTTTCGAGGGCGGCACCGGGCTGGGGCTGTCCATTGTCTATCAAATTGTGCAGGCTCACAGTGGAAAGATTAGCGTGATATCCGAGAAAGACCGCGGTGCTGAGTTTATTGTCGAACTGCCGCGAGTTGCGTGAGGCGCCATGCAAGGAACTAAAGCCGCAGTCAAGGAAACGTCGCGAGAAATGCCCCACATCCTCGTTGTCGACGATGAGAAATCGATCGGCGAGCTGCTGGAGATTACCTTCCGCAAGGAAGGTCACCGGGTTGAAGTGGTGCACAGCGTGGAGGCCGCGAAGCGCAAACTTGAATCGCAGATCTTCGACATCATCATTTCGGATGTCCGTATGCCTGGGGAGAG
>QHZB01000028.1 GCA_003224525.1 Acidobacteriota bacterium | reverse complement strand
CCGCTTTTAGGTAGTACGGTTCGAGCTCATCATACGAGATGGGCCAGGCTGGCGAGATTCCGCCGAAATGGCGAATCTCCCCGAAATCTTCTTTGCGGAGTCGGAAAAGTGCAGCACCGTAAAATTTGGTATTGCCTCCGACGTAGTAGTTGGTGTGCGGATGGAGCGGCTTGCCATTTTTGTCCCGCCACTCTTCCTTAGTCTGATATTTCCCCTCAACGTTGACGGCGCGCGAGTCCCAATTGGCCTTCTCCCGGCGGACGTAGTCGCCGCGCTCGAGGACTAGGATGCTCTTTCCTGTGGAAGCGAGTGCGTGCACGAGCGTTCCCCCGCCCGCGCCGGTTCCGATGATAATTACGTCGTAGTGTTTGTCCTGAGCCATCGTGTTTACCTCCACAACAAATGTTTCAAATCGAACTTATGACATGGTTCCTAAAGTCTTCGGGTTCTGTAGCTCGGCGAAGCGGCAACGAAAAATGCATCGCTTGTCGTTGTTGTGATGATATTTGGCGCAGTGGACCGCACGGATGGAGCGCAGCCTTACATACACTTCAGCGGCCGCCAGCATTCCGATCGGTGGCGCTACAAAATAGAGCCACAGCGCATCGAAGGATCTTGCTAGGAATGCGGAACCGAAGGTCCGCGCCGGATTCATGCTCATGCCAGAGAGCGGCGCTTCGAACGTGATGTAGGATGCGATCAGGGCTCCGCCGAAAAGTCCTGTATACCGTGCCCACTTCTTGCTGTTGGAAACTGTAAGGACCGTCAAAAGCAACATGAAAGAAATCAGCACCTCTGCCATGAAGGCGACTCTTACCCCTAGTGGACCTGGCCGCGTAACAGCGTAATTCACCGAGGGATGGGCAACCACCATACCAAGAACGAGCGAAGCAACAGCCACACCGAAAACTCCGCCGAAGAACTGCGCGATCACGTAGAAGAAAGCATCCCAGGGCTCAATCTTTCCCAGACGGAAGAAGGTGAGCGTCATCGCAGGGTTCATATGTGCGCCCGACTGTTTCCCCCACCTGGAGTAAATGATCGACACGGCTGTCAGCGCCATGGCTAACCCGATCAGTGCGTTTCTCACAAAGGAGTTCGGAATTAGTCTCAGCGCCGGAGAAGCGGGATGTTCTAGCAGAGCTGTGAAGAAACAGGCGGAAATCATGAAGATTCCGAGTTCGGCACCTTCCATCAAGTATTCCGGCCAATGCCGAGCCAGTGCATAACCAGCGCCACGGGTGAGCCATGCGGCGTTATTACCAGTAGGCAAGGATGTAGCGAGACCGTGTTGTGTACCGGGCGCTCGCGAGATGTGGGTGTCGGTCACGCGGGATAGGATTCGGATAGCTGCAATAAGTCACAAAGATCGGCAGAGAAATCTCCACGAACGTGTGGTTACACTCATCGAACAATTCTTGAAAATAGTTGCGACCTTCTTGAAGTTCCCACATCCGATAAACATTCGAGAGTGCCATTTTGGGGACGTACATCGGAATTTCAGGTCATCGGACAGTGCAAAAACATGAAGACTTTCGGGGCAATTCGCAAATTGCCTAGTTTGTGTTAGTTAAGGCGGGATTCGTGTCGACAAGGACAGCCAAGGCAAACTTTGACACAACCGAGTCGGAGCTGATCCAGCGCGTCTGCCAGGGCGACAAGGAGGCTTTCTACAGCCTTGTACAACCTTGTGAACGCGGTGTCTTTACCGCCGCCATGTCGATTCTCAATAATCCCGCAGACGCTGAGGAAGTGGCACAAGAAGCTGTTCTGAAGGCGTTCTCAGCCCTACCCCGATTCCGCGGCGAATCAAAGTTCAGCACCTGGCTGATCCAGATCACCATTAATGAGGCGCGGCTTAAGGTCCGCAAGGACCGCAAACACCTCTATGAGTCCGTTGATGAGCAGAAGACGGACGAGCAAGGGGACTATTTTCCCAAGGACTACGCCGACTGGCGGGAAATCCCCTCAGAAACCCTCCACCGGAAGGAGTTGAGAGAGGCCCTGCAGCGGGCTTTGAACTCCCTACCTACGAAATACCGGGAAGTGCTTATACTGAGGGACGTCCAGCACCTGAGTATTCAGGAAACGGCACAAGCGCTGGACATTACGGAAGGCAGTGTCAAAACAAGGCTCCTGCGGGCACGCTTCCAGATGCGGGATGCCTTGGCACCGGGTATTGATGGGAGCTGGTACTCCGGGAAGCAGGAATACGAAAAGGTGAGGCCGTGGTAAGGCCAGGTTGCGCCGGACGCATGAAACTAAAAGGAACCCTCCGTATCCAATGAAGGTGATAGAAATCAGCTGCCTTGAGGTCTGGCGAGAGATCTCCAATTTCCTGGACGGGGAAGTTGACCCGGAGATGCGCGCCCGCATGGAAGCGCATTTCAAGGTTTGCGCCCACTGTACGGCAATCCTGGACGGGACCAAGAACGTCGTGAAGCTGGTCGGTGATGGTGTCGAATACCAGATGCCCGAAGGATTCAGTAAGCGCCTCTACGACAAAATCAAAGACAGATAGCCAGCCAGGGTTCAGACCTGCTGATCCGCGCCTGTGCCGGGCCAGGGAGCCAGGCTTCAGTTGACCGTCGAAGCATGCTCTTCGCTTAGGAACCAGTGGCTCACGCTGCCGCCCAGCTCTTCGCGGACATCGTGATTGTTGATATGAAAGGCGATCTTCCAGTCGCCTGAGGAATCCTTGCTCCACAGCTCGAAATAGCGCAGCCGCTTTCGGATGGGTTGGCCGCCATCCTTTGGCCTGAGTGTGAACTCGTGCCATCCGTAGTCGTAAGCGGTATCCCCCCGGACGACGATGTCGATGATAATGACGCTCATTTGCACGGAATACTCGTCGAACATCTCCGCTGCTTCTTTACGAAGGCTGGAACGCGCGCCGCCGCCGAATTGGCTGGGCCCGCCTTCGAACATGCTCGTAAAGCCCTCGCCACTGAATACCGCGAGCAGGCGGTCGACATCCCCGGTGTTATAGGCTTCTCGAAACTCGGTCTTGGCTACGTTTATTTTGTAGATGTCATGCATCGGAGGGATTCTCCCAGCGAAAGCTACCAGGCCACCGTAAACAAACCGAATATGGAAGGGCCGGAACTTTGCTAATCCACAGTAACCATGAGATGCCGGCCGGGGATGCAGAGATTCGGGAAAGTGAAGAGGAAATTCGGAAGAGACCCTTTAGGGCAGCGGAGAAATGGCGGAAGGCCCTGTCTTCAGGTAGAGCGTTTCGCCGGTTTTCACGACACTCCCATGGATGCGGACGGGTTGTGCCACTAGTTTGAGGAACGTTTCCTTGGGAAGAGGCTTCTGATGGAGGTCGGTGAGCAGGAGGATTGCGGGCGAGCCGTTGAAGTCATTTGTCGCGAAGACGGGTGGGATGCCTCCGCTGATGCAACGCACTGCGCAGTCCCGATGGACTTTGCCGCTTCCCGGGTTCATCACTCCCAGATAACACTTGCTGTCGACGATCTCACCTGCCAATTCGAAAATGCCTAGTTCCTGGCTTGGTGGCTGAGATCGCGTTGAGTCACGTTTCAACGAAATAGAGCCGCTGACTACCTCGATCATCGTCTGGTTATCGCGGTAGATCCGCGTGCCGCGAAGTTGCACGGTCTTTCCGGCGAACGCGACCACCTGGCTATCGGCTCCGTGCTTGCCTTCTGCCACCAGCAAATACCGTGAAGCCCCAGATTCTGCTGAGCCAGCCCCCGCCACAATGAGAATGGGATAAGGGGATGCTTCGATCGTTCCTTCAAAGGTGCCCAGCTTGCCGTATTCGAAAACCGATGGAGCGAGTGTGCGTTGAACTTTCGCGAATACGATTGCCGCAATCGCCGCGAAAATGAGCAGTAGCACCACGACGGCGCGGATGCAGCGCGCGATTCCCGATGGTGCTTTCGGAACGTATCCGACGTAGAACTGTGCCAGGTGCCTTCGGCTTGGGATCGATCCAAACGCGGCCATCCACGATCTGCGTGTGGAATGTCGAAACCTTCTCCGTAAACGGCGGCGGCGAACCTCCCGTTTCCGGCAAATACTGATAACCGTGCCAGGGGCAAGTCACGCATCCGTCGATGATCTTGCCTTCTCCCAAAGGACCATTCTGGTGGCGGCACACATTCGAAATCGCGGAGATTTTCCCATCAAACTTGAATATGGCGACGCGCTCGCCGCTTACCGAGACAACTGCGGCGCATTTCTCCGGTATGCTCTCCACCGAGCAGGCATCGACGAATCCATTTGTGACAGTCTTCAGTTTATTCAGATCAACTGCGCGTTCACGCGACGCCGCGGCCAAATGCAAACTCAAAACGGTTACGAATCCGGCGCCAG
This sequence comes from Acidobacteriota bacterium, assembly GCA_003224525.1. Lineage (GTDB taxonomy): Bacteria > Acidobacteriota > Terriglobia > Acidiferrales > UBA7541 > Acidiferrum. Next base: position 767 of record QHZB01000028.1, on the reverse strand, counting down.
TGGCGACCGCCAGCACCGGGCTGGTCTCCGACTGCAGGAAGCCCAATGTGACATGGCCGATCAAGAGGGCATAAGTCACATAGACGAGCATGTGAAGGGTCTTCCAGATGGGAGGAGTCAAGTTTCTCAGCCAGTAGTCATGGCTGGTGGCTGCCATCAGAAAAAGAATCACAAGGGCTAGAAAACCGAGTTGCTGAAAGGGAAAATCTGGCAAGCTGCGGAAGTTCTGATTGGACGTCAGGAGGCTGACGAGCGGGTCCTTATCTCCAAGGCTATGAAATTGAATGACCGCAAAGATTCCGTGCGCCGCGCCCAGCAGGAAAGTGACCACTCCAGATGGCGGCGATTGTAGAGCAAGGGAAGGAATCGTGAATCCAACCTGCAGAGCGGGCCAATACACAAAACCACGTGCAACAGTAAGAATGCGGCGGAACCTGCGGCGCGGATGATCAGGGTTTCGGCCGTGGCATAGGGAACCAGCCACGCGCTGAATCCGATGAAAAGCGCGATATACAGCGCGACTCCGGTGAGAACCACCACGTCGTAGACGCGCTTTTGTCGATTCCAACCAATGGCTTGATATTGATGGCTCATGGCGTTGCCCCTGGGGGAAGCGGGGGCGCGGCGGAATTTCGCGGCCTTGCCGGCGTTGGCCAGGAATGGCGAAAAGCGAGGCCGCTCAGAAAGAGCAGAGGAAGTAACAAAGCGAGCGCTAGAAAAATGCGGCGATGGGTCTTGCGGAGGGGCTGAATCATCGGTGCGGATTC
>QHZB01000027.1 GCA_003224525.1 Acidobacteriota bacterium | reverse complement strand
CGGAGCGAGTGCCAGGTTATTCCTAGGAGTCCCAGTTTCTCGCACGTCGGTCGCAACTGTCGCCTCAACAGGTTATGCCGGTCCAGTGGCTGGCCAGTATCCAAACTGAAGACAAGGTCGTCAGGTCGAGTGCTGGATGATCGTAATTTCCCCAAAGTGCTGCACGCCTCCTCGGCAAGTGGAACGATTCGGGCACTCCTTTGCGACTTAGGCGTATCGAAGTGACCGTCATACACGGTTTCCGCAACTCGAAGTGTATGACGGCATAGATCGACATACTTCCATCGCAGAGCGAGAATCTCTCCAATTCTGAGGCCCGTGAGAACCAACACCGTCGCAATCGAGCGAGCAGGCTCTTTTAGTCGATCCCGCACTTGCAGAAATTGGTCGGGCGTTAGGATCACTTTGGAACACTGCTTTATCGGACGGCGCGGAAGTTTGGTTTTTAGAGCAGGATTGTGGGTGATGTAACCCCATTCTTCGGCAGATGACAACGTCCGTCCCAAAACACCGCGAATGTGTTTGACAGTCTTCCATGCTAGGCCTGCACTGAACTTCGTCGCAAGGAAAGTTTGAATCCATTCGCGCTTGATGTCGGAAAGGCTAGTCTTGCCGAATACGGGCACGAGGTGCACATCGAGAACATATCGATAGTGTTTCTGCGTCGCGTACTTCAGAGTGGGCAGCACCACCGGTATCCAATCCTGTGCGATGAAATCAGCGTAGCATCGCTTGGACTGGGGCCGATAAGAGCCGCTGTTAATTGGGTTCAGTCGTTTAGATAGAGCGTCCATCGCGCGGGAGCGAGAGCCCACTTCGGCTACAGTTCCTAAAACCTCCGCGCACCTCTTCCGTCCGATGGAGCCATCTGGATTGATAACTTCCTCCCACCAGCGAGCAACCCAGACTTTATGTCTTCTGCCCCGCTGGAATAGTGAGCCGTGCTGAAAGCGTCTGCGAGCCATTCTGGTTCCTCCAAGAATGGCCCGCTCGGCTTGTTCTGCGTCAGGTCTCAGTGTAGCCCGCGTGTCAAGAGGCATGGTGACCCCTACCATGAGACACAAGCCACGCCAACACTTCGTCTTCGCGGAAGCGCCAGTATTTCCCGAGTCGGTAGCCCGGCAGTCGCCCTAATGATCTCTTGCGTGTTCGGCCGTACACCCACGAAACAGGGACGTGCAGAAGGACGGCCACTTCTTCCACCGTTAGCAGTCGGTCCCTTCCTGTTTCTGTTCCTCCTGTGGCTTCGTTCGGAAGGCCGCTATGCGGTAGCTGCGGCCATCCTGCCTCGTATGGTGCTGGTGGCGGCGTTAGTTCTGCCCCATTCGCGCTTTCTAATTTCCTGACTGATTCAACCGGCAGCGAGCGGACTGCAAGGCGCAAGCCATGCACTCTGGACGAGTCTGGGTTCTTGCGCTCTCCGAATTGGACATTGCGGGCTTTCATGCTTTCTTGACGATCTCTGTGAGAGGGGCTCCTTCGATTTGGTTAAGGTTGTCGTTGTTGGTGTGTTGGCCTAGCCAGGATTTGAATTCCTCATCTTTCTTGAAGAGGAGTTTCAATGCTTCGGTGACAACGTAAGCCGGAGAGGAATTAATGAACTCAGCGTACTTTTCGAGTCTGAGTTTCACCTCCTCTTCGACACGGATTTGGATGGTTGCTGACTTGGGTTGTTTGGGTGGTGCTTTCAGCAGTGGCAAGTACTCTTCTCCTTTCTGTATACAAATTGTCAGACTTCGTGTCTGACAAACTCTCGGGTCTGTCTCATGCACGCGGCCAAAACACGAGCTGCGTTTTCAGCAGCACGAGGCGGGAGTGACCCCCAAAGCCCGGAGGGACCCGGGCCGCGATTTTGCGGCGCGGTGGGGTCGCTCCCGCCTCTCCTCGTGTTTTGGCCGCGTGCTGGTTCACCCACTCTTGCTTGTACATCTGGTTGTCTCCTCTGCTGCTTACGTTTCGGCCAGGGTGACGCTGGGGGTGAAATCTCCAGTGAAACGCTGTGGGCCTGCACTTTTCCGAGCAGGTTTCACAAGGGTCCTCGGATGACGCTCGAACAAGGCCACCTGGCCATTCACGGGAGAGAAGATAAACGTCACGGTTTCGGGCCGGCGCAGAGCCTGGTACTCCTTGCGGACTTGGTCGAAGCTCAGCTGGCCGGAGCGCCATTTCTGGTAGAGGTCCCCGATACCAGAGTGGTTGAACTTGAGCTTTGCATCAGCGTGGACGATGAGATCAGCGGTTGAGAGTTTGCCGGCTTCTCCGCCTTCAATACGCTTTCTCAGGCAGAAAAAGTCCACCAGCCCCTCAGGGCTATCGGGGTTCCAATGCCGATCAAAGTGGCCCATGAACAGCTCCTTCGCCCTGTTGTGGTGAGTCTCCCGCGTCGCGATGTAGTGAAACCTCACGCTTTGCAGTTGGAAGAATAGGGGCAAGTAGGCTTGCAGATGGGTCTTGAAACTGTCGAGGCTTTCAAGGCCCGGATCAACGAAAGAGAAGGAGACCACAGGGGGAGAAACTGGATTCGGCAAGAGATACATGGGGAACTTGTCCACGAAATAGCGGTCGGTGTGCCGCTCGTGGACGGCCCCGGCGTAACGCTTGGAAGGTAGATATTTTTTGTCGATGCCGAGCTGCTCAGTGAACAAACGGACCTTTTCGGACTCTGATTCCAAGAACTTCCAGTCGAGCCTGCCTAGGATGAAGTCTAGTGCGGCAAGCCGTGTACGGATGTATTCGGTCGAATGTTTGCGCCGGAAGCGGACGTTATCCTTGCCAATGGCCTCGTAGAGATTCCGCGCAAAAACGTGGTAGACCTTGCCATTCCGCAGATAAGGGCGGGCGGAGGCGTGGCCCTGTTCGACGAGCTTCCGAACGAAACTTAGGCTGCGCTTGCCGGGCTTTCCGTCGATGAAGCGGAGGAATTGCTGGCAGGTGAAATAACCAGAATGTGCAGCGACTAGATAAAGGAAACGAGCCTCATCCTCGGTGTAACCGAACGAGCCCAGAGCGATGGTATACATGCGTGCGATGTTCATAGGGCAAAGATCTGCGCAGTGATTTCATGCGTGTCTAGAACGCGGCGCAGCTTGGGATGGTCTTGTGGCCTTGCGAAGAGATGGAATCCAGCCTTGGCTTTCTCTGCCAGCCCCTGAGGCCGGTAATCACGCGTGGCGATTTCGAGGTCTAGGCGATGGATATCTCTGCACTCATCCTCGTACTCGATGCGAAGGTCCGGCACAGGAATTTTGTCCTTTACGACGTTGAGGTCGTATTCACTTGCGAGCCGGATTCGCTCGTAGGCTAGGTTCTTGTCGGGAGGGATGCGAGATAGTTTCTTGTAGAGTTCCCGCTTGAGTTCGTAGTCGAGGACGACACGGCGAACCTTGCCACCAACGCGGTCAACTTCCTTGGCGACTTTGTGATAGAGCCGGTAAAGGTCGGAATCATGACGAGCTTCCTTAGCTTTGACGAATCCGTGATAGATCGCCTGTCGATCTGGAATCAAATTCTGTTCTGAAAGAAGTTTGTGGCCCTCTTTGGTGAGAGTGAAGACTTGTTTGGAATACGACTCGTGCCCTTCGATGCTGCGCTGCTCGACGAGTCCTTGGTGACGGAGATGCTGAACGTCGTTCTCCATCCGGGAACGATCGCCTCTATACCCCAGTCGTGCAA
>QHZB01000026.1 GCA_003224525.1 Acidobacteriota bacterium | reverse complement strand
TGCTCCTTGCAGATCTGAGAAAATTTGTGACTTTTTGAATTGTAACTGCCCTCTTTTCAGCAACTTGTTTTTTCGGCCTATCGGTCACGGAGCTGCTCATACACCAGCGGACAACTGCTCATTGAAATTCGACCTGCCCAAATGTGGGGTATCTGTAGACGTGGAGAAAATCTGCGCCGTTTCTGCCCGCGATTCTCTAAATCGCGATTTCAGCCGGTGCATGCGCGCGCCGGGAGAAGGAAACTGAAAAGATGACACCCACGATCTCAAGAGTCCTCTTTACATCCATCGTGGCGCTAGCTTTGACAGGTGTGGCGAACGCTGCATTCGGTAAACATCACGGAGGAGGCTCGCACAGGGGCGGTGGCTCGCACGGCGGTGGTTCTCGCGGTGGCGGCGGATTCCATAGTGGCAAGAGAGGCGGAGGAGGATTCCACGGTGGTGGCGGGGAACACTCAGGCGGCAAGAGTTTTCTGAGCGTGCGGTCAACAGTGCCACGGCAAACGGGTGATGGCTCGTCCAGGAGATTTGGTGGATTGACCACTCGTGCGAACAGCAATTCGGCATACTTCGGAGGCCACATGGCTGGCTCGAATGGCCCGCGGAGAATCAACGCCACGGCCGGACGAAGGCTGGGTAGCTCTGATGTGAGAGCAATGGCGGCGGGCACGCGCGCGACTGGTATGAACTTCGGCTCGAATCGGCCTCCGAGCGTTGCATCGCCGGCAAGAAGTTGGTCCAGCCAGGGTCCATCTTCACGAGCAAGTACTCCGAGGTCTACGTCCTCCTTTGACTCGAATCGGCCCCCGAGCGCTGTCTCGGCTTCAAGAAGTTGGTCCCGCCAGGGTCCATCCTCCGGGGCAGCTACGCCGAGATCGGCATCCTCCTTCAATCCGAATCGGCCTCCGAGTGCGGCATCGGCTGCGAGAAGTTGGTCCGGCCAGGGTCCATCCTCACGAGCAAGTACTCCGAAAGCAACATCCTTCTTTGACCAGAATCGCGGGCTGTCGAATATGGGAAACTCTCAATTCGGCAATGACTCATTCGGCCATTCTTCGCTCTCCTATGCGCGAAACGGGTCGAGCGTCCGTCACTTCGGGGGTTCGCGATTCGGCGGTGCCCGCCAATTTGAGCTGGGCGCCACTTCCTTTAATAATAGAGAAACCTCGTTCGGTGGAGACGATTTCTCGCTTGTACCGGACTTATTTGGCTTGGCGTTGAATCTGGGTGGTTTCGGCTTGCGCGGTTTGGGTTTGCTGGGCTCTAGTTTGGGCGGGTTCGGCTTGCAGGGTTTGGGCTTGGAAGGTCCAGGCTTACTGGGTTCCGGTTTGAGCGGGATCGGCCAGGATGCAGGCCTGGAATCCCGACAGTGGGGGCCCGGCCCAGGGCCCGGCCCGGTCTTATATCCGGACGGCAACTGCGCCTGCCCCCAGTAACCCGGCTCAAGTTCAATTGCCAAATTTGAACTTGAGCGATGCGGGTCAACGCGTTCAGCAGCCTGCCAGAACTCAGACGGTGACGACACGATCGGGAGTTTTTGCGGCGCAGTAGATGGATTCGATCAGGGCGATGCTGCGGCGGCCCTCGAGGCCATCGCAGGCGGGAGCGCGATTGTGCTGGATGGCTTGGAGAAAATCTTCGAGGACGGCCTGGTGGCCACGAAAATCGCTGACGACGGCGGTGGACGCGCTTTGGTTTTCGTCGAGGGCGGCGGATTCGGTGGCGGCTGGGGTGTTTCGGAGATTGGCGGCGATGATGCGGTCGTGTTCGAGAATGACGGTACCTTCGGAGCCGGAGATTTCGACGCGGCGCGGGTAGCCGGGATAGTCGGCCGTAGTCGAGTGGAAAATGCCCAAGGCGCCGCTGGCGAATTCGAGGATGGCGACGGCGGTGTCTTCGGCTTCGATCTTGTGAAGCTGCGTGGCGGTGCGGGCTTGAACGCGAACGACATCGCCGAGGAGCCAAAGAAGCAAATCGACGGTGTGAACGCCCTGATTGATCAAGGCGCCGCCGCCGTCGAGCGCCAGAGTGCCGCGCCAGCGCGAACTGGCGTAGTATTCGGGAGGGCGATACCACTTCACGCGGGCATCGACTAATAAGAGCTTGCCGAGCAGGCCTTGATCGACCCAGTTTTTGAGTTGGCGAATGTGTGGCTTCAGGCGGTCCTGAAAAATCACGCCGAGATGGACTTTGGATTGTTTTGCGGCTTCGATGAGGATGTCGGCGCGTGCGGTGCTGATTTCGATCGGTTTTTCCGTAAGGACGTGCAGACCTTGGCGGGCGGCGGCGATGCCTTGGGTGGCGTGGAGGCCGGAAGGGCTGCCAATGATCACGAGATCTATGGGGCGATGTTTTAAGAAGGCGGCGAAGTCTTGATAGGGGGTGCCGCCGTGTTCGCAGCAGAGGCGGGCGATTTTCTCGGCGTTGGTTCCGTTGATGGCGGAGATTTCGACTCCAGGGATGGCGCGTGCGGCGCGGGCGTGGGTCTCCGTGATGTTGCCGCCGCCGATAAGGCCGATGTGGAAGGTCATGGAAAGTAATCAGTGATCAGTTTTCAGTGCTCAGTAAGAGAAGAAGGATAGTTGGATTTGTGGTTTTTTCCAAATGAGCCATGAGACAGCGCTGATTGATTCGAGTGGTGCATTGCGAAGACCTCAGCCCTCCCGACCCGTTCGGAGCGAGTTCTGTGGTGAGCTATCGACATGACCCAGCGAATCAACGATAGGCGGCGACGAAGTCCTTGTAGGAGGCTTCGGTGGATTCGGGCGTGGCGATAGCCGAGCTGATCAAGATGCGATAGCGGAAGGTGACGCTGGCATTGGGGGGTAGAGAGAAATTCAACTCTTGCTTGCCCTCGCTGAAAATTTTCTGGCCGAGGGGGTTGGCGGCGAAAAGGCCGTAGCCGCGGGCGTGCCAGTAGGTGGGAAAGCCGGGATTTGCAGGGTGGTCGAAAATGGTGATGGTGACGGGCTCGTCGCCGACGAGGCCGCTGAGATTGCACCAGCGGCCGCGCGTGCCCCAGGCGGCGTCGCCTTTTTTGCCTTCACTGGTGAGGTAGGTGCCGTTGACGCCGGCGTTGTCCAGCTTTGCGACGGTAGTGGCGTGGCCGCTCGCGTCGGTATACACCTCGGGTTTGTCGGAAGGGATTTCGAGAGCGCGGACGACGCGAAGGCCCAAGAGGCCGTCTTTCTCATCCTTGAAATCGACTTTTTCGTCGAGAGCGCGGAGGGTGGTGATGCGGTCCACGCAGCGGAATCCAGGCCCGCCCCGGAAGACGAAGCGGGTGTGTTCCTTGAGCAAAACTTTCTTGTCGAAGGTAATCCAATCGGATTCGACGTCGAGCTCGCCCTGATCCGAACCGCTTTTGGCCGAGAGTTTGATGGCGTCGGAATTGTTCCAGAAATCAATGCCATTGACGCTCTCATAGTTCAACCAAAGGCCGGCGTGATGGGGGTGGTCGACGCGCTCGCCGGGGCGCTGCTCGAGCGGAAAGCCGCGAGTGACGATCGTGCCTTTGGCGGTGCGCAGCGGATAGAGAACGGGTTTTTTAAGCGTGGCGGGCCAGATATAGGAAGTGAATGGCTGGCCATCGATTGCGATGTCGACGCGGCGGGCCTGTTCGTTGGCAGAGACGGTGACGCGGTCGCTGGGATGGGGGCCAGCGGAGACGAAAGAGATCAGAAGCATAGCCGCAAAGAAGAGAAAGAGATACGCGGCGGCAATGAGAATGCGCATGGTTAGCTGCGGCCTCCAATTACGGTCAAATGTTTTCCGGCACAATATAAGGTGCGCGATAGCTACCACCCAGGAGACGGCTGGCTTCCTCATCGCCAATAACCTGCTCCTGCGCGGGATCGAATCGCAGCGTACGCCCCAGACGGTACGAGGCATTGGCTAGATGTACCAGGGTGGTCGAGATGTGGGCTTCCTCAATCGGCGAATGAATATCCTGGGCACGACGGCTGCGAACGCAATCAATGAAGTTCGCGTAGTGGTCCGCCGAACCTTTACCGGACGGTCCGGGCTCGACCTGATCCGTTATCCATGTTTTGTAAGCGTCGTATCCATCGATACCGAGATAGCCTTTTGACCCGTAGAAGATGTTGCCGACGGTGTTCGTCTTTGCATCTTTTGGCCCCAAGGACTGTTTGGCAGCGGGCTTCTTGTTTGGGTCGGCGGTCAGTCCCGCGGCGGGCACACCACTGGTCCCGTAAGCGCCGCTGCCTATCTCCACTTCGTGATTGGTGATCCAGTGCCGGACTGCGACTTCCATCATCTTGCGCTTGCCGTCCGCACCATCGAAACAGAAAGTGGCATTCAAAGTATTGGGTGTCTCCTGGTCGTCCTCAAACATAAAGTGTCCACCCATGGCAGACACAGAAACCGGGAAGCCAACACCTAAACCCCAGCGCGCAATATCGATTTCGTGGATGGCCTGGTTGCCGATTTCCCCGTTCCCAGTGTCCCAGATCCAGTGCCAATTGTAGTGAAAGCGATTCTTAGTAAACGGCTTCAGAGGAGCGGGGCCGGTCCACAGGTCATAATTAACGCCGGCCGGAACGGTTTCGACTGTAGCGTGCCCGATCGATGGCCGCCACTTGTAGCAAAGCGCGCGGGCCATATACACCTCGCCGATCGTGCCGTCACGCAGTTGCTGAATGGCTTCCAGCATTCCCGGATTCGATCGCGACTGGCTGCCGTGCTGGCAAATTCGGTTGTACTTCTTTACGGCACGCACCAGTTGCCGTCCTTCAAACCAGTTATGCGAACACGGCTTCTCTACATACACATCTTTCCCGGCCTGGCACGCCCAGATGGCCATTAGCGAGTGCCAATGATTGGGAGTGGCGATGGAGATAGCGTCAATATCTTTGTCCTCCAGGAGCTTACGTACATCGACGTAGGATTTGGGCTTTGGCAATCCCAGCTTCTCGATGTCCCCGAGGCGATGGTTCGACACGTTTTCATCCACATCGCAGAGAGCGCCAATCTCCGTTCCTGGGACACGCGAAAAGCCGTGGATGTGATCGTTGCCGCGACCTCGCACTCCGCAAATTGCCACCCGGACACGATCATTTGCGCCCGTGATTCTTGCATATCCGGATGACGTGACGCCCAAAGCAGTGCCGGCGACGCCGGCGCTGGTGAGTTTCAGAAAGTCCCGCCGTGAAGCTTTTGGTGAAGACATAGAACCTCCATCAAATCCGAAGAGAATGGGCCAAGCTTAAGAGACACTTCTTACATCTGTAACTGGCGGTGGCGTATTCCTAGGTGCCGCGGCCAGGATCCCCCTGGCAAGCTAATAGTAAGCCAAGACAGGAAATTCCGGTGTTGAGACTTACTAAAGGAATCGTTTATCAGTCTTGAGTTGACTCGGGCAGTCTGGGGCCATGAATACCTTGAGGGGATCAATCCTGGACCAAGGTGGTGCGGAGAAAACTGGCGATGGATTCGGTCAACTTTCGAGGACACTCGGTACGCGCCGTCGCGAGTGCCAAACTCCTCTTCAGGCGATGACCTTCGACCCGAAACTTCTGAAAGAAGTGCGAACGTCTCCTCAGGGCATGCTCGGGGAGTATCGAGTAGCCGAAACCAGACTCCACGAGGCGCTTGATCGCTTCCGTGTCATCAGCCTCCATCAGCACGTGGGGCGTCACGCCGATCTCGTTGAAAAACCGGTCGATGACCATGCGCACATTGCTTCGCTTTGGGTAAAGCAGAAAGGGGACGCCGGCGAGTTCCGAAGCTCGCAGCGAGCTGATATGTCCGCTGCCCACCTTGTTTGCCGAGGGGCGCACGATGAGCAATTCTTCGTCAAAAAGCGGAATGAGGAGAAGGCCGGTCTCGGAAACGGGGAGCGAGATGAGCGCCAGGTCAAAGCGGCGATCGAGCAGGCCAGCAACCATTTCCTCCGTGACGCCAACCGTCACGCGGATTTCCGCTTTGGGGTAGCGCTTTCGCAGCTGCCTCAGTGGACCACCCAACTGGTAGATCAGCGTAGTAACGCCCGTCGCGAAATGGAAAGGGCGAACATCTTTCGCCAGATCGTTTTCAAATTCCTGCTGGATGTGGCCCATCATCTTCACGACTTCCTTGGCACGCTCAGCGAGGCGCAATGCTGCGGGAGTGGGAATCAACCGTTTTCCACGCCGCACGAAAAGTTCCGTGTGAAGTTCGTCAGCAAGATTATGGAGCTGGAGACTGACGGCGCCGGGCGACAGGTGAATCTTTTCCGCCGCGCGGGTCATGCTGGGGGAGTCCATAACCGCGAGGAAGAGTTCGAGTTGGTGGATATCCATTTACCTGCTCCGATGAGCTCATTGCACAGATGTGCGGTTGCTGCCGGAGTCTGCAAACTTCGCTTTTCACATCGGTGAGAGTGCGCAACGCATTCTACACTGCGGGCAAGTGGTTGCGGCAAATTCCGGCGCGCGGCAACAACCGCGAGCCGGTCCAAGGACCAAAAGGCGATTTCTAAATTGAAAGTGGCGCAGGCACCTGATATATGTCTGAGGCGCATGTCTACGGTCATGTTTGAGTTGTTGATGGTGGCTGACTGGCGCTTTGAAGACTATTGTTTCAGCGATGCCGAAAGCGGTGCTACAGGTGATGAAAACTTAAAATGCGAATCATCGATGCCAAAGTGATTGTTTGCAGCCCGGGGCGGAATTTCGTAACGCTGAAGGTTACGACGGAAGACGGAATCTACGGACTCGGGGATGCCACGCTGAACGGGCGCGAACTTGCGGTTGCGAGCTACCTCTCCGACCATGCTATTCCGCTGTTGATTGGGCGCGATGCGCGGCGGATTGAAGACATCTGGCAATACCTTTATAAGGGAGCGTACTGGCGGCGTGGCCCGGTCACCATGTGCTCGATCGCCGCGGTCGATACCGCCCTCTGGGACATCAAGGGCAAGGCCTTGAATGTGCCCGTCTATCAGCTATTGGGAGGGGCATCGCGCGACGGCGTTCTTGTCTACGGCCACGCCAACGGGCCAGGCATCGAGGAAACAGTTCAGGCTGTCGGCGAGTACATCAAGCTCGGATACAAGGCCATTCGCGCGCAAAGCGGGATTCCCGGGTTGCAAAGCACATACGGCGTTGGACGCGGCAAGTTGTATT
>QHZB01000196.1 GCA_003224525.1 Acidobacteriota bacterium | reverse complement strand
ATGACCGCGCTGGATCTGCCGGAGCCTAGCGCGGCGTGCATGTCAGGGGGTGTGTTTTCGGAGAAAGATGGTCGCCAGGTCCCGGACACGATCGTGGCCACGCTCGAATATCCGGCCGACACAGTTGTCACGTGGCAGTCCACTTTCAGCAACAGCCATTACGGCTTGGGCGAGCGCCTGCTCGGAAGTGACGGCACCATCGAACATATATCCGGAGCAACCGACATGGTGACCGGAAAGTCTGCAGAGGGCACTCGTTATTATCCTGAGAAGGCCAATCGGCATGATGGGACGGCACTCACCGGAGAAACTCCGAATCAGAACCATATGGCCAATTGGATCGATTGCGTGCGAACCCGCAAGACCCCTAATGCGTCCGTTGAGATTGGCCATCGCTCGGCGATCGCAGCCCACATGGTGAACCTCTCGTATCGCCGCAAACAGCGCGTCACGCTGGAAATGGCGAGATCGCTTCAGCCTGAGTTTTGAAGCCGCAATCTGGCTCAGCTGTGTATCGCAGATGGGGAAATGAGCGAATCAGTCGCTTCGAATGAAATTGCGGCATCGTGACGCGAAGTGATTGTGAGTGTGCACAGTCGCGGATTGTTTGAGTAGTCGCATCTTCAAAGACATCGAGCTGCTGACCGATAGTAACCCTCATTTCTGCGGGGGAAAAAACCTGCCGGTGAAACGATTTTCACTCCTGAATACGTCTAATACCTGACCTTAGTCCCTAGTTTGCGTGGCACGGGAATGGGTGTAAGCAATCGTCATCAGGATTAGAGTAGACAAATAGCGGGGTGAGGCATCGAGATGGTGTTTTGGAACAGGCCTGTTCATGAATCAGCATTGTTGATCGCAGCGATTTGCCTGAATTTCAGCGCGGGAAGCGCCGCAGGTTCTCAATCTCCCCAGGCCCAAGCGGGGCAGCAGCCGTCCTCGCAAACTCCCGCCGCGGCGAGGTCCGTCGGAACAATTAAGTCGATTTCGGGCAATGCCATTACTTTGACGACGGATACGGGAGGCGACGTGACCGTTCAAGTCCAAGACGCCACAAAACTCGTTCGAATTGCGCCCGGGCAAAAGGACCTCAAGGAAGCCACGCCCATCCAGTTGGCGGACGTTCAACCCGGCGACCGCATTCTTGTGCGCAGCAAGCTTGCCGAGGATGGAAAATCCGTTTTGGCCGTGTCGGTTATCGCCATGAAGAAAGCGGACATTGCTGAAAAACAATCCCGCGACAGCGAAGAATGGCAAAGACACGGCTTCAGCGGACTGGTGAACAGCGTCGATGCTGCCGGCGGGACGATCAGCGTTACGCTGCCTGCCACGGGCGAAAAAAAGAGCGTTGCCGTTCATCTTTCCAAGGACACCATCCTGCGCCGGTATGCTTCGGATTCTGTGAAGTTTGATGACGCGAAGCCCGCTCCACTCGATCAGATCAAGCCGGGCGACCAGCTTCGGGCCCGCGGCACTCGCAGCTCAGATGGCAGCGAACTCACTGCCGATGAAATCGTCTCCGGCACGTTTCGAAATCTCGCCGGCACGATTTCCGCGCTTGACGCATCCGCGGGCACCATCATCGTCCAGGATCTGGTTTCAAAGAAATCCATCACTGTGAGGATCACGGCGGAGTCGCAGTTGCGAAAACTACCTGCGCCGATGGCGCAACGGATCGGCATGCACCTGAAAGGAACTTCAACCGAAGGACAGCCGTCCGCGCCCACTCCGAGAGGCGCTGGCTCAACTGCGAATGCCGAGCAAACCGCGAAACCCAGTGGTCCGCCATCCGGCGGCTCGGAGTCTGGCGGGTCCGGCGGAATAGGAAGGCCCGGCGGCGGGGGCACTGCCGATCTGCAACAGATGATTAACCGCATGCCCGCCGCCACACTGGCGGACTTGCAGAAGGGCGATGCCGTCATGGTTGTGGCGACCGAGGGCGGGGCGAACGGAGTCTCCACTGTGGTCACCCTGCTTTGTGGAGTTGAGCCCATTCTGGAGGCTTCCCCTAAAAGCAATTCGTCCACAATTCTTTCGCCATGGAGCCTCAACAGCGGAGGCGGCGGGGAAGCGGCCACACCGTAATGCCTCGCAGTCTTAAACCGGCAGTCTTAAATAAAGATATTTACTCACGAGATCTGATGAGTTTTCGGCTCGTTCGAATTGTTCTATTGAGTTTGGTTTTTCTTATGTCGATTTTCCCGGTGGCCAGGGATTTGGATGCGCAGACTCCTGCTGGCGCACTGAATGGCGTCGTCACCGACCCTTCCGGTGGAGTTATCGCAAGAGCGGCCGTCCGTCTGACCAACGCAAGCGGTGCCTCACTGGACACCACCACTAACCGGGACGGCTTGTACGAATTCAAAGGACTGGTTCCGGGCACGTATGCCCTGAAGGCCGTCGCCAAGGGCTTCGCTATTTTCACGCAGCAAGATGTCCAGATCCTTGCTGGGCAGACGCAACACTTGAACATTGGCCTGCTCATCCAGATGGAGGAGGAAAAAGTGGAGGTTTCGGATTCCTCCACGAAAGTCGATATTGCGCCTTCGAACAACGCCGGTATGGTGGTCATGCAAGGCAAGGACCTCGAAGCGCTCTCAGATGATCCCGACGAGCTGCAATCCGAACTTCAAACGCTCGCTGGCCCCTCTGCAGGCCCGAACGGCGGCCAGATTTACATCGATGGTTTTACAGGCGGCACGCTTCCGCCCAAGGGATCCATTCGCGAAATCCGCATCAATCAGAATCCGTTTTCCGCCGAATACGACAGGCTGGGTTACGGCCGCGTCGAAATCCTCACCAAACCAGGCACGGATCAGTTTCACGGCCAGCTCTTCCTGACGGGAAATACTGCCGGATTGAATTCACGCAACCCATTCGAAATCATCCCGGCAGGAACTCAGCCGCCTGGCTACAACTCCAGACAATTCAGCGGCGAGATCGGCGGCCCGCTCGTTAACAAGAAGGCCTCATTCTTCTTCAATCTCGAGCGCCGCGATATCAATGAGCTGTCCGTTGTCAGCGCCCAGATCGTTGATCCAACGACCTTCGCGATCGTTCCATTTAGTGACGCGGTCAACAATCCGCGCACCCGCACGAACCTCAGTCCAAGAATCGACTATCAAGTCAGCGCCGGCAACACCCTCACCGTGCGCTACCAGTTCGAACGCGAAAATGAAACCAACAACGGCATCGGCAACAACGGCATCGGCCAATTCATCAATCTCCCGTCGCTCGCCTTCAATCAACTCAACAGCGAACATCAATTCCAGCTCAGCGATACGCAGATTGTGAATGCCAAGACCATCAATGAGACCCGCTTCAGGTTCGTCCGCGAGACCAGTGACCAGACTCCGCAGAGCACGGATCCCTCAATTTCCGTCCAGAGCGCATTCACCGGTGGCGGAAACGGCAGCGGGCTCAGCTATGACGTTCTCGATCGCTACGAACTGCAGAACTACACTTCCATGTCGCTCGGCAAACACTTTTTGAAATTCGGTCTCCGCCTGCACGTCAATCGCGATTCGAACGAGTCGAGGTCCAACTTCAACGGAAGATTCAATTTCAGCGGCATTCAGGCGTATCAAATCACCGTGCAAGGTCTTGCGCAGGGAATGTCGATGGCGCAAATTATCGCTGCGGGTGGGGGTGCGAGTCAGTATTCGATCACCACCGGTAGCGCCCTTGCCGATGTGACTTATTTTGATGCTGGCCTGTACGCTCAGGACGATTGGCGCATCAAACCAAATATCACCCTCAGCTACGGACTGCGCTACGAGAGTCAAAACAACATCGGTGACCATGTCGATTTTGCGCCGCGTCTTGGCTTCGCCTGGGGCATTGATGGAAGTGGAAAGAAGTCTCCCAAGACCGTGCTGCGCGCGGGCTTTGGCATCTTTTACGACCGCTTCTCCTACGACCTTGTGTTGCAGCAAGAGCGACTGAACAACAACACCGAGATGCAATTCGTCGTTGCCAACCCGCAATTTTATTTGAAAGATACTCCGGCCCCCCCGGCTCTCAAGCTGATGAGCACCACCGCCCCGACTCTTTATCAGTCGAATCCGAATCTCCGCACGCCTTATACGATGCAAACTGGCGTGACCCTCGAGCGCCAGCTCACGAAGGTCGCCAATCTCTCGGTCACCTATTTGACATCCCGCGGCGTGCACCAGTTTTTTACCGAGAATATCAACGCGCCGATTTGCACGACCATTCCTTGCGATCCTGCGACCGCGCCACATGCGCTGGGCAACAGCGATAACGTTTACCAATATCAGTCCGAAGGCGTCTTCAAGCAGAACCAGCTGATCATCAACAGCAGCGTCCGCATGGGCACGAAGCTTTCCCTCTTCGGGTATTACACGCTGAACTACGCCAAAAGCGATGCTTCCGGAGCAGGCAGTTTTCCTTCAACGGGCAACGACATCAGTCTAGACTACGGCCGCGCGCCGTTTGACATTCGCCACCGCGTCTTTTTCGGTGGCACGATGGGCTTGCCCTACAACTTCCGTTTGAGTCCGTTTCTGATCGCCAGTTCAGGAATCCCTTTCAATATCACCACAGGGAAGGACCTGAATGGCGATTCGATCTTCAACGATCGTCCGGCGTTCGCCACCAGCCAGTCCAATCCGCAAAACATGATCACTAACAAATATGGTTCGTTTAATCTCGTTCCCCAGATGGGCGAAACCATCGTCCCCATTGATTCGTTGACCAGCGCGGGCCGCTTTTCTCTCAATCTCCGCTTCAGCAAGACCTTCGGCTTTGGCAAAAAAGCGGAAGCAGCAAACGCGGGCGCCGGGGGGCCTGGTGCTGGCGGCACATTTGGTCGCGGGCCGGGCGACCGCGGTCCGCGTGGTGGCGGGCGCGGGATGGATGGCGGCGGATCAAACAACAACCGTTACAATCTGACGTTCAGCGTCGCCGCGCGAAACCTTTTCAATCACGTCAATCTCGCCATTCCCATCGGCAACTTGAGTTCGCCGCTCTTTGGCCAAGCCAACGGGCTTGCCGGAGGACCGTACTCTTCTTCGACGGCCAACCGCCGCATCGATTTGCAGGTATCCTTCAATTTCTAGATCCGCTAAAATTCCGGCCTGAGGCCGGGATGAAAAAGCGGAAGAAGATTCTGGACAAGGGTACCGAAGCGCGGCGAGCGGCGCGGAAGTCCGGAATTGCGCCGGCCGCCACGCGCGTCATTCCCGACAAGCGGAAACGGCCGCCGAAGCACAAGAAACAATCGCTCGAAGCCGAAGTCGATTGAACTTGATTCGCGACTGCGCTACAACTCCTTGCTGCAACTTTTTGATGCAATTGCTTCCTTCTCAAGAACGGAGGCAGGGCTCTCGCACTTCAAGAATCTTCAGGCCCGACCGGGCCTAATTTTTCGAGCTTCATCCCGGTTTGTTGGCCGGGACTACTTCGTCGGGACGGAAAAGCGGCGCCAGAGATATTTTTTTGCGCTCGGCAAGATGCGCGGCAATCGTTTCCAGACCCTTCTTGTCAAAACCCATGCTGCTGACCGTCACAGTGCCGCCGGTATCGATCAGAAAAATCGTGGGCACGTTGGTCAATCCGTACGCATTGGAGACCACGTATCCGTTTTCATCATCGATCAGGAACGGAAACGTTATTCCGAACTCCTTCGCAAATTTGCTTGTGGACCGAGGATCGTCCTGGGAGATACCGAGGAAAGTTACGGGGTCGCCGCCATAGCGTTTGTAGAGGCGTTCGAGAAAAGGAAATGTGAATTGGCAGACGGGGCAGGAGATTTTGAAGAAGGCGGCGACGACGGGGCCGCGTTCCAGCAGGGTGTTGAGCGAGTACTCCTTGTTGTCGAGTGCTTTGAGCGAAAATCCTGGAGCCGTGTTCCCAGCAACGATGTGCGTCATGTGGTCCTGTTTTCCCATCCAGCGTGAAAGCCGCCGCAGAATTCCCATGGCTCCCAGTGTAGCGCGAGAAGAAGCCACCCCCCTGTTTTTTGTAGGTGCAGCTAAAGGACTTAAAGCAAGAGCGGCAGTGATCGGCGGACAGTGGTCAATGTTGAAGAGAATGGAAGATAGGAAATGGAAATGGGGTCAGGCTAGCGAAAGGGAGAGATGGCGGCGACGATGTTGAGCGAGAATCACACGGGAGGATGGCACGAACTATTCAAGTAGCTAAGTGTTCTGCAGCGAATGGTCGAAATTGAGGGTTGAACGGTTGCGGAGCCGGGGTGAACATAAGGGGGCACGGCAAGAGTTGGCACAGAAACACCAAAGCCGCAGACTTTGAGCACGTCAAAGGCTGCGGCTTTCTGATGTGAACCGTTAGACCTTAGGGGCAAGGCAAGTATCGCCACACTTACAGGAAAAGAGGGGTGGGCGGTGCCGCAAAGCCGGGCCACTCGAAAAGCAAATCGCCCGCTGCGGATATCCGCAACGGGCGAGATTGGGTCAGAAATCACTCCGAAACTGGAGCGTATTAACTGGCGGCGACCGGTTAGCGTGAGGGAATTGCTCGAGTCACCGGTCACACATAGTGCTATCACTCCTTCATTCCGCAAATCAATTCTTATAAGGCAAGTATCTCCACATGTCGTTGAGATAGCCGTTCCCGGTGGTACTGGTGGAATCGTAGCCCTCGCCGCCGAAGAGCCAGAGCTGGCCGAGGCCGTCGACCCAGTGCGTCGCATTGCTGCGGCCACCCGGAGTCCATATCTCGTACGTCTTATATGGGCGTACCTCATCGCCATAAACGCCGTTGGCGGCACCCGTGTTCGAGCCCTTGATCCAGGTCCACGTGCCGGGCTGGCCAGCGGTCGCGTTCGGAGTGTATACCCATAGGTCGTCGAGGGCGCCGTTGCCATTCGTTCCGGTTGAGTCCAGACCCCAGCCGCCATAGAGCCAGAGGTTTCCCCCCGCGTCGGTCCAACCACTGGCACCCCAACGCGACCCGGGAAGTGCGCCAGTCGTGGAGACAGGAGAACAAATGATGTTGCCACTGACAGTGAGGCCGACAGTTAGGCCACACGTGCTTGCTGCACCTGTGGTACTCACCGGTCCCACCACGGTTTGAGCTTCGTAAACGCCCGTCTGATTTGCATTGGTGTTGCCCATTACGAAAGTCCACTGCTTGGCAGTGATGTTGTATACCCAAAGATCATCCAGAATTCCGTTGGCCGTCGGTGGATTGTTTGCATCTTCGCCTTCTCCCCCGAAGAGCCACAGATTTCCAGCGGCATCCGCCCAGGCAACCGCCTCTTGCCGTCCTCCTGGCGCGTTGGTGGCTGATGCAACTCCCGGAGTGCCATAGACGCCGGTCTGGTTAGCCAAGCTAGAACCCGAGACGAAAGTCCACGTGCCACCCGAGTACTCCCATAGGTCGTTGAGGAATCCCAGGGTTCCGGCGCCGTCTTTGCCGAATCCGCCGAAGAGCCAGAAATTCCCTGAACCATCCGTCCAGGTGACAGCGTTCGTTCGAGCCCCCGGGTATGGATTGGCAGTGGGCGGGTAGATGCCGTTCTGATCGACACCGAAAGTGGCAGAACCGCTTTGCCAGGTCCATTGGCCAGCCTTGGCCGTGAAGTCCGCGCTCAAGGCGCTCGCATTGAATTCCCAAAGATCGTTTAGATAGTTGCTGCCATCGGAACCTCCGAAAAGCCAAAGATTTCCGGTTGTGTCGGTCCAGGTGGCCGCTCCCAGCCTTGCTGCCGGAATTCCAACAGTTCCATTACCAGGAGGAGCATAGGAGCCGCCTTGCCCCTCGTGCTGAGCGTTGAGTATGATCTGCTTGCCAACTGTAGTGGGTGGGACGGTGTTGACCACCGTTGTTGGGTCATAGGCGCCCTGCAACTGCCATTGACAGTAATCACCGAGGTTGACGCACACCCAAAGGTCGTTCATGGGCGCATTCAGCGTGTCTTGCGGGCTGCCCCCCGTCAATTCCCAGCCGTCGCCACCGAACAGCCAGAGGTTGCCACTTTTGTCCGTCCACCCAGCTGCGCCGTATCGCGCTCCAGGCGTGTTGGTGAAAGGGTTCGGAAACGTCGTAGGTGCATTTGCTGGGAACGAGCCGTACTGCGGCGCCGCAATGGTTCCGGCCGTTTTTGTGCCGTCGATCCATGTCCAGTCATTATGCCCACAGTCGACTACCACGGTGTTGACGCTCGCGGTTACCACGCCCTTATAGTTCCACAATGTGCAGCCCTGGCCCTGGGTGCTAGCCGCGTGAAATACCGAGATCTGGTATTGGTCGTTGAGCGCTTCCTGCGTGGCAAACGTGAAAGGTCCGTTTTCCGTGATGTTTAGTGTGTTACCCAAGTTATTCTGCAAGAGGAAGCTGCCGTCCGTAAGCACGCCATTGTTGGGGGGAATCCCGGCAAGGCCAACGACTGTTCCACCGACGCTATACGTCACCGCAGGGCAGACAATCGCAACGTTGGTGACGTTGGCAGTAGCAGTCCCGCTGCCTGTGCCAGAGGTGACAGTGCAATTCTGTGTCGGCGCCGTGGGCTGCGCAAAGATTGTTACATTGTAGGCGGTGCCAGTGGGAACGAGCTTTTTGAACGTGAATGCCTGGTTTCCATTCGCTGGGCTAATCGGGAGCTGTTCGGAATCGCTGCTGTTTTGGAGGATTAGGCCCGTCCCGACAACTCCAGTGACCGTGCCACCGATGGAGAAACTCAGTACGCAGTTCACCGCAACGTCGGCGATGTTTGCGCTCGCAACTCCGCTTCCATTCGTCACCGTGCAGATCTGGTTGGGGTTGACCGGTTGCGTAACCACCGTGACGGCATAGACATCCGTCCCGGTTACCGGCGTCTTGAAGGTGAAAGTTCCATTCGCTGTAACCGTCAGGCTGTCGCCGCCGTTGTTCTGCAGGATTACACTCGAGCCAGGGACGACGAGCCCGGAAACCGTACCACCAATGGTGGCGGCGACTGGATTTGTGGTGCATGACACGGTGACGGCGACGTTGGCGCTGATGTTGCTTCCGCTGGCTGTGCTTGGGCTGGCTGCGCAAGTCTGGGCCGGATTGCTGGGTTGTGTTTGAACGGTTACCGCGTACGACCCGCCTTTGGCGACGGTGCTCGCGAACGCAGAGGTGCCGTTCGCAGTGATCGTAAGCTTATCGGTGGTATTGTCCGCAAGAACCAGCCCGGTGCCCGCAAGCCCGCTAACCGACACGCTGATCGTAAAGGGACCACCGCCCGAACCTGAGCCGGGGCCTGAGCCGGCGGGGCCGCTGCAGGCGGAAAGGGCAAAAGAAGTCAGGAGTAGTGACAGAGAGACGACAGACTTGAAGTGGGGCTTCATAAAGATTGATTGCTCCTTTAGTACTTTGCGCCTTCGAGGCTGCGAACAATTGCCGGGCATTCGGCATTCCCCTGGCCGGCCCAAGCTGGACCGGAGCGTGCCTCAGGGACGTAGTTGAATGCGGAATTGTCTGGGCGCGGCTTATGATAATGAATCACACGCAAACCGTACGTAGAGTACTGTGCAGTTTTGCATCGAGGCAATATTCAATAGCTTTAATGTGTCTACATGAGCATTATATTTTTGGAATAAAGTACGTAAATGGAAATACGCTGGCGGACCTCAGGGCCGATCACTCCGAGATTGCGAGGACATGTTGCGGCGCTACCGTTTTGGGGTCGAGAGTAACAGCCTGAGGGAATTCCGAAATGGCGGAGTCGTATTGCCTTTTTCCCATGTACGCAGCGCCGAGACCGAGATGGGCGCGAGAATCGCGCGGATTTTGGGTGGCCGGTTTTTGGTAGAAGGCGACTGCTTGATCGAACTGCCCAAGGGTGAGATAGGCGCGGCTGAGTTTCTGCAGATAAGCGATGTTGCCCGGATCGGCGTCGTAGGCTTTTTGCAAAGCGGCGACGGCTTCGGGATACCGGCTTTTTCCAAAATATAGAGAGGCGAGCATAGCCTGCGCTGGAGCCAGATTTGGCTCACGTGTGGTTAGTTGCTGCAATCTGGAGAGGGCTTCATCGTTGTTTCCTTTGGCGAGGAGTTGTTGGATGGAGGCGAGCTCGCTGACACCGGCGCGGAGCCGTTTGGTGGCAACAGCGGAGGCGAACAGCACCATCGCGGAGAGAGCGACGACGAGGGAGAGGCGGGTGCGGCGCGAGGATTCGGATGCCGATGCGGAGGGGAGGAGCGCGCCGACGGCGAGTCCCATGACAAGGCCTCCGATGTGGGCGGCGTTGCTTATGCCGGGGATGGCCGCTCCGAATACCAAATTGTAAGCGATAAAGGTACCGAGGCTGCCGAGCATTTTGGTGTTGGTTTGGAGGTGAGCGGGGGTCTTTTTCAAATAGACGAAAGAAACCAGCACACCGGCGAGGCCGAAGATGGCCCCCGACGCGCCGGCTCCGGCGGCGAGAGGATGCCAATAAACGCTGGCGATGCTGCCGAAGATGCCGCTGACGAGGTAGGCGAGAAGATAGGAGAAGCGGCCGAGGAGGCGCTCGGCCGCGCGGCCAAGATTCCAGAGGCACCACATATTGAGACCGAGGTGAATCAGGCCGAAGTGGACGAACATGCTGGTGAGGAGGCGCCACCACTGGCCGTTGAGCGTGAGCGGGCCAAAATCTGCGCCGAAAGAGATGGCTTGCTGCGGAGTGGGACTGAAGGCGGAGACTCCGCGGAGGACCATGATGACGAACACCAAAACGCTCGCAGCGATGAGAGCGACGGTCACAGGGAATGAAGCGGGCAAAAGTGTGTCCGCCGGCAGGGGCAGCGAGGCGCGAGTGGATTGCGCGAGTTGCTGGACGCAGGGGGGGCAATGGAGGGAAGAGGACGAATCGCCGAAGTCGCGTTCGAATTCCTTGCCGCAGGTGGCACAGCGCTGGAGGGACATGAGAGGGAAATGGTAACAGGTTTTTTACGAACGGAAAAAGGCAGGGGAGGGAAGCCGAGAGTTGAGAGGTAAGAGTTGAAAGATAAGAGTTAAATTCAAGAAAAGGACCTAACACAAGAGGACACCGAGAACACAGAGTTCACGGAGAAATCGAAGAGAGAAATGACCGGATGGGCAAGCGGAGAGAGATCAGTGGATTTGTTTGGTTTTGCGGGACATGTAGTCCATGAGGAGATATTGGCCGAGGGTGTAGGGAGTGGTGAAGTAGGCTTTGCCGCGGCACATTTCGGTGATCTTTTGGACGAAGTGGACGAGGGAATAGTCGCTGGCCAGCATAAAGGTGTTGATCATGATGCCGGCGCGCTTGCACTTGTTGATTTCTTCGAGGGTTTGGCCGACCACGAAAGGATCGAGACCGAAAGCGTTTTTGTAGATGCGGCCGTCTTCGAGGGTAAGGGCGGAGGGTTTGCCGTCGGTGATCATGACGATTTGGCGCATGTCTTTTTTCTGGCGGAGGAGGATGCGCTGGGCCAGACGAAGGCCTTCGCGGGTGTTGGTGTAATACGGGCCGACCTGGACGCGGGCCAGTTCGCTGAGGGGGACTTCTTCTGCGGAGTCATGGAAGAGGACGAGGCTCAGCGTATCGCCGGGATATTGCGTGCGAATGAGATGCGAGAGTGCCATGGCCACACGCTTGGCGGGCGTGAAGCGATCTTCGCCGTAGAGAATCATGCTGTGGCTGCAATCGAGAAGGACCACGGTAGCGCAGGAGCTTTGGTATTCGCATTGGTGGACCATGAGATCGGAGTAAGTCATCTCGATGGGGACCTTGGCGCCTTCGCGGCGGACGGCGTTGAAAAGCGTTTCGCTGATGTCCATGTTGAGGGTGTCGCCGAATTCGTAGTGGCGTGAGGCGCCGCCGGATTCGACGCCGGTGGAGAGGTCGCGGGTGTCGTGGCGGCCGAAGCTGCTGCGGCCGAGAGAGCCGAGCAGATCTTGCAGGGTCTTGAATCCAAGGAAATCGATGGTCTTGTCCGTGATTTCGAAGCGGGCTTCGGTCTGGCGGTCTTGTGGCTGGCCGAGTTGGCCGCGGGCGGAAGTTTGGGGCGGCGGCGTGACTTGCGGAGGCTGTTGGGGATTGATGAAGCCTTCGTTGGCGAGGCGTTCGGTGAGCTTATCGAGGAGATCGTTGACGGCCTGGCTGTTCAAGGCGCCGGGATCGCGAAGCATTTTGCGGAGTTCGTCGCTCATGGCGTCTTCGGGAAGCAGGTCGCCTTCTTGCAGGGCGCGAAGGATGGCTTCGCGCAGGGCTTCCATGGAGCGATCAGGGTCCTTTTGAGAGACGCCGTAGTATTGCGATTCGAAGCCGCTTTGGAGAAAGAAATCGCCGAGGCGCTTGATGAGTTCTTCCAGGTCGATGGCGTCGGCGGGTTCGCCGACGTATTTGCCGTAGCGGACGAATTTCATGGGCAGGGCCTTAAGAAGTTGAAAGTTGAAAGTTGAAAGTTGAAAGCGAAGTGACTGCTGACTCGCGACTGGTGACTCGTGGAGGAGCGCAGTCTTGCGCGTGGTGCGCACGGGGTCGCATAGACGCAGAGATGGTGGCAAGCAGGGGCGCACCGGCGCAGTGCCCGTGCAAAGACTTCGGCGCGATGGACGGTTGTGGGCATCAGTTGAATTGGCGGCGCGGGGGGCGGCCGGGAGTTTCGCGGTCGCGTTGATCTGGTTGTTTGGGCTTTTCGGCGTAATACCCGCGCTCTTCGCTCCGGCCGATGCGGCGATGGGCCCACAAACCTTCGAGAATCATTTCGGCGGCGGCCGCGGCGGCTCCAGCGTCCCGGCGATCGGGAACGCCGAGTTTACCGATGTGCTCCATCAGGCCTTGAATTTTCGCTAGCTGCTGATGGCGCTCGCTGGTGGTTGCCAGGTCCGGAAGCTTTAATTCGCCGCCCAACTCGAACCATTGGATGACGGGCTGGAAGTTGACATCGGTGAAATGCTTGCTGAAGACGCGGCCGACGGCCGTGCGAATTAGTTCGCGGGCGACGGTGTCCGCGCCTTTGAGTTCGCCTTCGTATTCAAGCTCCATTTTTCCAGTAATGGCGGGGAGGGCGGCGTAGACATCGGCGACGCGGGCGACGACTGACTTTTCGCCGTTGCGAGCGGCGCGCTGCTCGGCGCTGCTGACGAGGCTTTCGAGCGTAGTGATGGGCAGACGCTGGCTGACGCCGGAGCGGCGGTCGACGCGCTTGTCTTCACGAGCTTGAAAGGCAATTTCTTCCACGACCTGGCGTAGATAGTGCGGGACGTCGATCTTCTTGCCGGAATCGCGGCCCACCCAGGCTTCCTGCGCCGTGATGGTCATTCCTTCTTCGAGGCTGGCGGGATAATGGGTGCGAATCTCGGCGCCGATGCGGTCTTTCAGCGGAGTGATGATTTTTCCGCGCGCGGTGTAATCCTCGGGATTGGCGGTGAAAACGAGGAGAACATCGAGCGGGAGGCGCAGGGGATAGCCCTTAATCTGAATGTCGCCTTCCTGCATGATGTTGAAGAGGCCAACCTGAATTTTTCCGGCGAGGTCGGGGAGCTCATTGATGGCAAAGATGCCGCGATTGGCGCGGGGGAGAAGGCCGTAGTGGATGGTGAGTTCGTCGGAGAGGTCGCGTCCGCCGCGAGCGGCGCGAATGGGATCGACGTCGCCGATGATGTCGGCCATGGTGACGTCGGGGGTGGCGAGTTTTTCGACGAAGCGATTCTCGCGGGGCATCCAGGAGACGGGAGTGTTGTCGCCATCGGTGGCGATTTTTTCGCGGCAAGCGCGGCAGATGGGTTTCAAGGGATCGTCGTTGATTTCGCAGCCAGCGACGACGGGCATCTCCTGATCCAATAGGTTGGTCAAACCACGCAGGATGCGGCTCTTGGCCTGGCCGCGCAGGCCGAGAAGAATGAAATTGTGGCGGGAAAGCAGGGCGTTGACGATTTGCGGGACGACGGTGTCTTCGTAGCCGTGGACGCCGGGGAAAAGCGTTTCGCCCTTTTCGATGGCACGAAGCAGATTGCAGCGGATTTCATCTTTGACGGAGCGGGATGCGCCGCGGGGATCAAAATCGGGAATGCCCCTTAGCTCGCCCAGCGTGCGCGGTCTGGAATGTGCTGAAGATTGCATCGATGTGCTTGACGTCATTTCGGTCCCGTTCCGCAGTCCCCGCCTGGGCCGGGGACCGCACCAAACTAATTCAGGCCATGTCCATTACCACCAGCACGTTGGCGCATGGCCCCTGACTTCTGTAGATGCGGGGCCCACTCGCGGAGGTACGCTACCAGGCGCTCCTGGCGGTCCGCCTCCGACCGAAGCTCCAGGATTTGCTGCTTCCACAATAGGTCCATCGGCAGCGTGGCGGCAACGAGATAAGAGAGTTCCTCAGGTGAGGCGCCTTGGAGATTCTTCGGATAGTCGTCGAAGATCAGGGTGTGGCAGGCTTCGAAGAGTTCGACGAGTTCGCGCTGGACGCGCGGATTGGCGGGAGTTTCCCGGTCCTCCAGGTAATCGACGTGGCCTTCGAGGAGCGGGTCTTCGGTGACGACTTCCACCACACGAAAGGGAGCGCGGCCGGCAGTGAGAATGTCCATGCGGCCATCTTCGTAGCGTTTTACGACGTCTAGAATTTCGGCGGTGCAGCCGACGCGCGCGACACCCTTTGGAAGAGAAAGAAGCATGCCGAATTCCAACTTTTCGTCCAGACAGTTTTTCACCATTTCGCGGTAGCGCGGCTCGAAAATGTGCAGGGGAAGGTCCGCGCCGGGCAAAAGGACGACGTTCAGCGGAAACAGAGGAATAAGTTCAGGCCGCATGGGTCCCAAGTAGAGATGATACCAGAGGTAGGGACCCGTGGTGGGTGACTGGTGTCAGTCCGAGTCCCGCGGATGGCGGAGTGCTGCGAATCCCTGTGCCAGTCTTAGTCTTGAACCGGGAGGACACTCAGGCCAGTTCGTTGAGGAGGGCTTCCATTTCGGAGCTGGCGTGTTGATCGCCTGTTTTCGCGGCGGCGGTGATTCCATTTGAAAGGACCTGCTTGGCTTCGCTGGTGCGGGATTCGCGGGCGAGCAGTTGGCCGTACATCAGATAAGCGGGGATGTAATCGGCATTGCGTTCGAGGAGAGTTCGAAAATGGGTGTCCGCGGCGGCGGGGTCGCCACTGTTCATGCACTCCATGGCGAGGCCGTAGCGGGAGAAAGCGTCATCGGGCTTTTTGGCTACGAACTCTTCGAGCATCTGACGGCGGGTTTTCTTTTGTTCTGTCATGGTGGCGTCTCGTATTATACGGGTGGCGCCGGCGGCATCCAACTACGCGCAGGGGCAAGGGGTTCGAATGAAGCGGAAAAATGGAAGTAGGCAAGGGCCGGAGGCGGAACTGCGAGGGAAGCCGGTGAGCGCGTCACGGTCAGAGATGACGGAAATCGTATTGCCGGCGCAGACGAATCCATTGGGAAAACTTCTTGGCGGACAGGTGATGCACCTTGTTGATATGGCTGGGGCACTGGCCGCGCACCGGCATTCGAACAGCTACGTGGTCACGGCGTCGGTGGATTACATCGATTTCCGTAATGCCGTGAATCTTGGCGAAATTGTGAACTTGAAATCGCAAGTGAACCGAGTGTTTCGCACCTCGATGGAGGTGGGCGTCGAGGTTTATTCAGAGAATGCGATGACCGGAGAGCGGAAGCATACGACGACGGCGTATGTGACGTTTGTGGCGGTTGACGAACATACCAAAATGCCCAAGCCCGTGCCGCCACTGATCCTGAAAACAGCCGGAGAGCGCCGGCGATACCGGGAAGCAGCGGACCGACGGAAGACGCGCTTGGCGCTGAGGTACGGCACGGACTCGAGAAGGGGGAAATAGAGATTTGGCGCCTAATGCGCACCATGAGTTCGGCAATGGAGTGGAGGGGGGGGAACTGATCCCACATCGGTGTTGGTTGCCGAGCAGGGACGCAGCATGCTGGGCCCCTACGAGTGGGCTATCATCTATTGCGGCGGCGCTCGCGCACTTCTTCGGCAACGGCCAAGGCCTGGTCGATACACGAGCCGATGGCGGGTCCTCGCAGATAATTGCCGGCGAGCCAGAGGCCGGGGAATTGCGCGCGAAGCTGCTCGATTCGGGCAAGGCAGCCGGCATGACCGAGATTGTACTGCGGCAGGGCGCGCGGCCAGATTGTAACATTTGAAAAGACGGGCTCGCCGGCAATGGAGAGCAGAGACGAGATCTCACTGTGGACCAGGCTAACGAGTTCTTGCGGCTCCAACATCGCTGCTGCTGGATCGGTTGCGCCTCCCACAAAGCTTGTTAGAAGCGCATTACCTGCCGGCGCCCGGCCGGGGAAAAGCGACGAGTTCCAGACTGCGCCGAGGACGCGGAGCCGGGCCGAGCGAGGCACAAGGAAGCCGAAGCCATCGAGAGAGTGCCCGACATCTTTTTTGCGATAACCTAAAGAGACGACGGCGACGGGAGCGTAGTCGATGGAAGTCAGCAGTGATTCGAATGACGAATCGAGTCGGGAGAGCAGTCTCCCAGTGACGTCAGTGGGCGTAGCTAGGATTAAAGATCCAGTGGAAACAGATTCGTCGCCGCCATGGCCTTCCAGGCGAACATCGAACAGACCGTCCTTTCGGCAAGAGATTCCTGTAACGCTTGTTTGGGTAAGCAGCGCAGTGCCGAGTTTATTCGCCAGCGCGCGCACAAGCGTTTCGCTGCCTTCGCGAAAGGATTGCAGGGTGGGACGCTCCCGAGGGCCTTTCTTGGATTTCGCCAGGCGAATCATGCCGCGAATGATGCTGCCTGCAGCCTTTTCGGCTTCGTAGAGTTGTGGGAACGCGCTTCGAACGCTGAGCCGCTCAGGATCTCCCGCATAAATCCCAGAAACGAAAGGGCCCACCACGCGATCGAGCAGCTGTGTCGAAAATTTTCTGCGGATGAAGGCAGCGACGGATTCGTCAGCATCGGGAGGAATACTTTTCCCGAGGATGTCGCGGAAGAGGCCCATTTGGTCGAGCCATCGATGAGCGAACTCATAAAAAACGCGGGCGGACTGAGGGGCACGGGAAGGAGTTCGCCGTCGATCAGTACATATCGCGGAGCACGTGAAGGGGCTTGAACGACTTGGTCAGAGATGCCGAGATCCGCGCATAGGTGGCGGAGCTGGATGGTGCCGCTAAAGCTCTGGGGGCCGCGTTCCAGGAGGAAACCGTCGCGCGCTACGGAGCTGATGACACCGCCGGGACGGGGACAGGCCTCGACCAGGTGTGCGTCAATCCGAGCTTTACGCAGCGTGTAGGCGCAGACCAGGCCGGAGATGCCACCGCCGACCACCAGTGCTGGGACGTGACGGGTCACGGAGATGTGAGCATCCTTGTGGGATCAGAGAGTTTTCGAAAAGAGCGGCTTGGCGATGAGCTGCTGTTTTTCGAGATACGGGTCGAAAACCATGGCCAGATTGCGGATGAAGATGCGGCCGAGCCAGGTGGCGCGAATTTCGCCGCGCTCGAGGAGCACGAGGCCATCCTCGCGAGACGGTTCCAGGCGGCGAAGCTCTTCCGCGAAATGCCGGTCAAAATCGATGCTGAATTCGCGTGAAATCTCGTCCTTGATCACGATGGTGTGACACAGCAGGCGGCTGATGACGGTGCGGCGCAGACGATCCTCGTTCGAAAGCTGATAGCCGCGCATGGTAGCGAGGCCCCGCTCGGCCACGGCCTTTTCCCAGGAAGGAATATCGCGGTAATTTTGCGCGTAGGCGTCTCGAATGCCGCTGATCGCGGTAATGCCCATGCCGTAGAGGTCGGCGCCCGCTTTGGTGGTGTAGCCTTGAAAATTGCGGTGAAGTGTGCGGTTTTGTTGCGAGACGGCAAGCTCGTCTCCAGCCTTCGCGAAGTGGTCCATGCCGATGTAGAGATAGCCGGCCTCGAGAAACTTGAGCAGGCCCACGCGGAAGATCTCAAATTTTTCCAGGCCTTCCGGGAGATGCGCGGCGAATGAGCCTTGCTGTTTCTTCAACCATGGCACGTGCGCGTAGCTGAAGAGGGCAATGCGATCCGGAGCGAGTCCAACAATCTGATCCACGGTATGGGCAAAAGTGTCTGCCGTTTGGTAGGGAAGGCCGTAAATCAAATCGACGTTGATGCTATCGAAGCCGAGTTCGCGCGCGGCGAAGAGCAGGTCGCGCGTCATTTCGTAAGGCTGGATGCGGCGCACCGCCGCTTGCACATCGGCATGGAAGTCCTGAATGCCCATGCTGAGACGGTTGAAGCCAAGTTTGCGCAGAGTTTCGAGATGATCGCGGGAGGTCACGCGTGGGTCGACCTCGATGCCAATTTCACTGTCGGCATCGAAATGGAAATGCTCTTTCGTGAATGCGAACAGGTCCTCAATCTGTTCGGGTGTCAGGTACGTCGGTGTGCCGCCGCCCCAATGGAACTGGACCACCGGGCGATTCTTCGAGATGCTGCGGCTGACGCGTTCCATCTCCCGCTTCAACACCTCAAGATAGGGTGGCGCGACACTCTTGTTCTTTTGGATGACGACGTTGCACGCGCAAAAGAGGCAGAGGCTTTCGCAGAAGGGAATGTGCATGTACAGCGAAACGGGCGTCCTGGCACGCTCGGCCTCTTGGTGCACCCTTTCGAGATCGGCTGGGCCAAAGGCGTCGTTCCAGACGGGCGCCGTGGGGTAGCTGGTATAGCGCGGCCCCGGACGATTGTACTTGGCGAGAAATTCCTCGCCGACGTGGAGCTCACCGCTCATTTGCTGCAGGGTTGGATGTGCGAGTGTCATGCTTGGCGTCTCCTACCGCACCAGCGCAGCAGGTCTTGCGTGGTGAAGCAGCGCTTGCTGGCCCGTCTCGATAAATAGCTGGGCATTCTCGACCGGTGTATGCTGCAAAATGCCGTGGCCAAGGTTGAGGATGTGACCGTGGCCACTAAGGGAATTGATGGCGCCCAGAGTTACGTCGCGAATTTTCTCCTGAGGGCCAAACAAGACGGCCGGATCGACATTCCCTTGCAACGCGATTTTTGGACCCAGCGACTTCCGAATCACTGCTAAGTCCACGCGCCAATCGACGCTGAGGACATGCGCGCCGGAGCGGGCCACGGCTGGGAGCAGATGCTGAGACGCTTTTGTGTAATAAATCACGGGGACCGAGCCGCTGAGGCCCGCGATGATCTCCTGGACGGCCGGGAGAGCGAAGTCTTGGTAGTCCTGCAGATTCAGTTCGCCACACCAGGTATCGAACAACTGGACTGCCGTTGCCCCTGCCGCGATTTGCGCCTTCAGATAGGGTATCGTTGCCTGAGCGATGCGATGCAGCAGCTCGCGGAAGGTTTTGGGCTCGTGGTAGAGGAAACTTTTTACCGTGGCGAATCCTTCCTTGGTCTGGCCTTCCACCATGTAACAGGCAAGAGTCCACGGGGCCCCCGCAAAACCCAAAACGGGAACCTCTGGACCGACGGATTTCACGATGCGCCGGATGGCTTCGGGCAGGAAGCCCGTTTCCGTTTCAGGGTCAAAGATCTTGAGCCGGGCGACATCCGCCTTGGAGCGCACTGGATTCGGCAAGTTTGGCCCGGCGTCGCCGAGTTCCAACTGCAGACCCATGGCTTCGGCTGGAATCAAAATGTCCGAGAAAACAATGACCGCATCAACTCCAAGCCTGCGAAAGGGCTGGATGGAGACTTCGACCGCAAGTTGCGGCGTCTTGCAAACCTCAAGGAATGCATGCTTTGCACGGATTTCGCGGTATTCCGGAAGGTACCGGCCCGCCTGGCGCATCATCCACACGGGAACTCGCGGAAGGACCTCCCCGCGGCAGGCGCGAAGGAATAACTCTTTTCGGTTAATCGATGCCTTTTGTTGGGTCATATTTCGTCTGACCACATCAAGAATAGCAAATCCCAGCCGGTCTTGCTGATACGACTACCAAGGGGGTATCGAATTGTGCTAGCGCGTGCAAGGGTGGGCTATACTCGAAAGGTTGAAGAATCAGGAGGGTTTTGTGGAGCAGGGCAGTTGTTAATTCGGTGCGGCAGATGAGCCCGGGACTCAGGTACAAAGAATGAATCATTTATTCCCTATTTTGACGGTGCTTGCCTATCTCATGAGTTTTGGTTTGTATGTTCGCTTCCTGGCTTCTGGGAAGAAGCTCACGGGTAGATTGGGCACGCTGCTCTTGGGGCTGGGCCTGATGGCGCACTATTTTGCGCTTTTGGAGAGATCCCGCGGCTTGCACACGGTTCCCTACCATGACTTGTACGGATCCATGTCGCTCTTCGGCTGGCTTCTAGCACTGACGTATCTGGGCCTGGAGGTGTATCACCGGCAGCGATCTGTCGGGGCCTTCGTTATGCCCTTTATCCTAGTGTTCTTTCTGGCCGCGCATCTTGCCCCGGCCGACCGGCTTTCGCCGCCCGCGGCGCACGGGGCCACGTTTGCGTTTCACGTTACCTTGAGCATCCTCGCCTATGCGGCGTTCGCGCTCTCTTTTGTTCTCAGCCTCATTTTTCTGGGAGAGGAACGCCTGCTTCGAAGCCACAAACTTGGCAACATGGTCTGGCGGTTGCCGCCGCTTGAATTGCTGGAGCGCATGAGCAAGTCGAGCGTTCTAGTGGGGCTGGTTTCCATTGCGATTGGAACAGCATTGGGATTTGTCTGGGTGGACCGGCTGAGCAGCGAATATTCGTTTTACGATCCGAAATACG
The DNA here is from genome assembly GCA_003224525.1 of Acidobacteriota bacterium. Lineage (GTDB taxonomy): Bacteria > Acidobacteriota > Terriglobia > Acidiferrales > UBA7541 > Acidiferrum. The sequence continues at coordinate 32,481 of QHZB01000196.1, read as the reverse complement.
TGGTCACGCTGCTCGTGCTCCTGCTTTATGTGCTTTACCTCGGTCTGGCGGGCACTGGGGCGTGGCGCGGGGCGCGCGCTTCAAGATTGTGCATCTTCAATTTCTTGATTGTAGTGCTGAGCTTTACGGTCGTAAATCTATATCTCTCGCATAGCCACCGTTACTTTTAGGAGCGATCGAATCTCGGTATGGAAATTGTTCTTGTGGGACTGAATCACCGCACGGCGCCCGTTGAGGTGCGTGAGAGGGTGTCTTTCACGGCCGAGCAAGCCCGGCGGGCCGCTGAAGAACTTCGCGCGCGCGGGATTCTCGAAGAGACGCTGGTGCTCTCTACATGCAATCGCAGCGAGGTGTACGGCGTGCCGCCGGAATCCTCCCATGAGTGTGCCCCGGGACTCTCTACTTTTCTGAGCGAGTTCCATTCGGTGCGTGCAGATATCCTCAGCGTGTCGCTCTACCACCACTACGATCACGAGGCCGTGCGCCATCTCTTTCGAGTTTCCGCGGGCCTCGACTCTATGATGCTGGGCGAAGCGGAGATCCTGGGACAGGTGCGGGAAGCGTATCGTTTCGCGCACGAGCAAGGTGCGACAGGGCCCGTGCTGAATCGTCTCTTCCAGGGTGCGTTGGAAGTCGGGAAGCGCGTGCGCACGGAAACGGAGCTTGGCACGCGGCCAATGTCCGTGGCATCCGCGGGGGTGAAACTGGCGGAACGCATTTTTGGAAAACTGAGCGAGCGCAGGGCGCTGGTGTTGGGGGCGGGTACGATCAGCGAGCAAGTGGTCTCTCAACTCCGGGACCGTGGGATCGCGCAGCTCCATGTGATGAACCGCTCGCGCGACCGCGCGGACGAGCTGGCCAGGCAGTTCGGCGGAAAGGTCGTCGGGTGGGGTGAGTGGGAAACAGCGCTGCAATCGCCGGATGTGGTGGTGTCGTCGGTCAGCGCTGATGAACCAGTTCTGCGCCGCGATATCGTCGAGCGGGCGATGGCGGCGCGCGGAAATCGCGCGTTGTTCCTGATGGACCTGGGTGTACCCCGGAATATTGACCCAAGCGTTGGGGAGCTCTACAACGTCTACGTTTACAATACGGATGACCTGAGCGAGATCGTACGGCAGAATCGCAACGCTCGTGAAAGCGAGGTTCCCCGGGCTCAGGGCATCGTCGACGAGCATGTCACTAAATTCCTATCCTGGCAGGCGAGCGTCGAGCTGGTCGGGCTTGTTGATGCTCTCCGAGTGAAGATGCGGGAGGAACGCGCGTCATTCATCCGGTCACGCATGGAGCCGATGAAGCATCTGACGGAGACGGATCGCGCTCAAGTGGAAAAATTGATGGATGAGATGCTGGAGAAGCTGCTTGTGGGGCCGGCGGAACGCCTGCGAGGCGAGAAAGAACTCCGGCGGAAGATTCAAAACGTCGAAGCATTGCGCGATCTGTTTCTTTCGAATCGGGAGAAGCCGTGAGAATCCTGCGGATTGGCACGCGCGGCAGCATGCTTGCCAAATGGCAGGCGGAATCCGTTCGCAAGAAACTGTTTGCCGCCACCGGCATGGAAGCGGAAATTGTCATCATCAAGACCAGCGGCGACAAGATGCCGCAAGCGCCACTGACGCAGATTGGCGGAAAGGGAATTTTTATCAAAGAGCTGGAGGAGGCGCTGCTGGAGGAGTCCATCGATCTTGCGGTGCACAGCGTGAAGGACGTGCCGACCGACATTCCTTCCCGGCTCGTGTTTCCTGCGGTGTGCCGACGCGATGATGTGCGTGATTGCCTGGTAGGCTCCATGCTTGCGAATCTGCGGCACGGAGCGCGTGTGGGAACGAGCAGTCTGCGGCGGCAAGCGCAGTTGAAACACCTGCGGGCGGACCTCGATCTCCGCGACCTGCGTGGAAACGTGGACACTCGATTGCGAAAAGTGGAGAGCGGGGAATATGAAGCGGTGATGGTTGCCAAAGCGGGCCTGGATCGCCTCGGATTGAGCCAGCGGATTTCGGAGGTGCTCTCGCCGGAAGTCTGCATGCCGGCGGTGGGGCAGGGTGCCATTGCGGTGGAATGCCGGTTGAAGGACACGGAAGCGGGAAACCTCTTGGCGCCTTTGGACGACGCAGAGACCCGCACGGCGATCATTGCGGAGCGCGCACTCCTGGCGGCATTGCAGGGCGGGTGCCAGGTCCCGCTGGGTGCGTGGGCGCGCATCGAGCGCGGCGAACTATTGCTCGACGCGTGCGTTTGTTCCGTGGACGGAGTGCAATACGTGAAGCAGCGCGCCACCTCTCCGCTGGATCAGGCGGCGCAACTTGGAGAGCACATGGCGCGGGTGCTGATCGAGGCGGGCGCGCAGTCGATTCTGGAAGAAGTGAGCCGCCAGCGTGCCTGAAGCATCTCCAAGCGCCTTGGCCGGCAAGCGAATTGTGATAACACGTTCGGCGGCGCAGAGTGAAGTGCTGGCGAGGGTACTCTCCGAACGTGGAGCTATTCCTGTGGTGCTTCCGCTTGTGGCGTTTGCAGCCCCGCGAGATTTCGCACCGCTCGATGCGGCGATCGTGGAACTCCATCGCTTTGATTGGATCATTTTCACCAGCGCGCAAGCCGTTCGTGCGGTGGTGAAGCGCACCGAAGAGCTGAAGCGTAGCTTGATTCACATAGGGAGCAAGCTGCGAATCGCTTCCGTCGGTCCCGTAACCGCCGAAGCTGCCCGGCAGGCCGGACTTCCCGTCGAGTATGTTGCGGAGACGCACACCGGCGCGGCGCTCGCGGAGGAGTTGGGGAACAAACTTTGTGGAGAGAAAGTATTCTTGCCGCGGAGCGATCGTGCAAATCCGGATTTGCCGCGGACGTTGAAGCGCCACGGCGCGAAGGTCACGGAAGTGATCGCCTACCGCACGCTTCGGCCAAGCGATGTGGAGCAAAGAAATTTAGGACAGATAGCCGAAGGTGCTGCGGACGCGGTTCTATTTTTCAGCCCGTCGGCCGTCCAACATTTCGCTGAGCTGTTTGGGGGCGAGCAACTGCGCGCTCTACAAGATAAACTGGCGATTGCGGCGGTGGGACCCGTCACCGCAAAGGCATTGCGCAAAGCGGGTGTCGGGTGCACCGTGGTGGCCGGAGACACTACGGCAGCGGCGGTCGTCGAAGCGCTGGAAGAATATTTTGCGGGTACCCTGAAACAGGCGCCGGCAGGAGCAAAGCGAGCATGAGTTTTCCTACCCATCGACCGCGGCGTTTGCGTCGTAGCGAGGCGCTGCGCGGTCTCATTCGCGAGACGCGCCTTACCACGGCGGGTCTCATCTATCCGATGTTCGTGTGTCCGGGTACAAAGGTGCGCCAGGAAGTCAGCTCCATGCTCGGTGTCTATCAGCAGTCGGTCGATCAGATCGTGGAAGAAGCTCGTGAAGTTGAGTCGCTGGGGATTCCGGGGATAATTTTATTTGGATTGCCCGAGTCCAAGGACCCACGCGGCGCCAGTTCCCTCAGCGCCCAGGGTGTGGTCCAGCGCGCCATTGAAGCGATTCGCAAAGCAAAATTGAAACTTCTTGTCATCACCGACGTCTGCCTCTGCGAGTACACGGACCATGGCCACTGCGGCGTCGTCGAAGATGGCGATGTGGCCAACGATTCCACGGTGGCGATTCTTGCCCAGCAGGCGCTCTCGCACGCGCGAGCTGGCGCCGACATCGTCGCCCCGTCAGACATGATGGACGGGCGTGTGGGGGCCATTCGTGAAACGCTAGATGAACACAGGTTCGAGAACATTGCCATTCTTGCTTATGCCGCGAAATACTGCTCTGGCTTCTATGGGCCTTTCCGGGAAGCGGCCCAGTCCGCCCCCCAATTTGGCGACCGCCGCAGCTACCAGATGGATCCTGCTAATGCGCGGGAAGCGTTGAAGGAAGTGGAGCTTGATCTCGAAGAAGGCGCGGATATGGTGATGGTTAAGCCCGCGCTGGCGTACCTGGATGTTATCCGGCGGGTGCGCGATGCCTTTGATGTTCCTGTCGGCGCTTACAACGTCAGCGGAGAGTACGCCATGGTCAAAGCGGCGGCGCAGAATGGCTGGCTGGATGAAAAGCGAGTTGTCCTGGAAATCCTGACAGGCATCCAGCGCGCCGGAGCTGAAATTATTCTTACCTACCATGCCAAGGATGTCGCACGCTGGCTGAAGGCGTGCTAATTTAATCGAGAAAACATGAGAACAGCGCAATCCCGAGTGAGGCGCGAACGCAAACGTTCGCGCGAGATTTTCGAGCGCGCCGAGAAGGTGCTGGTTGGCGGCGTGAACAGCCCCGTCCGGGCGTTCCGATCCGTCGGTGGAGAGCCGCTGATCATCGAGCGCGGCAGCGGGCAACACCTTTACGACGCGGACGGAAACGAGCTGCTCGATTTTGTGTGCTCTTGGGGCGCGATAATCGTGGGACACGCGAATCCCGCCATCAGCGAGGCAATCGCTGACCAGGCAGGCCGCGGCACAAGTTTTGGTGTGACGACCGAGCTGGAGCTTGAGCTTGCCACGCTGATTACACGGGCAATTCCTTTCATTGAAAAGATTCGTTTTGTCTCCAGCGGCACGGAAGCAACGATGAGCGCTGTGCGGCTGGCGCGAGGAGTGACGAAGAGGGACTTTATCGTCAAATTCGAGGGCTGTTATCACGGACACGCGGACAGTTTCCTGTCGCAGGCCGGTTCTGGTCTCGCTACGCTCGGAATTGCCGAATGCCCGGGAGTGCCCGCTGCACTGGCTGCGTTGACATTGAACGTAGCCTATAACGATCTCCAAGCGGTCGAACGCGTATTTCTCCAGCATAAGGATAAGATCGCTGCGATCATCGTCGAGCCCATCGCCGCCAACATGGGAGTTGTTCCTCCGGAGACGGGTTTCTTGAAGGGATTGCATGAAATTACTAAGAAGCACGGCGCGCTCCTGATTGTCGATGAAGTGATCACAGGATTTCGTCTGCACAATGGTTCCGTGCAGGAACTTCTAGGAATCGAAGCGGATCTCACGACACTCGGAAAAATCATCGGTGGCGGTGTTCCCGTAGCGGCGTACGGCGGGCGCGCAGAATTGATGGACCAAGTGGCGCCGCTCGGCCCGGTGTATCAGGCCGGCACGCTCGCGGGAAACCCGCTGGCGATGAGGGCCGGTATTGCTGCTCTCAAACAGCTCACAAAGCCTGGCTTGTACGAGGAGATGACGCAACTGGCGCGGCGGCTGGTATTTGGTCTCCGCGCGGAACTGGCAGATGCCGGAATACCTGGGCAGATCAATGCCATCGGCTCGCTCTCGACGGTTTTCTTCACGCCGGGGCCGGTAAGAAATTACGCCGACGCCAAGCGCTCCGACACCAAACGATACGCCAGGTTTTTCCGCGAAATGCTAGATCGGGGAATATTTTTGGCGCCGTCACAGTTCGAGGCTGCTTTTGTTTCTGCCGCCCACACCTCCCAGGATATTGACCGTACGCTGGCGGCGGCGCACGAATCTTTGCAGGTCATTTCCTCTGATTCTGCGGTCTGATCCTGGAGAAGGCGAGTAGAGGGATGAGCGAAGGTATCGAACTTCCCGAGAGTCATCACGGGTCCGAGGATCATCCGTTGATCCTCCCCGTGTCGATTACGATCTCGATTATGGCGGTATTAGTGGCCGGTGCGTCGTTGCTCGGACATCGGGCGCACACCGAAGGGTTGCGCCTGGAAACTCAGGCAGCCAGCCGCTGGACACAGTACCAGGCGAAGAGCGTCCGCCTCCACGAAGCCCAGGGGTTCTCCGACGTGGTCAGGCTGGTGGCACCGCTGAACAAGGAGTTGGGCGAAGAACTGAAAGAGAAATATGTAAAGGAAGTCGAGCACTACGAGGGCGACAAGGTCGATGTCAGCAAAGAGGCTAAGAATTTGGAAGAGGAGCGCGATTTGACGGTTCGCAAAGCCGATCGATTTGATGGAGGAGAGGCGCTTCTGGAAATAGGGTTGGTCATCTGCTCAATCACGCTTCTGACCAAGCGGAAGGGATTCTGGTTCGGCGGCCTGCTCATCGGCACCGTGGGCGTCGCGCTGTCGGCGACCGGCTTCTTCCTTCATTAAACTAAGCACGTGCCGGCGGTTGTGAACCTCTCAACAGTGCGATTTCCTGTGTCAGACGTTCCAGCTTCCCAAGCAATTCCTGGTGGCGCAGGTCCTCGCCGGTTGGCTTCTTCCCGAGAAATGTAAGCGTCCCGCCGGGCTCAAGCACGCATTGTGCGACTTCGGAGAGCGAATCGAAGCCTTGCTTCCGTGCGGCCGCTTCGAGCTGCGGCACGGTAATAAGTTCCTTCTTCAAATTCTGCGTGCGCAGCTTGCCGCCCTGGACTAAGACATCAGCTCTGCCTTCGACCAATTGGTCCAGCTTCCTGTGATCGTACAGGAAGCGAACGACGAGATAGTTGGTCGCCAGCAGGGAAGTAGCGCCGATGATTCCGCCGAGGACGCTGTTATCCTCGCCGATGATGGCGTTCTGCACCGTATTCGAGAGTGTCAGCAGGACGACCAGATCGAATGGATTGAGCTGGACGAGTTCGCGCTTCCCGGAGAGCCTGAGACTGACCACCAGGAAGGCATAAACGATGATCGGCCGAAGGATCTTTTCCGCCAGGGGAAGCCCCATGACGAACATATCTTTCCAAGTATCGTGCATAGCAGAATTGCCTCCTCGGTGATGCCCGCGCGGACTGTGATTAAGGCGCGTGTCCGCGTTGTCAGAGAACGGGGGGAGCCTAACATGCGGGGAATCGCAGTAAAAGTCGGGTATTTTGAGAGGCTATCCTGCCCTTTGGTACAGTCATTTTCGCGACGTTTTCGCATTCGATTGCATTCACGAGGCTTCGGCTTTCGTTATGACTAAAACGATTAGCTATCTCCCGGTTTGAGAATTCGTCGTAGTAAGCAAGAATAAATCCAAACGGAGGGCGCAGCACTCACCCTCGCCGGCGGTGCACTGTTGCGCTGGCCGGTGTCGCGAGCAGCCACCAAATGCCCCAACGTGCCCCCTTCTTGCAAGGCACCGTCCCTTCTTCGCGCAGTTCACGAAATCCTGAAGCAATCCTGAAGTCGTCCGCATTTCTCCCGCCAACTAAGATCGCCTGCCGATCCCTAATGGATCTTCGGATGTTTCTTATGCCAGTCGGTATGCAGTTGGAAGGTCCGTCCTGCCTGGATAACCGCAAAATCGTCGCCGGCTCTGCCCACAAATTGCAGCCCGACCGGGAGATTCTTTTCGGTGAATCCACAAGGGACGGACATTGCCGGAAGCCCGCAGATATTGCCGATGCCGCCGAGAGGATCGGGAAAAGCCAAATCGGTCTCGAGATTCAACGTCAGAGGCGTTGCTGCAATCGGCTGGGCGGCGGTGGCGATGATGTCGAACGTCTCAAACATTGCATCCATTTTCTTTTGGACGATCTCTCTCACCTTTAGGGCCTGCAGATAGTCCGCAGCGGAATACTGCTCGTTCACATAGCCAGCGATTTGCCCCAGCGGATCGGTCAATTCGCTCACGCGCCCGGAGCGAATCAGCGATCGAAAAGAAGCGGCACTCTCCACGGCAACGATGATGTTGCCAGCATCCTCCCAGGGGCCAACAGGCAAGGCGACATCCTTCAGGCTCGAAAAATATCTCTTGAGGACTCTGCTTGCGGTTTCGATGGGCTTCGCAACGCCTGGTGCAAGAGATTTCCATGCATTTGTGAGCCAGCCGATCTTTAGTGGCCGCGAATGCAATTCCATTGACGGCGAATAGGTGAACGCGCCCTTATCAATGGGCACCGTTCCCCGGTCCTTTAAGTCATGACCCGCGATCGCGGCAAAAATGCGTGCGCAGTCCTCTGCGCTGCGGGCCATCGGGCCGATCTTGTCCATCGAAGGCGCGAGCGCCATCGCACCGTAACGACTGACACGTCCATAGGTAGGCCGCAAACCGCTCACGCCGCAGAAAGCCGAAGGGCAGATGATCGAACCCCATGTTTCCGTGCCGATAGCAAAGGCCGCCAGGCTTGCGGCCACGATCGCGCCTGAGCCGGAAGACGAGCCGCAGGTCCAGCACTTGGTGTCCCAAGGATTTTTGGCCTCGTCCTGCAAGGATGCGGAGGCGAAGCGGTAGCCCATTCCGCCGGCGAGTTCTATCATGGATGCCTTGCCGATCATCACCGCGCCTACGCGGTTCAGATGTTCGATCACAGTCGCGTTGTAATCGAATACCTGGTTCGCATAGGGCTTCGCACCCCAGGTGGTCGCAAGCCCTTTCACCGCCAGCAGGTCTTTCGCGGCGTAAGGAATCCCGTGAAGCGGGCCACGGTAGTGGCCGCGCTGGATCTCTTTTTCCGCTGCCTTGGCTTGTTCGAGGGCAATCTCCGGTGTCAAGCGGGCGTAGGCGTTAAATCGCGGCCCGAGCTTTTGGCTGCGGTCGAGATATGCCTCGGTCAGATCGACAGGCGAGAGTTTCTTTGACTCGATGCGTTTCGCGAGTTCGCTTACAGACAGATAGACAATCTCTTCGCCAGGCATTCGGGATGCTCCTCAAGAATTCTTCGGCACAGTGGCCGGTTTTGATTTCGCCGACACCGGCGAAGGTTTCTTTTCCCGCTCCATCAAAGGCTTGAGGTACAGCCCCGGCCCGTCTCCATTGTCCGTTGCAAACGCGCGCAGGCGATCGAGCGGTGGCTGCGCTTCGGTGGCTAGCCGCCGAATATCGGCTTTCTGAGCGTCAGAGAGCCGGTTGCCGTATTGAGCGAAAATAGACTGAATCCGTGATTCGACCTCGGCCTGGCCTTCACGTGAAATCTTTGGCGCATTCGGCGACTGCTGCGCGGGCAGCGTTGCGGCGCTAGACTCAGACCTGAGAAGGTTTGACGGAGCCAGCGATGCCGCCGCGGAAACAAAAGCTGCGCGCCGCGCAAATTCACGGCGAGAAATAGCCGAATCGCTCTTGTTGCCCATCGCGGGTCCCCCTTGATTAGAACAAGAAAAGCAAAACGATAAGTGAACGTTAGAAAATGAGGCTACTGAATCCGTGTTCGAGCGTCAACTGTCCGCGCGGAATGGCAAGACGGATTACAGGAAGTGGCAGGCCGGCTTTCGCGCAGCTAGCGCACTTCCGTGAGCGTGCGAATCTGTGTTTCCAAAGCTTGATTGTATTGCCGCTCGATCTGAAGTTCCGCTTGTAGCTTTTTCACCAGCAGATCCAAATGGGCAATCTCGACGCGTAGCTTCTGGACGTCGGCCACCGTCGGAGCAGGCCGAACCGTGGCAGCTATCGATTGCTGGGGGTCGTGCTGTGGCTGCAAAGGCTGCCGGGGGGTGAACGCCTCGGCGAGCGCTCGTGGCCAGGCAGATTGCGGTGTAGCCGCAGTCGACGGTGGAGGCGCGACATTGCGGGGCGCGACTGGAACCGGAGGCGGCGCAAATAGATTGCTCAAAGCATTCGAAGGTGTGGAGCGCTCAGCCACCGGCGCCGGCGTGGCACTCTTCGGCTCCAAGAGGCTCTTCACCCGCCCAATCAATTCCTGGGGCTGAAAGGGTTTGCGAATCAGTTCATCGGCTTTCACCGAAACCGCTTTGTCGGCTACACTCTTATTGACTACGCCGGACATCAGCACAACCGGGGTTTGGCTGAATTCCGGATGCTGCTTGATTTGGCTGCACACGGAGTAGCCGTCCTGATCGGGCATGATCACGTCGGTGATCACCACGTCGGGGCGGTTTTGCTCGAATTGTGCCAGCGCCGAGGCCGCGTCGGCACAGGTAATCACGTTAATATTCTCGCGGCGAAAAGCGATTTTGATAACTTCGCGCATGGTGGCACTGTCATCGATGAAGTAGACGGTGGGTGTCCGCTTGGCCGGAGCTTCGCCCAGCGGCGGAATGGTCATGGCTTCACTCATAGCGCTTCCTTGTCCGCCATGTCTCGCGTTGCTTCATCGAATTCGCGCATGGCATCCAGCATAAGATCGGTGGCCGAGCGCAGCACGGTGCGCTGTGTCGAAGTTGTCCCGTAGGCGAATTTGTAGACGCCTTCGGTGCTGTTTCCGCAGTTTTTCAAAATGTGAATGACAGCTTCGTCGCCAAACAGAGTGCCACATTCCGCGTGCGTGATCTCCCCGGCGTCGTAGAACAACACACCGTCCGTTTCACCGGCGTTGATGTGCAACGCGCCTGTCTGGTGCGCGTGCCCCAGCATCTGCATCACGCCCGTTAGGTCGTGGTGCGTCAAGTTGCCGCTGAGACTTGTGTCGGACTGGGCAAGCATCTGCGTGGGTTGAAACCCCTCCGCTTTGCTGACGATGATCTGCTTTATATGGGCGGCAATCACCGCAGGTTGCCGGTTGCGGTCAATGTAATCGTCGCAGCCGGCCTGAAATGCTTCCATCAACGCGCGCTGGCTTCCATCCCCAAGAGCGATAACGGGCAGATTGGAGTTCTTTGAGTCCGCGTGAATGATCCTTGCAATTTCCAGAGCGCCCATCTCCCGCATGTTTGTCGCGCAGAGAATGGCGGACGGCGCGTCGTATTCGAGCGTAGTGAGTGCGAAACCGGCTTGCGTACTGATCACGACCTCAAAGCCTTCGCGTTTCAACGCATCGCCAAGCCGCTTTGTAAAATATACGTTGCTGTCGATGAGAAGAATTTTCGCGGAACGTCCGGTGGGGATCACGGTCGCACCTCCGGTCTTTGCCGCGCCGCGGCTTCCGCGAGCAGCTGTTCCGGGCCGGGCGTGATTGCGTCGAGATTCAAGACTTCGATCACATCGCCGTCATGCGACAGCCACCCTGCGACGTGAGGCGCGTCGGATTCGACCGCCGCCATCATCTCCGCTTTGATCAATTCGCATTCACCAGTAACCGGCACCGCCACCCATTCCCGCTGCGCTCCGTATTTGCGCACGGCGATCAGGTAAAAGCGGCGGGACGTCAGGCGTTTCCCGAGCAGCATTTCAGAAACGTCGCATACTGGAACGATCCGGCCTCGTCGCAGAATCACACCTTCCAATTTTGGTGTTCGGTGCGGAAAGCGAAAAACCCGGCTCGGGGCAACGAGCTCGGCAATCTGGTTCGCCGAGACGGCAAACCTCCGTTCGCCAAGGCGCAGCAGGACGAACGATTGCAGTTCGAGTTCGGTCGATACCGTCATTGCCCGGCGCTTGTCCTCTCAAGATTCTCGCTTTCGGTCTTGTCCGCTTGCAAAAGAGCCGCATCGAGCAGAGCCAGTTCTTGCGGCGACAAAAACCCTTCCGGATGCACCACTGGTACGACCGTCTGATCGAGGGCCGTCAGTCCGCGGTACCATTGCCGCTCTTCGTGACAGAAGGAGAGTGGAAGCGCCTGCAACTGCGTCATAGTCGTCATCTTCTCGATGCCATCGATCAAGAGGGCCGTGCGCGTCTTGCGCAGCACAAATAGCTGTGCTCCCTCCGCCGCGTGCAATCCAAAATGCATGGCGCCGTTGACGATGAAGAGTGACCTGTCCCCGCGCCGCAGAACGTGGCGAACTTTTCGAAGGCCGGGCGCACTGATTTCGGTAGCCCCGCCTGACATGCTATCCGCGCTGCGCACTTCTTGTACCGAAGACGAAGAGATAGCGAACAATTGGCCGCTGACGCGAAAGAGAATGATCTGTTCCGTCTTTGCCGGACTGGCCTTCGCGGGGGTCGCCAGACGCATTAGCGAACTCCCGCCGGTGCCGTGCGGCAGATTCCCAGGACACGTTTTTCGATGGCGGCATAAATGTCGTCAATACCGAGCACCTGATCGACAGCGCCGGCCTTGATAGCCTCGGCTGGCATGCCGAAAATCACGGACGTTGCTTCGTCCTGCGCTACCACCAGGCCTCCGGCCGCCTTGATTGCCTTGGCCCCACTAGCCCCATCGTTACCCATGCCTGTTAAAACACCCGCAATGCTTAGTGGGCCGGCAAAGGCCGCAACGGATTCCATGGTAGCGTCAATATTCGGCAGATAACCATTAATGCGGCCGCTGGTCCCGTCAAGCTGGATTCGACCCGTGGATGTAACTCGAAGATGCTGACCGCCTGGACAGATATAGAGCGTTCCTGGCTGAAGCGACTCATTGGCTTCCGCTTCTTTCACGCGGATTCCGGTGAATTCCGCGAGTTGCGCGGCGTATTGCGTTGTGAATGCCGCAGGCATGTGCTGCACCAGAATTACTGCCGCAGGGAAGTCTCCCGTGAAGCCTGGAGCGATGCGCATGACAGTCGCTGGTCCGCCCGTCGACGCTGCCAGCACGACTACAGGGAAGCGCTGATCTAGTCCGGTCGTAGGCATGGGGCGGGCGCTCACCGGGGCGGGGGACGGAGTCTTGGAGCCGATGGCATTCTGAATCGTCAATGCCAGGCGTGAAGCCGTGCGCACGACACGCACTTTGGCTGCCATGCGCACCTTGCGCAGAAGGTCTTCCTTCACACTCTGCATGTCGAGGTCGATGGCGCTTGATGGCTTGGCGACAAATTCAATCGCTCCGAGTTCCAGCGCTCGAAGAGTGCTCGCTGCGCCTTCGTGCGATTCCGAGCTGACGATGACGATCGGCCGCGGATTCGTGGTCATGATTTCCGCAGTGGCCTGGAGTCCGTCCACGTGAGGCATATTGATGTCCATGGTGATGACATCAGGCTTCAGTGATTCCGCCAGTGCAACGGCCTCGCGGCCGTCCTTGGCGTTGCCCACGACCTGCAGTTGCTCGTCAGTGTTGAAAATCCTCTCAAGGACCTTCCGCATGAATGTGGAATCATCCACGACAAGCACACGAAACTTTTTATTGGCGGTCGCCATTGTTCGTTTACGCTACCGGCGCGACGGTGCGTGGCGCCTCCGTTCCTATGAGTTGTTCAACCGCCGCGATCAGTTGATCCTCCTGCACCGGTTTGGTCAGGAAGGCCGTGGCGCCTTCCTTCATCGCGCGATCGCGATGCTTCGCACCCGCGCGAGAGGTAACGACCATCACCGGGATTCGCCGCGTCGAGGGGCTCTGGCGCAGTTGCACCATTAATTCGTAACCTGTCATGCGTGGCATTTCGAGGTCGGTGATAACCAGATGGCAGCCGTGCTGCGTCACCAGTTCGGCCGCTTCCAGTCCGTCGGCCGCCAGCTTCACGCGGTAGCCGTTCTTCTCGAGCATTCGGCCGACGAATTTGCGCACGCTGATGGAGTCGTCCGCAACCACGATTACGCGCTCTTGCTCGACGCGGTCGATGGCCTCGGAAGGAATGTTTCCGCGCGCAATCGCCGTCGAGCCCGGCGCAAATATTCGCGCGGCGCTGGCGCTAGCTTGTATCGGCCGGCGCTCGTTTGGCTCTGTCGCCACCATGCGGTTCAAGTCGATCAGCAGAATGAGGCTGCCATCGGGCGCAATCGTCGTACCCGGGAAGAGTTTCACGCGGCGCAGGTATTCACCCAGGTTTTTGATAACGATTTCGTCCTTGCCAAGAACTTCTTCCACGACGAGACCGATCTTCCGGTTTCCGGCATTTGCCACCACCATACGGAAGTAGCCATTGATCGCTTCAAGAGGCGGCAACCCCAGATAGGTATCTAAACGCACGACCTCGGTAACCACGTCGCGTACTTTGGTCAGCAGTTTGCCGCCGACGTCCTCGATTTCATCAGCGCGCAGGCGGCGGATTTCCTCGACAACTGCCAATGGCAGCGCGAAATTCGTCGTGCCGCAGCGCACAAACAGGGCCGGGGAAATGATCAGGGTGAGGGGCACCTTGAGCGTAAACTTGGTGCCCTTGCCGCTCGTGCTCTGGATATCGATTTCGCCGTTGAGCGCGGTCAGATTTGCCCGCACCACATCGAGCCCGACTCCACGCCCAGCCAGTTCCGTTTTCACGGGAGCCGTTGAAAACCCGGGATGGAAAAGCATCTCCCGAAGATCGCGTTCCGTAAGGCGGTCGGCAGTCTCCTCGGAAACTAGCCCGCGTTCGATCGCGCTTTGCTTCACGCGCTCGTACTTGATTCCACCGCCGTCATCCTCGACCTCGATGTAAATGTGGTTGCCGCGGTGATAGGCACGCAACATGATATTCCCGGTGGACGATTTGCCGGCGGCGGTGCGGTCACTGCTGTGCTCGATGCCGTGCGCCACCGAGTTGCGCACCAGGTGCACCAGAGGGTCGGAAATCTGCTGAATGATATTGTTATCGAGCTCGGTTTCACTTCCGGAAAGGTCCAGTTCGACGTGCTTGCCAGTCGAATTCGCTGCATCGCGAACGGCCCGCGACAATCGCGAGTAGAGCGTACCTATCGGAACCATTCGCGCGGCAGTAATCTCGTCCTGCAGGTGATGCGCCAATTTCGTGAATTCGTCGATATCGCCTTCGACGCGCCCGATGAACCCTTGCAGTTGCGAGAGTACTTCGTTGACGTCTGCTGAAATCTCGGCCATCGACCGCGACAAGATATTGAAATCGTCGTAGCGGTCCATTTCCAGTTCGCTGAATTCGGACCAGAACGATGTGTCGCCCGCAGCTGCGCTCGTAAGCATCTTTGGTGTCGGCTCGGACTTCCACTGTCCCTGGGCGGCGCGGTTGTTACTGATGCGGTTAAATTCGTACTTTTCCTGAAATTCGGCGACTTTGCCCTGCAGCCGCTCTTTCGAGAAGCTCAGCGTATCGATGAGCTTTTCGAGTTCCGCTACACGGCCGACCATGCGCGTACGATTAATGACCAGTTCACCGACCGTGTTCATCATGCGGTCGAGCCGGGCAAGCGCAATTCGAACCGATTTTACCGTCGACGTGCCGCTTGCGGATTGTTTCCCAGGCTTTTTTGCGGGTGTGGCGATTTTTGTTGTGGCTGCTACTTCGCTCGCATGCCGAAGTTCCGCTGCCCCGGCAGACCCGGCCGAAACTTCCGCATCTTCCGGGTCGAGCGGAGCAAATTCCGCGATGCGGCCCAACAGCGAATCGATGCCCGTTCGCATCTCGACTTCACTTGCCCACTGGCGGTGGAGCGTCTTCTTCAAAACGTCCACTGACTCAAGACACAAATCCACGACGCCGGGCGACGGTTCAATCTCTCCATCGCGCAAACGGCCGATCAAATCCTCGACGCGGTGTGCAATTGCTCCCAGTCTCTTCAGCCCGACTTGCGCTGCTGAGCCTTTTACTGTGTGAATGGCGCGAAAGAGTTTATTGATCTCCTCCGGATTGTTGTTGCCTTCCAGCGAAATAAGGCAATCGCTGACGACCTGGAGATGCTCTTCCGCTTCCGGCTGGAAGAACTCAAGGATCTCGTCCGGCACCTCTTGGTCAAGCGGCAGCGCGTCAAAGTAAGAGCCCGTCGCTGCAGCGGTAATGGGCTCATCGCGCTCCTCCACAACGAATCGCTCACGCACTTCTGGGGGGGAAAGATTCAGTGGCGGTGGTTCCGTCGGAAACGCGAAGCGATAGCGCTCCTTGAAAACGGCGATATCATCGGTACTTTCTTTGCCGGTGTCGCTGATTTCCAGAAGAACCGTTTCCAGCAGCGAAATTCCATCCGAAAGGAATTCCGTCAACGGCCCGTGGAGATCGCTCCCGAGAGTCGCGTTCAGGGCGTATTGAAAGACGTGCGCGAGTTTGCCGGCAATTTCAGAGAACCGCGGAAATCCATAGCTCGCCGAAGTGCCGCTCAGTGTGTGAGCCGAGATGTAAAGCCGTTCCAGGTCTTCGCGGCGCGGCTCCACGTCCTGAAGCACGCTCACATACTCCCGCAAATACTGCAGGTTCTCCGAGGCTTCCTGGAGGAATAGCTCGACGGCTTCGCGATCCAGCGTGCTCACGCTCGCCCCTCCGCCACGAGTTCCAGCTTCTGCAATTCATCCGCGGTCGGCTTCCGGTAGAGAATGCAATCGTTCAACACGATAGCTTGGAACTTCACCGGCATCTTGGAGATCGACTCCGAGTGCCCCAGGAACAGATAGCCGCCCGGTTCCAGCGTGTCGTAGAACCGTTGCACCAGCGAGCGCCGGCGCTCTTCGGAAAAGTAGATCAGGACGTTCATGCAGAAAATCATGTCCATGTGGCCGACGTATACCGCCGAAGCAAGATTCATCTGCGCAAACGAAACCATCTTGCGGAGCCGCGGCCTTACTTGATGCCCGCCGCCGACCTCTGTAAAGTGATTTGCCAGCTGCCTCTCGCTCACGCTGGCTATGCTGCGCCCTTTGTAGATCCCGCGTTCAGCGTGCTTCAGGGCGTGACGTCCGACATCGGTTGCAAGTATTTCGACGTTCCAGGCATCCGCGAACGACAGTGAATCCGCGATCGTGATGCCGATCGAATATGGCTCTTCACCCGTTGAGCAGCCTGCGCTCCAAATCCTCAGGGTGCGCGGATTCTTCCAGAATTTCTTCGTGTGCAACTCGGGTAGCACGCGCTTTTCGAACGCTTCATACACACCGGGATACCGGAAGAAGCTCGTTTCCTGCGTCAGCAGCCGCTCGAGCAGCCCCTCGTATTCGACGTTGGATTTGCGCACGGCGCGCAGCAGTTCCGTGCCGTGTTCCATTCCTTTTGAGCGCAGGTGTTCCCGCACACGCGTGGAGAAGAAGCGCTCGCGCGATTCATCGAAGCAAATTCCCGTCCGCTCTTCGATCAACATGCGAATCTCGCTTAGCTCGTGTTCGCTCAGTCCGTGCACCTGTCCCTGGCGTTCGCTCATCGTGCTCCCGTCTTCTGGGCCGCGTTCTTAGTTCCGCCACCTGGCGAAGAAGAGCGTCACTGCTTAACGAAGAGCGCCGGCCGGGACGGGTCGCGCGGAATCTTCATGCGCTGCTGCTTTGGATGACGCGCGGAATTGCGCCAGTGCCTCGTTCAATTGATCCGACAGCTTGACGAGCTGGCTTACAGTTGCCACCGTCCCGCGCGTTCCTTGCGATGTCTGCCGCGTGATACTCGAAATGATCTGCATGGCGTGCGCTACTCCTTCTGTTCCGCGGACCTGCTGCTTTGAAGCTAGCGAGATTTCCTGTACGAGTTCCGCTGATTGGCGCACCACGTTGGAAATGGCGTCCAGCGCGCGGCCTGCCTGATCGGCAAGTTGTGCGCCGCCTTCCACTTCCTTTGTGCCTTCTTCCATGACCACGACCGCTTCGTTCGTCTCCGCCTGGATCGCCTTGATGAGCGCCGCGATATCCTTCGTCGCGCTGCGGCTGTGTTCGGCGAGCTTGCGGACTTCGTCAGCGACGACCGCAAAGCCTCGCCCCGCCTCCCCAGCGCGTGCTGCCTCGATCGCCGCGTTCAACGCCAACAGGTTCGTCTGTTCCGTTATGTCGTTAATGACGTTGATGATCTCGGAAATTTCCAGCGAGCGGTCGCCGAGAGACTTGATTTTCTTGGCAGTCGCCTGTACCGAAGCGCGGATTCGCTGCATGCCCTCGAGCGTGTCGCGGACCGCGCGGTTGCCCTGTTCGGCGGCATCCAGCGCGCGGCGGGCCGCCTCGGCGCTCGCTTCGGCGTTGTTCGAAACCTGTTTCATGGAGACCGTAAGCTCTTCGACGGCACTCGAGGTGTTGGTAATTTCCTGGTCTTGCTGCGTAGCGCCCGCCTGCATTTCATCGGCGGCTACGAGAATGTTGTTGGAGCACGCGGTCACTTCCATGGCCGCTTTGCGGACGCGCTCGAGGACCTTGGTGAAATTATCGAGCATGTAGTTGATCGAATCCGTTACGTTTCCAAGCGCGTCGTTGCTCACTTTGCCGCGCTGCGACAAATCCCCGCGGGCTACTTGGTTGATGACGCTTAGCAATTCAGTGATGCTGCGCTGCAGCGCGTCGTTGGCATCCTGGTTGCTCGTGGCCTTGGACACTTTGGCGACCGCGCGATTCAGATTTTCTGCAATGTAGCCCAGTTCATCGTTCGAAGTGACCTCTGCGCGTGCGCGCGGGTCCCCGGCTGCAAAGCGTTCGGAGAATTCTGAGAGAGCCTGCACCGGCCCCAGCAACGCCCCGAACCGCCACGCCAGAATGCCCCACGTCACCACCGCGAGTAAGATGGCGAAGAGTATGCTTCCGCCGGCCGGCGAGCCAAAGTCCAGAAAGGAGGCGTCACCGGCCTTCTTCCCGGCGTTGAAGGCAAGCCAGAGGACGAAGCAGCCGACCACTGCGTTCAGCAGGACCAGCATCCAGATTGTGGAACTCAGTCGCGATTTCATGCCACCCTCCAAATCTCTTCCGCGGAGCCCGCCCTGTCGATCAGCGTGGTCTCCACCAAACTCAAATGCTGGGCCCCGGAAAAACTTCGAGCAGCCGGCGCAAATCGATGACCAGCGCCAGGCGGTCGTCATGCCGCAACATTCCGATGCAATGCGGCACATTTTCCGGCGCTTGCTCGAGCAAATCCTCGGTGTTCACCGAATAGGTTCCGATGACTTCGTCTGCGGCGATGCCGATCCGAATGTCCTCGTGATGGTTCTCGATGCGCAGGGAAGCGACCACCACGTGCTTGGGGAGCAAGCCTTGCCGGCGGCCTTCGGAAATCGCAATGTCTATCAACGGCACGATAGCGCCGCGCAAATTGAATATTCCCACCAGGTATGCGGGGCCAAGTGGGAGCTTTGTCAGTAACGGCCAATCAAGCACTTCCTCGACGTCCAAGACCGGCAGGCAGAATCGCTCGCGTCCGCTGCGGAAGACGCAATACTGCGACTCTGGCGGCCGCTCTTCGATCGGCCCAAGAGCTTCGAGCAGATCCCCGGTATCAGCGTCTGCGGGAAGGGGCTCGAGATGGAAGTCTTCGCTCATCGCCTGTTCTTATCCCTAGAAAGTCTCATGCAAACCGCCGCACCGCGCGTAGCAGATCTTCCCGGGTGAAGGGCTTCGTGACGTATCCATCCGCGCCTTGCTGCTGGCCCCAATACTTGTCGCTCGCCGTATCTTTCGAGGTCACCAGGATCACCGGAATCATGTTGAACTCCGCGTTCCCTTTGAGATCGCGGCAAATCTGAAACCCGTTTCGGTCCGGCATCACCACATCGAGCAGAATCACGCTGGGCCGCTCGTTCGTAATGGTTTCCTCGACGCGCCTGGGGTCGTGCAACGCAATCGGCCAATAGCCTTCCTTTTCCAGCAAGCCTTCGATCAGCCTGACCTCAGCGGGGGAGTCATCAACGATTAGAACTTTTTTATGCACAGCCGTCGTTTCTCCATACTTGTCCATAGAGCAAAGGTGCACGTCGGCAGCCAGCTTTTGCATTCCGCGTGCTCCGGTGTCGTTTCACGCTAAATATCTTTAAATGAGCAGGTTGCAGCGATGTCGGAGGAACTCAGCGACGGCGCGAAGTTGGCATTGTCGTCTCTTCTGTCTCAGCTTGAGATGCATTCTCAGCTTCCCGCATCTCGCTTGCAAGCGATGAGAAACGCTGCATCACCTCGTTGATTCGCAGCGCCATGCTGTGCATGGTCTTAATCTGTGCCAGCGACTGGGAGGAAAGCTGTCCGGGCTCCAGCAGCAGCAATTCGGCATTTCCCAGCATGGAGGTCAGCGCGTTGTTCACGCTGTGCTTCATGTCCAGCATGTAGCGCCCGAGTGTGGCGTGGTTCTCGTTTCTGGCGGCGTTCTGCTCCGCTTGCCGTGCAGTCTGCAAAGCTTTCGCTCGGCGCAGCGATTCGCCGGCCACCAGCAAAAGCGTTTGCGCCCAGTCTTCGCGAAGCGGGATATGCACCAGTCTTGGATACTTGGTGCGCAACTGCCCGAATTCCCGGGAATCTGCCGGAGCGCAAAGGATGACCGCGGTTGCCGGATCGAGAGAGCGCAGCACGCTGGTAATTTTTCCATCGCGCACTGGCCCCACCACGACCAGGTCGTGAGTTGGTGCAGCTTGTTCACGCCACGAATCGCTATTGAGGACAGTGATGTTCGGGGCCTGGCGTTCGGCCTGCCAGCAGGCCGTCAGCAGCTGGGCAAATTCGGTTTCGTCGGTGAGAATGACTACGTTGGCGTGTCGCAATGAAAACTCGCTCCCTGAATTTTCCGTCCGGCCTAGCCGGACCAGTTCGCCATCGGTTACAGTTTTTCTGCTTCGTCCAGCGCCGAGAGCAGACGTTTCGTACTGATCCCGAGGTTTACCGCCGCTTCCGTATCCTTCGCTCGCTTGGCCATATCCACGCGCTCTTGCAATCGAGTGACTTCCACGCGCGCAATGTTCATCGCTCGGTCGAGCGACGTGGCATTCCCCGTTTCCTTGGCGGATTCCGTTGCCGCAGTGACCAGCGCCCGGGCCACAACGGCCCGCCGCAAATCCTCCGCGGAGGGCCCGTCTTCGCTGACGAACGCCGTTACTTCCCATGACGACATCAGAATTCGCGCTCCCCCGATCTTGACGGTGGTCATCGACCTTCCACGCGAAGGCGGTGTGGCGATCAGTTGCTCCCAGACTTGCTCCATGCAGTTTTCAAAATCCAGCACCACAATGGCATCCGCCTCCTCCGTCGCAGGTGTCCGAGGACGCTCCTTCGCTTTCGCGTTGGCAGTGGAAGCCGTGGGTTCCGCCGCGGGCTTGGTCGCCGCCGGGAGAGGCTTTCCTAGCTCCACTGCTGTCGGTTGAGGAGAGCTTTCGCCCGATTTTACAAGTGCCTTCTCGATGGCCTGCTCCACGTCGGTGCGCAGCCCGAGTAGCTCTTCGAAGGCCTGGCTGACCGACCGTTCCGTGTAGCTTTTTTGGAAGGGCTGTTTCCACTCGTCGGCCATCGCACAAATTTTTGGAAGTGGTTCGGTGGCCGACAGTCCGAAATGGTGGCAGTCGATGATGCGTGCACCTGCGGATTGCAGTTGGCCGAGTCCGGCGCGGATGGCGATCAAGTCTGCGTGCATCAACTCGATCAACGTCCGGCGCATTAGGAAATTAAACCGGATGAAAGCCACCAGCGCCGCGGGATCGTAGAACATCGCGCCGGCCGTTTCCTTCACCTTGCGGCCCTGCTCGATGAAATTCGTTTTCAGGATCTCTCTCAGGCTGCGGAAGCCCCGTAGCGCATCGATCATTTGCTCCAGCGGCGCACACCATGCGAGCGGGTCCGGCTCCACATCTCCGAGCACTGGTTGGATGACCTGCGCGACATCCGCCAGTGCAATCTGTTTGTGATAAATCTTTGCGGGCGCGCAGAGCGCAAAGTACTGTACGAGCAGGAAGTCGATCTTGTCTCGATCGTAATTGCTTTTCGTTGTCTTGCGCAGATGACGCTGAATCAGCGCGCGCAGTCCCGCTTCGCTGGCGTTCAGCGTCGTCATCTGCAGAAGATGACGGAGTTGATGCACCATCACGCGCTGGTCCATCGAATCCAGCCACTCGTGCACTTGGCTGAAGATTTCCAGGTCCGCTATCTCAGGGAGGTTCCGCTGCGCTTGCGGAAAGGGAATTTCGAACTCCAGTTGTTTCGCGAGCGCCAGATAGATCGGAAACACCGAGCGCGCTTCCTTCCATTGCGCCTGCCGCGAGCTTTCCGATTTTGCTGGAGCGGAGAGATTCAGCGTTGTCATTGTTTTGTTCACGGCTCTGTCACCACCCAGTCGCAGGGGCCATGTAAGAATCGGACGGCCACCGCTTTGCGTCCTTCGTGATACTGCACGCCGACGACATTTGCCTCCGCCGGCTGTCCTTCTCCGGTTGCCTCGATCCGCACGCGGTCGTCGAACTCCAGCGGCAAGTTGGAAAGAAAAATAGCGTGCTCCGGGCCGCCAAATTCCACGATTGCAGCTTCGCGAAGACTGGTCCTGCCTCCGCGCGACGCGGTCACGTGCACTGGAATTCGAACGGGTCTTGCCTGCGGAAAGAATCTCGCCAACCGCTCTGCGCAGTCTTGCTCGTTCGCTGTGCCTGCCAAGCCGTCGGATTTTCCCAAATCGCCTCTCGCCCTACCGGTCAGAATCCAATCGCTCCCTGGTGGCAAGACACACTACTCGCCGCAAGAGACGCAGACTTCCGATGACAGAGATGCACGCTGGACGCCAAAGGGCTGGAAAGGTGCGGCTGTTGCAAGTTGCAGAAATGGTGAGGCTTAAGATTTTCTCGGAGCGTTTTGTTGACTCACCTGTCTCACCGTGAAACGTTTTCGTCTCACTGCCTGGCGGGTCATGAATTCCCGGAGCATTTGGCTTGAGACGTTTCTCCTGGCTACTGGGGCGCCGCCTGCGGGTCAGCCCCACTTCCTGTCGAACCCGCCTTTAACGCAATGTTGTAACGCTTCAGTTTGCGGTACAGCGTCGCGCGGCTGATCCCTAGCATCTTTCCTGCCAGGGCTTTGTCGCCATTCGCCTGTTCAAATACACGCAGAATCGTCATTCGTTCCATGTCCGCCAACGCCGTGGTAGACAGTGTGGTGCCGTCTTCGGACGTCACGATCCCCGAGTCTGCCTGCTCGCTCCGAATGGCGGGCGGCAGATCGGCGACATCAATGATTTTCCCGTCACCGAGGGTCACCGCACGCGCGATGCAATTCTCCAGCTCGCGGACGTTCCCCGGCCAGTCATAGTGCAGCAGGCTCTTCATCGCCGCAGCGGTGACCTGAATCTGCGAGCCTTTGGCGTAGCGATCCAGGAAATGATGAACCAGGACCGGAATGTCCGACCGGCGCTCCCTCAGGGGAGGGAGGTGCACGGTCACCACGTTCAATCGAAAATACAGGTCCTTTCGGAATGTTCCAGCGCGATAAGAGGCCTCCAGATCGCGATTCGTCGCCGCGATCACGCGAACATCGACGCTTATCTTCTCGTTGCTGCCCACCGGCCGCACTTCTTTTTCCTGCAACACGCGCAGTAATTTCGCCTGCATTTCCAGGGGCAGCTCCCCAATCTCGTCCAGGAAGATCGTTCCCCCATCCGCGGCCTGGAAGAGCCCGGCCTTCGATTTCGTCGCCCCCGTAAACGCGCCTCGTTCGTATCCGAACAGTTCGCTCTCCATGAGTGTCGGCACCAGCGAGCCGCAATCGACTGCTACGAAAGGCGTTTTTGCCATGGCCCCGCGGAAGTGAATCGCACGGGCCGCCAGCTCCTTTCCCGTGCCGCTTTCGCCGGAGATCAGTACCGGCGTCCGTGTATCTTTCAGCCGGGAAATCATGCGCAGGACGTCTTGGATATTCGCGGAACTGCCGATGATACCGTCGAGGTTTTCTTCCGTTGTCACCCGCTCGCGCAAGAACTCATTTTCCGAGACAAGTCGCACCTTTTCAGCCATGCGCTGCAGCAGCAGCCGCATCTTTTCCACGCGAAACGGCTTTTCGATGTAGTCGTAGGCCCCCAGTTTCATCGCATCCACTGCTGATTCAATCGAGCCGTGGCCGGTCATGATCGCGACTTCGGTATGCGGGAGGAGCACTCTCGTCTGCTTCAGCAACTCGACCCCGGACATGTTAGGTAGTTTCAGGTCGGTGAGTAGTAGATCCGGAGTATCGGAATCCAGTCGCGCCAGCGCTGCCTCCCCGCTTTCCGCCTCCGTGCAGGCATATCCCAGCGTGTTTCCGATCGTCATGCACAGGCGGCGGATGCTCTGTTCGTCATCTACCACCAGTAATCGTGTCTTCATCTCGTCGCTCATGGTTTACCGAATGTCTTTTCCACCATTGATATCAGTTGTTGTACCCGAAAAGGCTTCTCGATGCACGGTGTCCCGCTTTGCGCCAGGAACGCCTGCGTATCGCTGTTTGCCGTGTCACCGCTGATGAGAATGATTCGCCTCTTTAGTTCCGGGCAGTTCTTCTGAATCCACCCGTGCACTTCCGCCCCATTCACCGCTCCCGGCATTCGAATGTCGGAAATCACGCCGGCGTACCGTCCATTCGAAAGCCGCTGCAATCCTTCCGCTCCCGACGAAGCATTCACCACGGCGTATCCCTTGCGCTCCAGCGCCGCGCGCAGAAAGGCGATTACCGACGGCTCGTCTTCGATCAGCAGGATCGGCCCGCCCGTCCACGACACCTTTTGCGCGTTCATCGTCCTGCTTCTTTCGTGGCTGCGGCGGCCAGCGCGGCTTCCGTCGCCACTGGAATGCGCACCACAAAAGTGCTTCCCGCTCCACCTTCATTGTTCCAGCATTGAATTTCTCCGCCATGCGCCCGCACGATCCCATAACAAATGCTCAGTCCGAGCCCCGTGCCTTTGCCCGCCTGCTTGGTCGTATAAAAAGGATCAAAAATTCGCTGTGAATCGATAATCCCCGTTCCATTGTCGCTGATCGCCACTTCGATCAGCTCAGCCTGCCGCCGCGTGTGAATTCTGATGTGGCCGCGCTGCCCCGCATCCTGCACCGCATCGTATGCATTGTTCAGAATATTCAGAAAGACTTGCTGCAGTTGCTGTGAGTCGCCCAGTGCCGCTGCCAGCGTCTCTTCAAAATCTTCCACCACCTCGACGCCATGGCTGGCGAAATCATAACTCCGCAGCTTGATCGTCTGTCGCAAAACGCTGTTTACCTGCACGAGCTCTCGCTGCACCGGTCTCTGCCGCGCGAAACTCAGCAAATCCTGCACGATATCTTTCGTTCGCTGGGTTTCCCGCAGGATGATCTGCAAATCTTCCCGCGCCGATCCTGGCACCTCGGGATTCTCCAGCAGAAGATCCGTGAACCCCAAGATCGCCGCAAGCGGGTTATTGACTTCATGTGCCACCCCGGAAACCAGCCGCCCAATCGTGGCCATTTTTTCGCTGTGGGCCAGCTTTGCTTGCAGCAACGCCGCGTCCGTGATGTCCGTCATCACTACCACCACGCTGTTCACCGCATTTTGTTCGTCTCTCATCGGGCTAAGGCTGATCGAAAAATGCCCCATCGACCCGTCGCTCCGCCGCACCCGCAGCTCCAGGTTTTCCACTTGCTGTCCGTTCGCCGTTGTTTCCAGCGCCGCGTCGAAGTCTTCCCGGTGCGAAGCCTCCACCCAGTCCACCAGCCGGTGTCCGATCAATTCGCCTTCCTGGTAGCCAATTTCGTAGCACCGCCGGTTGGCGTAGCTGATCAGCCCGGCCGTATCCAGCACCAGAATCATGCTCTGCGTTGTATTCAGGATCTTCTGGTTAAAATCCCGTTCCCGCTGCAGTTGCGATTGAAAAGTCTTCTGTTCCGTAACGTCCAGCATCAGCCCGCGAATTTGCGCGATGCGCCCTCGGGCATCGCGCACGGCGGTGATATTTTGCAGCGTGTGCAGCAGCGTTCCATCCTTGCGCCTCAGGGTCTCTTCGTAATTGCGCAAGACCCCTCTCTCGGAAAGAGCCCGCAGGAATTTCTCACGCGCTTCCGGCACGGGATACAGATGCGGGCTCACGTCCGCGCGCAGCAATTCCTCCCGCGACGCGTATCCCAGCATGCGCACCATCGCGTCATTCACGTCCAGGAATCTCCCGTCCGGCGTGGCGAAAAACAATCCTTCCTGGATGCTGTCAAACAGCTCGCGATACCGCCGTTCCGCTTCCCGCCGGTCGGTAATGTCCTTCAGAACATGAATGGTCCGCGTATCGTCGTCGGAAACGCCCGGCGTTCGAGAGGTGGAAACGAGAAAAATGCGCTCCACCGATGCGGCCACGTACTCTTCCTTCGATCGCTGCGTATCCCGGCAAAACGGGCAGGGAAGATCGCTTCCTGTCTCCGCGATCTGCCTCAGACTGCTCATGGCCTCGCCTACCAGGGCCACTGGCGGCACGCCAAGGTGGGACGCAAGTGAGCGGTTCGTTCGAACGATTTTCCACGCGCGGTCGTGCACCACGATGTAATCGCTGATCGCGTCGATGTCTTCCACCCATTGCCGTTTGGACCTCTCCAGTTGCGAGAATCGCCGGAAATTCTCCAGCGAAAGCGCCGCATGACTCGCCAGCGCATGCAGCAATCGTTTCTCATTCGCGCCCAGTGTCTTTCGGTTCCGGATTAGGCAGAGTGTTCCCAGTCTTTCATTGTCGCTCGCCGCGATCCTTACAAACACAATTGTTCCCGGCACTTCAGGAATGGGCATGCCCGCGGCAACCTCCTTGGGGATCGCTCGAGTCTCCACATCGTTCTGGCTTGCCCGCGCGCACGAAACGAGCCAGTCTGCGCCGGCTTCCGTTGTGGCTCCGCGGCTTCCCGGCATGGCGTGAAGTTCCGTTTCGCGTCCGCGGTAAACGGCCACGCCTCCCCAGCAGGCATCCAGCATTCGCGCCGAACGCAACGCAAACTGTTCCAGAAAATCCGGCAGATCTCGCGACTGCGCCGCCTCCACCGCGAGTTCCATTAATTCCTCGGCGTGTCTCGACATCGCCAGGTGCGGCTCCGCCCTTCCGCGGTGGCGGGTGGGATAATCGGACGGTGTTAGCTTTATTCTGGGCATCGACCAGGAGGATGCGTCATGCGTCTCAAGTTGCGAGGCGCTGCGCACTCCAACCCTACCGGGGAGTCTCAATGTGAGTCAATCGCCGGGCAGTGCCATGTAGCGAAATTGCCTATAGTGGCGTCGCTCGCTATTCTTTCTGCGTCTCAGCCTGAGACCTCAGCCTGTCGAGTCCCGTCCGTCTGAGACAAATAGTACTCCGATGCTCAGTCGCCCTCATGTTCTAAATCTTCCATAACTTACTGTTCTTCTGTTACTTAGCGGTGCCCGAGCAGTTTCCATTCGATGACTCCCACGCGTCTAGGCCATGGCATCCGACGTGCCTTCTCTTATGCGGGTCATCTTCCAATCCATTGAGGAGTAGTGTCGATGAGAACCGGCAGGTGGAAAAAGTTGGCTGTGGCCACAACGGCGGCGCTCGTTTTTTCTTGCGCTTCTGGATTTGCACAGTCTAGTTCGACGGATGAATCCAAGCGCAAGGTCAAGACCAAGACGGCGCCTTTGTATCCGGACCTCGCAAAACGAATGAACGTTGCCGGGAAGGTCAAAATCGAAGTCGTCATCACGCCCGAGGGACGTGTGAAAAGCACCCGGGTCGTCGGGGGACACCCCTTGCTCGTTCAGGCTTGCCAGGACGCCGCGAAGGAATGGAAGTTTGTGCCTGCGCCGGAAGAGACCACCCAAGTTGTTGAATTTGAGTTTCATGCCAATTAGAGGAAACAGTTGAGGAACGGTTGTTCCGGCAGATGCGGCGATTTCCACGCTGCCCTGCTGAGGTGAGCGGAGGCATTTCGCAATGACCATCGGAAAAAAACTTTATGCGGGTTTCGGCCTGATCCTGGCGATCCTGTTGGTGTTATTCGTCGTGAACATCATCGCTGGATTCAAGGAAAGATCGGCGCGCGCCGACGCCACCGCGGCCCTCGAAAGCGTTCGCACCGTCGAATCCGTGCGCTACCAGATCATGTTGAACCGCCTGAACGTGAATAATTTCCTCCTCAGCGGCGATCCCCGCGATGAAGAGAAAGTGACCAAGGGTTTGATGGATATCGTCGACCAGATCAAGCGCGGAGAATCGCAAGCCTCCAGTGAAGCCGTTCGCACCGCCCTCATCCAGGTTGAGAGTACGGAATCCAGCTGGGCCGACAACTTTGCAAAGCCGCTGATCGCCAAGCGCCATCAAGTCGATTCCGGAGATGCTACCGTCTCCGACCTGCAGATTTTTTACTTGCAAAAAGATCCCTCATCCTGGCTCACGAAATCCTCGATCGTTCTCGATCAGAGCAATGCGGATATCAGCAAGTTCCTCGAGGAAACCACCAAGTCCGCCGGCCGCATGAGCACCTTCAGCACCTGGGTTACCACTGGCGGAACCCTTCTGGCTCTCCTCGCCGGCAGCTTCATCGCTCTGTATACCGCCAGGTCCATCACGGAACCTTTGACTCACCTCATCACGGTCGCGCGCGAAATTGGCGACTCTGGCGACCTTGATCAGAACATTGATATTCACCGCAACGACGAAATCGGTGCTCTGGCCACTACCTTCAACAACATGGTTGCCTATCTGAAGGAAATGGCCAGCGTCTCCATGGCCGTCGCCGAAGGCGACCTGACCGTGGAAGTCGTGCCGCGCTCCAAGCGCGACACCCTCGGCAATGCCTTCCTTCGCATGTCCCACGGCTTGCAGGAACTTGTTCGCACCACGCGCGAGTCAGCCGGCCAGGTTTCGGCTGGTTCCACTCAAGTCGCTGGCGCCGCGGATGAGTCCGCCAAGGTCAGCGTCCAAGCATCTTCCGCCATTGAAGAAGTCACCAGCACCATGCACGAGATGAGCATCAACGTGCAGAACGTCGTGAAGAACACGCAAGTGCAGTCTTCCAGCGTCGCGGAAACCTCTGCATCCATCGACCAAATGGTCACTTCCATTCAGCGCGTCGCCGATACCGCCAAGGTCTTGCTCGATATCGCCAACCGCTCTCGCGAGGAAGTCGTCACCGGCATCCAGACCATGGAGAAGGCCACTGACGGCCTCAACCGCACCAACCAGGCTATCCAGTCGTCCGCCGAAATCATTAATATCCTCGGCCATCGCGCCGACGACATCGGCAAAATCATCGAAGTCATCGACGACCTCGCCGAACAAACCAACTTGCTTGCACTCAACGCCGCCATCGAAGCGGCTCGCGCGGGTGAGCATGGTCTTGGCTTCGCCGTGGTTGCCGATGAAGTTCGCAAACTCGCCGAGAAGTCCACGCAATCCACAAAGGAAATCGCCGACCTCATCCAGAGCATTCAGCGCGAGGCCCGCCAGGCCGTCGAAAACATGGAGCGCAGCACGCGCATCGTCGAGGAAGGCTTGACCCTCGGAAACGATCTCGGTGCCGCCCTACACAAGATTTCCAACGTCGTCACCGAAGTCTATAAGTTCTCTCAGGAGATCGGCGCCGCCACCAACGAACAATCCGTTGGTTCTTCACAGATCGCCAAAGCCACCAGCCGCCTCACCGAAATTACCCAGGAAATCAATTCTGCCGTCGAAGAACAGGCTTCCGGCGCACAGGCCGTTGTACGCGCCATGGACAAGATGCGCGAATTAGTTCAGCAGTCTGCCTCGAGT
The DNA here is from genome assembly GCA_003224525.1 of Acidobacteriota bacterium. Lineage (GTDB taxonomy): Bacteria > Acidobacteriota > Terriglobia > Acidiferrales > UBA7541 > Acidiferrum. Next base: position 3,561 of record QHZB01000196.1, on the reverse strand, counting down.
TCCACGGAGCTTTCCGCTGCCGCCGAGCAGATGCTGAAGCTCTCCCGCAACTTGCTCGACAGCATGGACCGCTTCGTTCTCGACCGCGCCAACCAGCAGCGTCCGCGTCGCGGAGAATCGTACAACAAACGGCGTGGCTCGGAGTCGGACCGCTCGCAAGACCTTGAATACGCCGGAATGGCGCGTTCCTAGAGGGCGGGAGACCTCTCGATGGAAAAAGACCTTCAAGTCGTCGGCTTTCGCATCGGCCATGAAACGTACGGCGTTCGTATCGCTGCCGTGCGCGAAATTGTGCGCGTTCCGGAGATTACCTCGGTTCCAAGCGCTCCCGATCTGATCGAGGGGGTGATCAATTTGCGCGGGAAAATCATTCCGGTGATGGACCTCCGCAAACGATTCGGCCAGACCGAGATTCATCCCGATAAGAAGAACCGCATTCTCGTCGTGGAGTTGGACAACAAGTTGATCGGCCTTATCGTGAACGCGGCTTCGGAAGTGCTGAAGATTCCTCCCTCCGAGATCGAAGCCCCGGGCAATGTCTTTGCGGAAGGTGAATCCGGCTACGTCACCGGTGTCGGCAAACTGAAGGGACGGCTCATTATTCTGTTGGACATCTCCAAACTCCTGCATCGCCCGGAGTACAAACGACTCGAGGAGGCCGCGGAACCCGTCGCTACCGCAAGGTAATGTTTTTTCCGGCTTGCATCTAAGACCGCCGAACTGCGGGTCCGCTTCAGGAAAATACAATGGGAACGATTACTGCCCAGGTCCAACTCACCGAAGCAGAGCTGAAGCTCCTCCAGACGCTCGTCTATCAGGAATGCGGGATGTTTTTCGACGAGCGCCGCTCTCACTTCCTGAAAGATCGCCTGCAGCGCCGTCTGAAGGCCTGCCAGCTCGACTCTTTCTATCCCTATTACCGCTTGCTCACCAGCAGGGAAGGGCGCTCCGAACTGGCTCTCCTGCTTGAGAATCTAACCGTCAACGAAACAAGTTTCTTTCGCAATCGCCCGCAACTCGATCTCCTTCAAAAATCCGTTCTCGAGGAGCTTCTCCGCCGCAAGCAGGAGCGCCGCGATTACACCCTCAGGGTCTGGAGCGCTGGTTGCTCCGCCGGCCAGGAGCCCTACACCGTCGCCATTTTGATCTGCGATGCGCTCGCTTATTACTACCTGCGGAATCCGCTCCCGTTCGAAATGCCTTCGCCGAAGCCGCTCATTCCCCCGCCATGGAAAGTGGAAATCGTCGCCTCGGACATCAGCTATGCCAGCTTGCGCGTCGGCCAGGAAGGTCTTTATACCGAGCAGCAGATGGAACCTGTCGATTACACCTGCCGGCTCCGCTATTTCGAAAAAGCCGCTGACAAGTACAAGGTCAAGCCGCAGTTGAAGGAACTCGTGCAGTTCGACTTTCACAATTTGAAAACGGAATTCTTGCCTCGCCGCAACGACATTATCCTCTGCCGCAATGTCATGATCTATTTCGACGAAGCCGAACAAAAGCGCTTGGTTGAAAAGTTTTGGCATTGCTTGAATCCCGCTGGATATCTCTTCGTTGGGCACGCTGAGAGTTTATTCGGCCTGAGTCAGAAATTCCGCATGGTTCATGAAAACAACGGCACCGCTTACCAGCGCAACGAGGTCCATACGTGAGTCCTCCTCCCGAGGATCGCGGCGGCGAGTTGCGCGCGCTCTTCTTTGAGAGCGCCAACGAACTGCTTCAATCGCTCAACGAGGCTGGACTTGAACTCGAGTCGCGCCCCGCTGACGAGGGAGTGATCCGTCGTGTCCGCCGCGCAGTGCATACCTTGAAGGGCGATTCCGCGGCCTGTGGATTTCACAAACTGAGCGAGCTCGCCCATGAACTCGAGGATGTGCTCACCCCGCAGATTGCTTATGCGCGTAGCGCAGACTTCGCGGAGCTGGTCCTAACCGCCGCGGATAGTTTTGGCGCAATGCTCACCGCTTATCAACGGAAGGCCGAGCCGCCCGCCGTGGAAGCGCTCCACGCCATGATTCGCAAATTGCTGGATGAGCCTGCTTCCGCGAAGACTGCTGGCCCGGCGCTGCCTCAATTGCCCGCGCAATTTGCCTGGACGGAATACGAACAGCTCATGATTTCGGAAGCCGTGCATCGCGGAGAGACCGTTTACAACGTGGCCCTTCGCATCGACCCCAACAGCCCGATGCGCGCCGCTGCTTTCCAGCTCATTCGAAACGTTCTTCACGGCAGCGGTACGGTCATCGCCTTGCGTCCGGAAGACAATATCGCCGCCGCAACCGTGGAAATTGTCGAAGCGGCCCTGGCAAGTTCCCAGCCGGAAGAAAGACTTCTCCAGCGCTGCCGGATTCCTTCGATTGTCTCCGATGTGCGTCTCGAACGGGCCTCGACCGCGGAGACACCGGACCATGAACTGCTTGGTGATTTGTTGGAGGCGCAGGCGGCGAAATCTGTCGCCGGCGCCGCCGGGACCACCGAAAGCGCCGCAGCAACTAATCCCGGTACTTCCGCTTCCGCGGCAACCGCGGTTGCCGAAAGCACGCTTCGCGTGGATGCCGCCCGCATCGATGCGATCATGAACCTGGTCGGCGAATTGATCATCGGAAAGTCCATGCTCAATCGCACGCTCACGGAGTTCGACCAGAAGCACTCCCGTGATCCCCTGCGCGCCAAACTTGCGGACGCCATGGCATTTCAAACCCGTATTCTCGACGAACTCCACAAATGCGTTCTGAAAATCCGCATGGTCCCCGTCGAGCAACTTTTCCGGCGTTTCCCGCGCGTCGTCCGCGACGTTGCCAAGCAGTGTGGCAAGGATGTGGCCCTAGAGCTTTCTGGCCAAAACACCGACCTCGATAAGGGCATTCTGGATGCTCTTTCCGAACCGCTCATGCATCTCGTCCGCAATGCTGTTGACCATGGTATCGAGCCGGCCGGCGAGCGCCTCACTGCTGGCAAACCCGCACGCGGTACCGTGTATCTCAATGCCTATCACCAGGGCACTCAGGTCGTCATTGAAGTTCGTGACGACGGCCGTGGGATGGACCCTGCTCGTCTGCGGACGCAAGCCGTTGAAAAAGGAATCTTGAAACTCGAGGAGGCCAAGCGCCTGACCGATCAGGACACTCTTAATCTGATTTTCGAGTCGGGTTTCAGCACTGCTGCAGAAGTCACGGAAGTTTCTGGCCGCGGAATCGGCATGGACGTCGTTCGAACTGTCCTCGACCGTCTCAAGGGAACCGTTCACGTTTCCTCGCAAACAGGCCGCGGCACAACGATGCAACTCCGTGCCCCGCTCACCCTCGCCAGTATCCAGACCTTGCTGTTCCGCGTCGGTGGCCGCTTGTTTGCTGTCCCACTATCTTCCGTTGTGGAAATCACGCGCATCACGGCCCCTGAGATTCACCGCATCGACCAGCGTGAGGTGCTGCGTCTTCGCGACCAGATTCTCACGCTCGTTCGGCTGGATCACCTTAGCCGCTTGCGCAGTATCGACACCCAGCTGGTTCGAAAGAAACATTTCGTCATTGTCATTGGCGCCGCCGAAAAGCGTTTTGGCCT
>QHZB01000335.1 GCA_003224525.1 Acidobacteriota bacterium | reverse complement strand
CCAAGTGATCTCCTCCTGCTTACCAATTGGGCCGCAAAGCCTCGGCGTTTTAGGCCGGGGATATCAGGCCCTCTTGATTGCTCGGCGGCATGGTCCTAAACTCCTCTCCGTCCAAAAGAGCTATGGGCGGGCAGCCCAAAAAAGTGAAGCCTCTTGGTGGTCCTCCGCTGAAGTAAGGTGGCTGTAGGAGGAACCCACCGAAGCCATCCCGCAAAACCAGCGGGAGACCGCAGGAATCCTCTTCCTTTTAGGGAGAGGAGGATGTCAAAACTGAAAACCAACTTTCTCAGTTCGGCCGCTTCGTCTCATCCACGTCGACGTACTCGGCGTCGATCACATCGCCAGGCTTTTTCTCCTGCGCACCGCTCGAGCCGGCGGAAGAACCCCCGCCCGCACCTGCGCCCGCCGCCGCACCGGCCTGTCCCGCGGCACCTGCCGCTTGCGTTGTCTTGTATAGCTCTTCGGCGATCTTGTGCAGCGAGCGCTCGACGTTTTCCGTGGCCGACCGCAGCCGCGCCACGCCGCCTTCGTTGATGGCCTTTTTCGCGTCTTCGATGGCCTCTTCGGCCTTCTTCACGTCCGCCTCCGCGATCTTCTCGCGGTTTTCGCGGAGCATCTTCTCCGACTGATAAAGAATGCCGTCCAGCCGGTTGCGCGCCTCGACCTCTTCCATGCGGCGCCGGTCGTCTTCGCTGTGCGCTTCGGCCTCCGTCTTCATCTTCTCGGCCTCTTCCTTGGTCAGGCCGCTCGACGCGGTGATGGTGATCTTCTGTTCCTTGTTGGTGGCCTTGTCTTTCGCGCTCACGTTCAGGATGCCGTTGGCGTCGATGTCAAAGGTGACTTCGATCTGCGGCGTCCCGCGCGGAGCCGGCGGAATCCCGTCCAGCTTGAATTTGCCAAGCGAACGGTTGTCTGTGGCGAACTTGCGCTCGCCTTGCATCACGTGGATTTCCACGCCCGGCTGGTTGTCTGCCGCTGTCGAGTACGTTTCCACCTTGCGCGTCGGGATGGTGGTGTTGCGCGGGATCTGCACGGTCATCACCCCGCCGAGCGTCTCCACGCCCAGCGAAAGCGGCGTCACGTCCAGCAGCAGGATGTCCTTTACGTCCCCGGCGAGCACTGCGCCCTGAATCGCCGCTCCCACCGCTACGACTTCGTCGGGGTTCACGCCCTTGTGGGGCTCTTTCCCACCGAAGAAGTTGCGCACCAGTTGCTGCACCTTCGGTATGCGCGTCGAGCCGCCAACCAGCACCACTTCCTGGATGTCGTTCGGCGACATTTTCGCGTCTTCCAGCGCCTGCTTCACCGGCTTCATGGAGCGCTCCAGCAAGTCATTCATCATTTGTTCGAGCCGCGTGCGCGTGAGCTTCTCCTCCATGTGAATCGGCCCGCTGGCGCCCGCGGTGATGAACGGCAGGTTGATTTCCGTCTCCATCATCTGTGAAAGCTCGATCTTGGCTTTTTCCGCCGCATCCTTCAGCCGCTGCAGCGCCATCTTGTCCTTGCTCAGGTCGATGTTGTTCTTTTTCTTGAACTCGTCGATCAGCCAGTCCACGATGCGCTGGTCGACGTCGTCGCCGCCCAGGTGCGTGTCGCCGTTGGTCGACTTCACTTCCACCACGCCCGCGCCCACTTCCAGCACCGAAATATCAAACGTGCCGCCGCCCAGGTCGTACACCGCGATCGTCTCGTCGCTCTTTTTGTCCAATCCGTATGCCAGCGCCGCCGCTGTCGGCTCGTTGATAATGCGCACCACCTCCAGGCCCGCGATTTCGCCCGCCTGCTTCGTGGCTTGCCTCTGCGCGTCGTTGAAATACGCGGGCACGGTGATCACGGCCTTCGTGACCTTCTCACCGAGAAAATCTTCCGCCGCCGTCTTCAGCTTGCCCAGGATCATTGCGGAAATCTCTGGCGGGCTGTAAGCCTTGCCCGAAATCTCCACGCGCGCGTCTTGATGGGGTCCGGCGACCACCTTGTAGGGCACCCGCCGCGTTTCTTCGCCAACTTCATCGTAGCGCCGGCCCATGAATCTCTTGATGGAATACACGGTGTTCTCGGGATTTGTCACCGCTTGCCGCTTCGCCACTTGCCCGACCAGCCGTTCGCCCGTCTTCGTGATGGCCACTACGGACGGCGTCGTCCGGGCCCCCTCCTGGTTGGGGATCACCACCGGCTCGCCGCCTTGCAACACCGCCACCACGGAGTTTGTCGTTCCCAGGTCAATTCCAATAATCTTGCTCATTGCTGCCATTCCTCCTGAAACTTTGTGCCATTCCCATTCGCCCGTATCTCTCTGAAATCAGGGCGAATCCAGCTCAGTCCTGCGTTCCAAGCCCAGCTCGAAGCGAAGTATACATGTTGAGTGTATGTTTGTCAAGTTTTCTGATAACATTTCTAACGCTGTTCGTTTCAGCCACTTGTGGGATTTTATGCGCCCGTCTAAGCTTCGTCAAATTTAATTTGACAAATACGGTACTTCTGTGCTAACATGCCGTGTTGTAATTAGCCGCATTCTCAAACGGTCGACCTCATATCCCACCGTTTTGCCCTTCGGCGGCCAGCCCATCGCAATCCAGCAAGCCTTTTAGAATCAACACTTGTGGAAATACTCATTTTTGCCATTTCTAAGCTCGTTAGAATGAACACCGAGCCATGGTGCGGTCTGCGTCAAATACATAATCGCCCTTTATCTATCTTTAGAGTCAACAATTTATGAAAACAACGGGGTGAGCGTGGGGGTCTTATGGTTAACTAGAAATCCCGCCGCACAACGCTTCCCCTCACTTCAGCAACCAATTTTTTAGAGCTGCGCGGACGACGGATATCTCTTAGATGCGTTGAAGAGCCTTCCTGACACGACCGGCGCTTACTTTCTGGCGGTTTCGAGGTAGAATTCTTCTTACTCGCCTGCAAGGGCAAATCGCTCGGAACTATTTTGGAGGAACGCGTGAACCGTCGGCGCATTCTGGCAGGGATTATCAGCGTGGGCTTGCTCGGCTTATCTGCCCTGTTCCTACCGTCTTTCGACAAGACCCCCGAGCCCGCTTCACCATCGCCGCAACCATTAGCGCAGTCACCGTCAGGGAGGGCTGACTCCCATGCAGCTTCTGAGCCCCCTAGCATTCCTCCGTCCGTGTTCGTGGCGAAAGCCGCCTCGCGTCCGCTTGCGCCGCAATCAGCGGGTGACCTCCCCGCCGTCGATCCGCATAAGGCCTTCGGCTCGAAGAATGCTCCCGTGACGATGGAAGTCTTCAGCGATTATCAATGCCCGGCTTGCAAGACGCTTTTCACCACCACGAATCGCCGGCTGATGGAGGATTACGTCAGCAGCGGCAAAGTCTACCTGATCCATCGCGATTTCCCGCTCCCCATGCACGCGCACTCTCGTGTAGCCGCGCGCTATGCTCGTGCCGCCGCGCAGATCGGCAAGGTTGAGACCGTGGAACAAGCGCTTTTCCAGAATCAAGAAAAGTGGGAACAGAACGGCGATGTGGACGGCACCGTCTCCGCGGTCCTCTCCGCTGCGGAAATGACGAAAGTTCGCGCACTGGTTAAGGGCGGCACGCTGGAGCCAATGATTGACAAGGATTACGCACTCGGCCAGACCTACAACGTCAACCAAACGCCCACCACTGTCTTTCATAGCAAAGGCCAGACCTATCCCTATCCCGGCGTCATGACCTACGACATTCTCAAGACGTTTCTCGATCAGCTCCTCTCACAGAAATGAACGAATTATTTTTATCAGCGGGAATTGCATCGAGGCGACAGGAAGCAAATTGAGAATCGCGAAGATCGGCAACGGATAGAATCACCAAGCGGGGCAGAAGAATCAAAGCTCATCGCTTCTGAACTTAAGACTGAAAGCTGAGAACTGAAAACTCAAGAATGATGCCTTCCAGCCCACTCAATCTCCGACGCGCGATCATCTGGATCGGCCGCCTCGTCCTCGCTGGCATTTTCATCTATGCCGGCTACGCCAAACTGACGATGGGGAGGCATCCGCGACCGCCTGTGGGAGTGGCCCTTTCGTTCTTTGCGTTGCAGGTTGATTCCTATCAAATTCTCCCATCGTGGGGCGTCAAGTTTGTCGCCAACACGCTGCCCTTCGCGGAAATCGGCCTCGGTCTGCTGCTGCTTATCGGCTGGCGATTCCGCATCTGGGCAACTATTGTGACGCTGATCATGCTCGGATTCTTCGCCGCCGTGGTGCGCTCTTACGCGCTTGGGATGCAGATCAATTGCGGCTGCTTCGCCACTCCCGAGCCCCTCACGATCAAAACGGTTTTCCGCGACGGCGCCCTTGTTGCTCTCGCGCTGCTCATGACTATTTTCGCGTTCATCGAAGCGCGCAAACCGCACCCTTGGTCCGGGCCGGAGAAGGCTTGAGCTGCTCGTGCCCCGATGAAAACTCTCGCTGAATATCTCGACCTCGCCGCGGTCGCCCACGGCCACGTCTGCGCCGGCCAAGTCCTCGGCGTGCGTCTGGCCATGCTCGGCCTGCGCGCACTCGGCATCGACGACCCCATCGCCGAGCGTAAGCGCATCGTTACATACGTTGAAATCGACCGCTGCGTCACCGACGCCGTCGCGCTCGTCGCCAACTGCCGCCTCGGCAAGCGCGCCCTGAAATTCCGCGACTGGGGCAAAGTCGCCGCCACTTTCCTCGATCTCCAGACCGGCCGAGCCGTCCGCGTCGCCGCCAGGGAATCCTCCAAGCAAGCCGCCCGCGAACTGTTCCCCGAACTCGGCAAGGATGCCGGCCAGCAGAAAGCCTACGCGCGGCTCTCTGAGGAAATTCTCTTCGACAAGCAATGGGTCAAAGTCGAAGTCCAGGCCGAAGATTTGCCCGGCTTCAAAGGCCCCCGCGTCGTCTGCGCCCAATGCGGCGAAGGCATCAACTTCAAACGCGAAGTCGTAGTCGGAGGCCGCACCCTCTGCCGCGCCTGCTCCGGAGAAAAATATTACGAAACACTGCCCTGACACTTCTGAGTCGAGTATTCGACTTCTGCGATAAAGTATTCTTTCGATGCTGAGTCTGCCACCAATCACGCTGCGCTTGCGCGGCTGGAAACTGATTGACCGCGTCGCGCTGACGTTTCTGATTCTTTGCGCGGTTGCGCTGGGCGCGGGCTGCGGCTTGCTCTTTGTTTACGCCAGCGACCTGCCGGAAATTCGCGCGCTGGAAACCTACCGCCCCGACGTTGTCACCGAAGTTTACGCCGATGACGGCCAGCTGGCCGGCAGCTTCGCGCTGCAGCGCCGCATCCTGATGACTTACGAGCAGTGCCCCAAAGTGCTCTACAGCGCGGTCACCGCCATCGAAGACCAGCACTTCGAAGAGCACTGGGGCATCGACTTCCCGCGCATGGCCAGCGCCGCTTTCCGCAATCTGGTCAAGCGCCGCATCACCGGCGGGGCCAGCACCATCACCATGCAGCTTGCCGGGAATCTTTTCCTGGACCGCAGCGACCGCAGCTTTCGACGTAAAATGCAGGAAATTTTGCTCGCGCTGCAGATCGAGCGGCGCTACACCAAGCCGCAAATCTTCACGATGTACGCGAACCAGGTTTACCTGGCGCACGGCAACTACGGTTTTGCGGCTGCCACGCAATTTTATTTTGGCAAGCCGGTCACCGACCTGAAGCTTCAGGAAGCCGCGCTTCTCGCCGGCATGGTCAACGGCCCGAAGTTTTCGCCGCTCACGAATCCGGAGCTCGCGCTCAACCGCCGCAATCTGGTGATCCATCGCATGGAAGAAGAAGGGAAGATCACACCCACGGAAGAGGCCACCGCCAGGAAATCGCCGCTTGGCCTGCACGTTCAGTATCCGCGCAACGACCTCGCGCCTTACTTCTTCGAAGAGATCCGCAAGTATCTTGAATCCACCTACGGCACCGAAGCCGTCCACGAACGCGGCCTGCGCGTCTATACCACGTTGAACATCAACATGCAGCGCATCGCCAACCAATCTCTCCGCGACGGACTGCACAACTACGAACGCCGCCACGGCTGGAAGGGCAATCTTCCCAACGTCCTGCGCGACAATCTCGGCAAGCTCGAAACCTACGAGGACGAGGATTGGCGCCGCGCGATCGAGAAGGGAAGCTACCTTACCGGACTGGTCGTGGCGGTGAGCGACAAAGACGCCATCATCAAAATCGGGACTTACCGCGGAATTCTCTCTTCCAACGAATTCGCCTGGACTGGCCGCAAGAAACCTGGCGATCTCCTGAAAGCCGGTGACCTCGCCCAATTCTCCATCCAGGAATTGCGGGACAATACCGTGCGCGTCCAGCTCGAACAGCAGCCCGGTCCCCAGGGCGCGCTTCTCGCCATCGACAATCCCACTGGTGAAATCAAGGCCATGATTGGTGGTTATAGTTTTGAGGATTCCAAATTCAACCGCGCGACGCAGGCGGTACGCCAGGTCGGCAGTTCTTTCAAGGTTTACGTCTACGCCGATGCCCTGGAAAGAGGCGCGACGCCCTTTGACACCATCGTCGATTTGCCGTTTACCACCATCAGCGGCGGCCAGCCCTACTCTCCGCGCAATTACGATGAAAAATTTGAAGGGACCATCACTCTCCGCCGCGCGCTGGCCGGCTCTCGCAACGTTCCCGCCGTAAAACTCGCGGAAAAAATCGGCATCAACACCGTCGTGGATATGGCGAAACGGTTCGGCATCACCACGCCGCTTCCGCCGTATCTGCCGTTGGCCCTCGGCGCTGCGGACATGAAGCTCCTCGAACACGTCTCCGCCTTCACCGTTTTTCCCAACGACGGCATCCGCATCGATCCGCACATGATTCGCCGCGTCACCAGTTACGACGGCGCGCTGCTCGAAGAAGCGCATCCCGAGGTGCATGACGTCGTTTCCCCCGACGTCGCGCGCACCATGACCGCCATGCTCGAGGAAGTCATTCGATTCGGCACCGGCATCCAGGCCAAAGCATTGGGCCGCCCGGCGGCCGGGAAGACGGGAACGACACAGGATTACACCGATGCCTGGTTTGTGGGCTACACCCCGCAGCTCACCGCCGGCGTGTGGGTGGGCTTCGACGACAAGCAGATTTCACTCGGCAAAAAAGAAACCGGCGCGCGCGCCGCACTTCCCATTTGGGTCGAATTCATGCAGGGCGCCGTCGCCGGAACCCCCCTAATGGATTTCACGAACGTCGTTCCGCTCGAGCAGCAGGCCGGCGAGCACCACATCAGCGTGGACACCCCGGATACCGCCCCCACAGAAGACGAGCCCCCCGCCCCCAAAGAAAAACCGCCGGCCGCTTCGCCGCCAGCAAAGAGTGCGGCGGCAAATACGACCGACGATTCTCAGCACCTTCGATGATGAGGGCCCCGCGCCGGAGGGACGCTGCTCGGAATCATTGTTGCGAGTGCGTTTTAAAAGCAAACCATACAGGAACCCGTAAATCCTCCGATGGTATGTACAGTTATCAGAAGTTCAGATCAAAGGCTGAGGTGTGCGGGCCCTGCACTCACCGAAACCGGTTTGTTTTATATATTTTCGAGGCTGATCAGGGCTAACAGACCTGGATCTGGCGTTCGGCAAGCGGTTCAAGATTACGGAGAGCAAGACGTTCCAGCTTCGCTCGGAGATGTTCAACGCCTTGAACCACCCGAACTTCGCGGACTACGTCAATCAGTTCGCCTCCCCGAATTTCAATACGTATACGACCACCGCGACCAACATGCGGCAAATGCAGCTTAGCGCCGGATTCAACTTCTGAGCGATCGCGCTTTCGAACAATACAAACAATCACGAGGGGAGCCGGGAGGCTCCCCTTTTTTTCCTTGCAGATCTCTTGACTAGCGGAAGGGATCCCAGCCGCCGGGTATGAGTTGCCTCGCGCGGCCGTTCTTTTCCAGCACCAGCAACTCTCGCTTTCGAGTGATTTTTCCAATGGGGGTGAGACGCACACGCCGAAAAGTCTTCGGAAGGAGCTTGGCTTTGCGCGGAGGCACGGTGAACACCAGCTCGTAGTCATCCCCGCCGTGTAACGCGAATTGCAGGGGATCGCGGCCGTGCTTGAGAGCGAGATCAGGGGTTTGCACCTGCGGAATCTTTACCTTTTCCACTCGCGCACCGACGGCACTCGCAGCGCACAACCGTGACAGATCGCTCGATAGTCCATCGGATAGATCCATCATCGCGGTCGCCAAGCCCTTCTTGACCAACCACTGGCCTAGCGCGAGGCGCGGCTCCGGATAAAGGTGCTTTCTTGTCAGCTTGTTCTTCTTGCTCGCCGCTCCTGCGCTTTGCCGGATGATCCACAGACCCAGTTCCGCTTCCCCCAGCCGCCCACTTACATATAGGATGTCGTCCGCTCGGGCTCCCGATCGCAGCACGGCGCTCCCGGCTCGCACTTCGCCCACGACCGTCACACTTATAAGAATCTCGTTTCGCCGTGTTGTGTCTCCGCCAGCCAGCGGGCACTGAAACTTGCTAGAAGCGCGACGCAGCCCCCCGAGGAACAGATCGAGCCACCGGCCAGTGTGCGTTCCCGGCAGGGCCAGACTCAACAGGAAACAGCGGGGAGTGCCTCCCATCGCTCCTACGTCGCTAACTGCTCTGGCGAGGCACTTCCAACCCACGGCATCCGGCGGATGCTTCTGGCGCAAGAAGTGCGTGCCCTCCAGGAACCAGTCGCAGGTTAGAATGATCTCGTGCCCCGGCTTCGGCCGGAAGAGCGCGGCGTCATCGCCCATTCCCAGAGCGACGGAATGCCCAGCTCCCTGCCCCCGCGAAGATCGGAAACTCCCGGCAATCTTCTTCAGGACAGATTTCTCATTCTGGCGTTTCCGTGGCATGCGCTTCTCTAGAGGACTCCAACCTGATTGCGGGCCATAGTATAGCCCCTGAGCCCAAACCGGGCTTTTGCAACTCATCAATTCGAAATGGGGATTTGCGCACTCGCCAAGCGCCCCCCCTGTACCTTCGGACAGGGGACAGGTTTGCACAGCCTGTCCTTGAAAGCACGAAATACAGGGTTGACGTACCACTCTACAGAATTTAGTATGTCGGAGGTCGCGGACCAAGGCTCACGGTTCAGATTTTGGTTCAAGTTCAGGTTCCAGCGGACACCGGGGTAGTTTGCCCGCCAAGAGTCAATGTTAAAGGCCTGTGGGGGCCTTATATTCATGAGGGGCAAGAGCTACACATTTTTTATTGCGTCGTCTCCGGGCAAGCTCCGGAAAGTCATCGTACCCGCCTATGTGCTGCACGGTATCGCCGTGCTGGCGCTCATCGGTGCGATCAGCGTGACGGCGGCGGTGGGCTCCTATTCGCGAATGCTCTGGAAAGTCGGCAACTACAACGCGCTTCGCCACGATCAGGAAACCCTCAAGAAGCAATATAAGCAGCTCCAGAGTACCGTCAACGACACCAACCAGCGCCTCGATTCTCTCCAGTCCCTGGCGACGGAAGTGGCCATGACCTACGGGGTGCTCCGTTACCATCCGGCAGCTTTCGACCAGAGCGACAACCCCGTGGATGCTCAAGATGCTTTCGACCGTTCCATCGAGCAGTACACTTTCTTGAAGCGCAATGCCGCGGTGATCGCCATCTCTAGCAGCGGGCTCCATTTGCTCTCTCCCATGAGTTTTGCCGACTCCTCGTACACGCCGTCGATCTGGCCGGTGATGGGTCACATTACCGATAGCTTCGGTGAGCGCTTGGACCCCTTCAGCGGCGAAGGTGCATTCCACACTGGAGTGGATGTGGCTTCTGATTATGGCGCTCCGGTTCACGCCACTGCGGATGGAATCATCACCATCGCCGGGAACCATGCCGGCTACGGGCGCCTGGTGGTGGTCGATCATGGATTCGGAATCACCACCTGGTACGCGCACCTTTCCGCGTTCTCGGCGGTTTCGGGCGCGCGCGTCAAGCGCGGCGAAGTGGTTGGCTACACGGGCATAAGCGGCCGCTCGACAGGTCCGCACGTCCACTACGAAGTCCGGATGAACAACGCGCCCATCAATCCGTGGCGCTACATGAAGTCCAATCCTGCGGCGGGGGACTGATTCCTAATTGAGATACCGTGCATTTCCTGGCGGCGGGGCTTGGCCTGCGGCCTTTTCTTGTTCGCAACAGTTCCACAGTGAGAGTCAGGGCCCGATTCCCACCAGCTGCTTTTCTTAGATGCGGCCTTTCCTGGGGGCCCGAGCTTTTCCTGGGAGTGGTGGTTTGCTTGGTGCAGAGTCCGGCATGACTGGCGGCGCCCTGCGAGCCGCCTCCAGAAATCCCGGCGTGATCTCAAATACCAGCCGGACTGACTTGGTATCCCCGCGGTTAATTTTGGAGACATCCGCGCTCTTCAAGATTTCCAGGTAAGCCTCACGTGCCGCCGGATCCAACTGCTGCCTGCTCTTGGCATCATTCAGTCCCAACTGCGCCAGTAGGACCACGCCATTCATCAGGTCCAGGAGTTGCCGCGCCGTGGCCTCCGCCGGGCATTCTCCCTCGGCGACCACGCGCAGCCGATCGTTCTCCGGTTTTCCTGCCAGGGTGATCCACTGCAATTGATCGAGCAAGGTGGAGAGCTGCGGAGAACGAAGACCGCTGGGGGCCTGAGCGGCCAGCGCGGCGCCGACCGCAGCGTCTTGCCGGATCACGGCAAATGCCGGCGAGCCCGCTAGACGTTCGAATCGCACGCGCCAGTCCGCAGTGTCCTCAGCCCCTTTTTTCGCGTCGAGAAAAAAGGCGAGATTTGCATCGCCGGCGACCGCGATTCGATCATTCCTCAAGAACGTAAAGGAAATTTTCTTTAGGCTTCCGCTAACCGGAACAGAAAAAATCTCGCGTCCACCGGTTTTTACAGCCGAGCCGTCTTTCAATGCATAAGCAAAAATTTTTTGCCGATCGAATTTTCCATCCAGAATGGCAAACAGAGGGAAGTCTTGTCCGCGCTTCTCCACTGCAATCGTTATGCGCTCGAGGTCCCGCTCGAAATCGAATCCGGTTGCTTTGACAAATTGCGCGTAATCCGCGTCCGCTTGGGGTTTTGGCGCCCACGCATAGAGTTTCGCGGGGAATGGCGCTTGCCGGAGTTCATCGAAATCCGCGAAAAGAATTGCGATCGCATCGGTGGGCAGCAGCGCCAGCGCCTCCTCGCGCGCAGTGCCGTTCGGTGCGCTCCATTTCCGATATCCGAGAATTACGGCCGCGCCCAAGACGGCGACGATGGCCGCCAGGCGAATCCAGGTCCGTTTCTTCATGGCCTCCCTACCATCTCGACCAGTGGTCCAGTATGTATGATTGTCCCATCGGAACGGGCTTCTCGACATTAAAATCCGCTAGCGAAATACGCTTCGAAGGGTGCTATTTCCGGTTGTTGGATTGGGGCTGCTCCGGCCAGGTGGATTCCATGCTAAACTATAGATTACAGACAGGATAACGGGTGTACAGGTAATCAAGGGGAAAGCGATTTTCCACAGAGCTGGCCATCCACGTGCTAGATATTCTCTGACACCCCCTTGCAATTCTGATACCCCTTCTGCTATTCTTACCCGGTTTGAGCGGCGCTGGCGTAGCTCAGCTGGTAGAGCATCTGATTTGTAATCAGAGGGTCGGGGGTTCAATTCCCTCCGCCAGCTCCACCAGGAATTTTGCAGGGGAGCGAGGGCGGAGCGAATCCTGACTTGAAAAGCGAACGGGCTGGTGTCTCTTGACACGAGTCCTTTTTGTGTTTTTGCGCAGGATGCCTGCAAGTTGTTGAAGGACAAGTTCGCGACTCGTAGTTCGCGTGCCAAAGAATTTTCACGGGACGGGTGGGTGAGTGGCTAAAACCAGCAGACTGTAAATCTGCCGCTCCTTGCGGGCTACGAAGGTTCGAATCCTTCCCCGTCCACCAGGTTCTCGCGATTGGAGTTGCAGAAAACCGCAGGGCAATCGCATCAAGCGATGTTCGAAAGCGGTCTGATTCGGGGCGTCGACCGATTTGCGGTCGCAACGGGAAAAACGACGCCGCACAGGAAAAGTGCGCCGCGAAAGACGATTTTTGAGGGGGACACGGTTCGGCCTGGGTAGCTCAGTTGGTAGAGCGCGTCCTTGGTAAGGACGAGGTCACCGGTTCAATCCCGGTCCCAGGCTCCAGGAATTTAGTGGGCGCGGCGCGAGCCGCGACGGGTAAAAGTTTGGAGCAGCACCGGGCGGGGGTAACTCAACGGTAGAGTCTCACTCTTCCAAGGTGATGGTTGCGGGTTCAAATCCCGTCCCCCGCTCCAGATTTTGAAGCGCGCGCTGCCGTTCGTTACCAATGGGCGCAGTTGGGCACTAAGCGGTCAGCATGATGAGATGAGAGGTTAAAGGAAGATGGCCAAGGAGAAATTCGAACGCAACAAGCCGCACGTGAACATCGGGACCATCGGTCACATCGACCATGGCAAAACGACGTTGACGGCGGCGATCACCAAGGTGCTCTCAAAGCACAACCCGAAGGTACAGTTCCGCGCGTTCGATTCGATCGATAACGCTCCGGAAGAGCGCGAGAGAGG
>QHZB01000195.1 GCA_003224525.1 Acidobacteriota bacterium | reverse complement strand
ACGTCGTCGTACCTCTGGCGAAATGTGTTGCCCCATTTGCAGCCACTAGGCCGCTGCATCGCTCTCGACCTGATCGGTATGGGCGACTCCGACAAGCTACCTAACAGTGGCCCCGGCTGACGCGCTGCTCGATGCGCTGGATGTGCGCGAGCGGGTCACCCTAGTCATTCACGACTGGGGTTCAGCCTCGGCTTTGACTGGGCGAACCGCCATCGTAAGGCCGTGAAGGGTATCGCATTTATGGAGGCAATCGCTTGGCCCCAAGGCTGGGATCACTGGGACGTGATGAACATGCGTCCATTTTTGGAGGCCCTGCGCTCCGAGGCTGGCGAGAAAATGGTTCTCGAAGAAAACTTCTTCATCGAGAAGATTCTGCCAGGCGCGATTCTGCGCACCTTTGCCGGCGAAGAGATGGCGCAGTACCGGCGGCCGTTTGCAGAACCTGGCGAACGTCGACGGCCCACGCTGACGTGGCCTCGGGAAATCCCTATCGAGGGCGAGCCCCCCGACGTGAATGCGATCGTGAGTTCGTATGCGGAATGGCTTGCGACGAGTGATGTGCCCAAGCTGTTCATAAAGGCCGAGCCCGGTGCGCTTCTAGGCAGTGGTGCGAATCTTGAAACCGTCCGCGGGTGGCCAGCTCAAACCGAAGTCACAGTCGCGCGAGTCCATTTCGTTCAGGAAGATTCGCCGGACGAAATCGGAAAGGCGATCGCTAGCTGGATGTTGAAGTTACGCAAATAAAATGCTCGCCGAGCATCCCGAGTCCTTCGGCGGAAGTGGTTGAAGAAAATTGACGCGCGTCATCAAGAATTACAAACGAATTCTTACGGAACTCGAGACCGACTTTGCAAAGAAAGCAGGCTGAAAAAAATCATGGGACTGTCTTGGCAACAAGGTCCACTCGCACCGGGAGCCATCGGCCGTTTCCTGGTGCCCGAGCCGCTACCTGAACGACTGCTGTACATCGAGCCGTTGCGCCGGCGCATGCGGGTGCGGTTCGGCGGAGCTTGGATCGCCGACAGTGAAGACGTTCTTCTATTGTTTGAACCTGGCCGTTATCCCGTTGCTTATTTTCCAGAAGCCGATGTGTCTCCAGAAGTTCTAGAGCGCAGCGAGCACACCACAAAGCACCCTGATCTTGGGCACACTTCCTGGTATCTCGTTAAAGCCGGTGGTCAGCGTGCACTACGTGGAGCGTGGCAACATGTGGACCTCCCCCCCTTTGCGAGCGATCTTGGTGCGCGGATCGCGTTTGCTTGGCGGGCCATGGATGCCTTCTACGAGGAAGAGGAACGGATCTTGGGCCATGCTGCCGACAGTTACCATCGAATTGACATCCGCCAAACTTCGCGCCATCTCGTGGTTCGTGATCGCGACCGCGTCGTCGCGGACAGTAAGCGGCCTCTGGTCCTCTACGAGT
This sequence comes from Acidobacteriota bacterium, assembly GCA_003224525.1. Classification (GTDB taxonomy): domain Bacteria; phylum Acidobacteriota; class Terriglobia; order Acidiferrales; family UBA7541; genus Acidiferrum. The sequence continues at coordinate 78,658 of QHZB01000195.1, read as the reverse complement.
CCGGTTTTGCTCCGCGCTGGTACGTTCCGCGTGCCGACATCGATGAGTCCGCTCTTACCTTCGTGGAACATCAAACCTTTTGTCCCTACAAAGGCCTCTGCAGCTACTACGACATCGGCGACGCGCGGTTTGCGGGATGGTCGTATCGCGAAGCCTATCCTGAAGTTGGTCGGATTTCCGGCTTGATCTCGTTCGAACCGGACGTTGTTTCGGTCTTTCTGGACGGCACCCAACTCCACCTTGAGCCGGGCCAGGCGGTGATTCCACATGGCCCCGACCGCGAGCTCAGCATTGTCGAGGCGACACCTCGACAATAGAAAGCTCCGCCAGAAGGAAATCCTCCATGACAGCACTAAGCTTTTCCGTCGAAGTGATTACCATACCGGTAAGCGACGTTGATCGCGCGTTGCGGTTCTACAAGGATCAGCTCGGCTTCCACCTCGACGTGGACTATTCGCCCAACCACGCCTTTCGCGTCGTTCAGCTCACTCCGTCGGGCTCCGCCTGCTCCATCCAGATTGGCAAAGGACTCACCGACGCACGCGTCGGTTCACTCCGCAACGTCTATCTAGTGGTTACCGACCTGGATGCCACGCGCATCCAACTCCTTGAGCGCGGCACCGCGGTCAGCGAGATCCGCCACAAGACGCCCATCGGCGCTTGGGACGGAGGTTTCGCGCCCGGACTTGATCCCGCGCGCGGCGACTATGCCAGCTTCGCCAGCTTCTCCGATCCGGATGGCAATAGCTGGGTGCTGCAGGAACGCGGCTACCGCAACGCGTGACATTGGTAGCGTCTCTTGCGAACCTCGTTCCACGAGTGATTTCCACGCATCATGGCTCAGCTTCTATCAGTGAACGTCGGTTTACCGCACGAAGTCGAGTGGAAAGGTCGCATCGTGCGCAGCGCGATTTGGAAATATCCAGTCCAGGGTCGCTGTCGCGTCCGCCGACTCAATCTTGATGGGGATGGCCAAGCGGACTTGGCAGGGCACGGCGGCGAGAACCGTGCTGTCTTTGTCTATCAAATCGAATCGTACCGCTATTGGCAGGAGCAGCTGAGTCGGAGCGACTTCATCCACGGGCAGTTCGGCGAAAACTTCACCGTCACCGGCTTGCCCGACGACGCTGTCTGCATCGGGGACCGTTTCCAGATTGGCAGCGCGATGTTCGAGGTTTCTCAGCCCCGCGTTACCTGTTATCGCGTTGGCATCCGGATGAATGAGTCTCGCATGCCAGCACTGCTAACGGGGAGCGGCCGGCCTGGGTTCTACTTTCGCGTTTTGCAGGAAGGTGACGTCGGCGCCGGTGACGAAATCACCAAAGTTGGAGAGGCGAGTGAGCGCATGACCGTCGCTGAAATCAACGCGCTTCTCTATTCCTCGAGTCACCCTCGCGAACTGCTTGAGCGCGCTCTGCGAATCGAAGCGCTACCCTCCGGATGGCGCTGGTCCTTTGAAGCCCTGCTGAAGAGCCAAACAACGGGATCGGCGAGCGGCAACGCAGGCCTCGCGCCCGCCACCGCGGCACATCCGGTCGCGCCGGGATTTCGCCCGCTCCAAATTTCGGCAATCGATCACGAGTCCGCGGACGTCCTCTCGTTTTCCATGCTGAGCAATGATGGACAACAGTTGCCGATGGCTTTGCCAGGTCAATACGTAGTCCTGCGTCTCCAGCCTGGCGCAGATCGCCCTCCACTTTTTCGCAGCTACTCACTTTCGGGTCCCGCTTCAACCGAGCGCTACCGCATCAGCGTAAAGATCGAACCGCATGGCGCAGCCGGAACCTATTTGAAAGAGCAAGCCCGCGAGGGCGATATTCTCGATATCAGTTCGCCCCGCGGGACCTTCATTCTGGAACCGGGAGATCAACCCGCCGTGCTGCTCAGCGCAGGAATCGGCGCGACTCCGGTCTTGGCCATGCTGCACGCGCTGGCGGGCAATCGCTCAACACGTCAAATCTTCTGGCTCCATTCGGCTCGCGATCGCCAGCATCATCCGTTCGCCAGCGAAGCCCGCAGCCTGGTGGGGAAGCTCCCGAATGCTCGCGCGCATGTCTGCTACAGCAGACCAAGCGCGGACGACAAAATGGGAGAGCATTTCGACTTTGCCGGTCGCCTGTCTCGCTCCGTCTTCGACGAAATCGGCATCCCGCGAGACGCCGACGCTTATCTCTGCGGCCCATACCAGTTCATGGAGGACATGAAAGAAACCCTCGCGGCGGTCGGTGTCGCACCGCAGCGAATTCACGCCGAAATTTTCAGCGGCGACAATTCCAGGACCCCTGGAGGTATCCGCGCCACGCACAAGGCTCCCCATCTTCCCGCGGACGAAAACCACGCCGGCCCCCTTGTGTCATTTGCCCGCAGCGGCATCGCCGCACATTGGAACGCCTCTAAATATCAAAGCATTTTGGAGTTGGCCGAAGCGTGCGACGTCCCCGCTCTTTGGTCCTGCCGCACTGGCGTTTGTCACAACTGTGAGAGCGGCTTGGTTTCCGGGACAGTCGTCTACGGACCCGAGCCACTCGAAAAGCCTGCCACCGGCAACCTTCTCATTTGCTGCTCGCAACCGGCCCGCGATGTCGTCATCGATTTGTGAATAGGGGTCGAACAATAGCACGGAAAGAAAGTTGGTAAGCACTTGGTAAGCATTTGACTGCAAACGAGGGAGAATGAGAAGGTTGTAACGCTAACAAAACAAACGAAAATCGATCAGTGCGAACGGGTCAGAGTGAATTAGCAATCCGCCGCCAAGATCTCGCGCTTCCCAAATTCAACCAACTAGTGCGGAGACAATTGAGAGGCACACGGCGAAGCGCGAGCTGAGCCTGGCGCGTGATTACTGAATCGCATTTCCGATGATCAATGAGATAAGAAATGCACAGGGTCCCCTGAATTTTCACCATACTTGCCAAATATAGCGCGCTTAACTTCCCTCCGTTCAATCCTTTCTGTATAGCACGCCTGCCTCCTCATGTTTTTGAAACTTCGTCATGTGGCGAACTCTCAGAAACTAAATGACTTGCGAATCCAGACCTCCTGTCTGCCAGAATTCCACAGATGGGGGTTGAGGTGAACGGCGCTTTCAATAAGTAGAAGAAAACACGCGACATATTTTTGGTCGGGGCGCCGAGATTTGAACTCGGGACCTCCTGCGCCCAAGGCAGGCGCGCTACCAGGCTGCGCTACGCCCCGACATGAACTGCACTACTCATTCTAAAGCACTTTCCGATTTTCTGCCCGCTCCTACTCATGGTCTCTTGGCCTTGACCGTGCACTTACCGTGCATTTATTCCCACAAATTGCTTATTGAACTATGACCGTGCACATTCGTTCTGCAGTCACCGGAGCTATTTCGCCGGCTCGGCGGTTGAGCTTCTCCAGGGCTTCCCGCTTCATCTGCAACTTCATTTGAGAGTACTTCTTGAAGACTTGCGCGTCTCCCTGGCGCAGCCTTTGAGTCACCCATTCATCCGCCACTCCCCCAGCACTTAGCCGCGTAGCATAAGTGGATCGAAGGTCGTAGATGCGGGAATAGAGGACCTTTGCTCGGCGAAGCGTTTTGCTCCAATGCAGAGCATTTTTAGCTTGGCGGCGCGGCGACAGTAGGTGTAAGCGGGGAGGGAACGTGATCAGGCGCCGTGCCGGTGAGCTAAAAATGTTAAGAGGAGCTATTCAGCGCCCTCCAGGCAGTTAAAGAGTCCACGTAGTCTCTCCAATGAACGATTTTTCTGTTCTCAATCGTGATGACCGAGATGAGTCTGTTGTCATAGGGCGCACCGCTCGAAAGAATCCTGCCGTGCACTTCGTATTCGAGGATCACGACGCGACTATCCTGAGAGCGATGCACAACAAGTGCGTCGCCGGAGTGAAGCTTGATCGTCTTGCCGTATCCCGAGAAGCTAGCCATCAGATTGGCTCGTCCGCGAATCGTCAGAGGCCAACCAGGAAAGTGATATCGGAACTCGAAGAATGCGTCTTCGGCAATCGTGTCGAAATAATCGTCGCCATCAACGAGTCCACGTAAGCCTTCCATGACGACTTCGAAGAAAGGATTGAGAGCTTCAAAAACCTCGTACTCGGCTTTCGACATCATCAACTCCTTGGCGCCCGACGTGAGCGTCGACACGAAGCAACTCTTGGCTCTTTCCGCATCTTGAAAGGCACGCCTTTTCGCCTAAAGGGCAAGGTTCTCAACGGCCCTTTCTGCGTTCGGCACGGCACTATCTGCAAGGGGCGGGATATTCATGCCCTCAGGTCGCACAGTCTGGACGGTGTCAATGCCGATGAAACTTAAGATTTTGCGCAAATAGGGCTCCACGAAGTCCCATGACTTCCATGGGCCTTCGGTGAACACGCCGCCTGATGCCAACACCAAAATCGCCTTTTTGCCCTTTGCCAGTCCCAACACACCATCATTCGTATATGAAAAGGTCTTGCCGGGACGAACAACAAGATCAATCCACGCTTTAAGCGAGGAAGGAATGCTGAAATTCCACGTTGGCGTTGCAATGACCAAAAGATCCGACCCCAAGAGTTCGTCGGTCAGCTTAGAAAGACTTACCGACCACTTTAATTTCTGAGCTTCAGCCGCATCCTTTGTTGAAATGGTCGGAGACAAGTGGAGTATCTTTCTGATTCTCTCCCTTGCCAAGCTACTTGGGAACCGCGCCTGGTTTTCTGAGCTCGAAAGAACAATCCCTGGAATCTCCCAAAGAATGTTCACGCTAGCCCTGCGAAATCTAGAGCGCGACGGATTGATTACAAGAGAAGTGTTTCCCGAGGTTCCCTCACGCGTCGAATACGAACTTACGAGCCTCGGAAAAAGCTTGCTCCTTCCAATGCAGGCCTTAGTAGATTGGGTCGCGACGAACTGGGAGCAGGTAAAAAAGGCGCAGTCCTGGTTCGATGCAATCCAATACTCAGGGGAACAAACCGCCTCGCGGGGTCAGATCGAAGCGAAATGGCAGAAGCAATAAACTCGAACGGTTGCAGGCCCTTGCTTTGAACGACACCTCGTTATCACGCTGGATATAACCGGACATTGTCACGGAATCAAGTGCCCTCGCTGGCCGGGAACGTGGTTGCGAGACGCGAAATACGAGGCTCTTGGCGTATAGTCGGCAACTCTTCCCGAAAGCCTCTTCCTCAAAGCCTTAACGGAAGGTTTGCCCATGATTCGGCCCGGAGCAGTAGACATATACCGTCCGGTGATGGTCAGATACTCCGCAATCTACGGAGTCACCCGATGACCGCAGCAGACTTTCGCAGGATTGCACTGAGCCTGAAGGGGGTGGAAGAATACTCCCACGCACGATTGCCGGCTTTTCGTGTAGCAGGCAGGAAATTTGCTTCGCTGGCCTCGCAAGCAAGGGGGTACGGAAATCTGATGCTTACTCTGGAGCGGCAGGCGGCGTTTGTGGAGGAGGCGCCCGAGAGTTTCCTGCCGATTCCTGGCGGCTGGGGAAAGGTGGGACACCCGTATATTCGCCTGGCGGCGAGCGAGGATGTACTGACGGGTGCACTCCGAACGGCGTGGAGACCGCGAATTGATAGGAACGCAAAGACAAGCCGAAAAAAAACAGGTGGCGGAGCGCAGCGGAGTAACAGATAAGAAACGCGGGAAGCGATTATGAGAGCAACAAAAGCGCGAAACATTAATAGCAACAAAAAGGACTTGTCACCAGAACAACGTAAAGAACTACTCAGAGCATTGAAAGCCCGTTTTGAGAAAAACATGAACCGCCATAAAGGTCTTGAATGGGATAAAGTGCAAGCAAAGCTGGAAGCTAGTGCCGAAAAACTGTGGTCACTCAATGAAATGGAAAGAACTGGCGGTGAACCGGATGTTGTTGGTCATGATAAAAAGACGGGCGAATACATTTTTTATGATAGTTCAGCGGAAAGTCCTAAAGGCCGCAGAAGTGTTTGCTACGACCGTGAAGCGCTGGAGTCAAGGAAAGAATACAAACCAGAAGATAACGCTATTGATATGGCAGCTGCCATGGGCATTGAGCTTTTAACGGAAGAACAATATCGAGAGTTGCAGAAACTTGGAGATTTCGATACGAAAACGTCGAGCTGGGTGAAAACACCTTCTGATATCAGAAAACTCGGCGGCGCCCTCTTTTGTGATCGCCGCTACGACACTGTTTTCGTGTATCACAACGGTGCGGAATCTTACTATGCCGCTAGGGCGTTCCGTGGCTCGCTAAGGGTCTAAAATTTGCATGCCGGCACATCAAACAGTCGATGCCAATCTAAGGATGGCTTCCGCGCACTCAAAGCAGGGAAGCGCGCTGAACTTGCGCAGAAGTTGGCGACCATCGCGGACATGCGTGTTGAAACCGAACTCAAGGTCGGGCGGGTAACGAACGGCAGTAAGGAGCGCGGCTCATCAAAATTGGAAACCTAGCGTCAGGGAATTCGACTCGTCCGGTTGGAGGTGCCATCCCGCGTTCTGCAGGGCTTGCCTTACACTGCCTAATTTTAGGATGGCTCGAACAGGTTCAGAGTCTTCTTCGCGGACGCGAGTAGAGATTTCCAGCGCTCGAAGTCTCCGAGGTTCTCGGTCGCGAGTGTGGCACCTGTCCGTACCGTTTCCATCGCTATCAGGAGATCACGAAACTGATGGACAAAGTCCATTCGCCCGAAGGCCCTTCGAGCGCGACGTAACAGAATGCCGGTGTCAATCCACGCTGCTGCGTTGGGTGGCGAGAAATGGCCCTGGGCGCGCTTCCCCCGATGGTCCCGGGTACCGGCGTAGAGTTCGGCGGCGACGACCGCGGTCAGGATGGTACGCTGGAAGACCCGGGTGTCCTCGCCCAGCCAGAGAAAGCTCTCTCCCCTGCTGGAGCGGATGTAAATGCCGGTATCGAACACCAGCGGGCCCGCTGGCAGAGGAATCATCTCTTCTTCGTTCGAGCGCGCCCGAAGACGTCCTCTGGACCTCCGGGCCTTCGCAGGTTCTGCAGGACCTGGAGACCTGCTTCCACTGCCAGGCGCTCATCGATTACACGTCTGACCGCCTCAGAGTTGCTGCGCGACTGGAGGGCCTTGCGAAGTCGTTGCACTTTTCCGACCTCGAGTAAGCGATTTGTTCGTGTCAATGCTGCGGACTCTTGGGGCTTCACTCCCTTGCCGCTCCCGGAACAAAGGCCCGCGACAGCGAATCATTCGGACATACATGCATTAATTGGTGTGGCGGACGCACTCGTCCTGATTGGTTAACAGCAGGCCATGCCCCGGAGCCGGGAATTGGACTACCCCCGGGTGGTAGTAGTTTTTTTCGGACTGCCACGTTCAGCATTCGCCGAAAAACTCTCAGTAACGCGCGCTCATAGCCTTTCCCGTTCTTCCTACGCAATTATTGGAGGGCACATTGCGCGCCAATGGCGAAACCAATTCTCGTTCAATTCAAGCGGTCCCAAGCCAGCGCCTGCCATCGCAATTTTCTCAGGGGGAATCGGAATGCGGCTCCCAAGTCGATAGGTAAACACAAGGCTTCTCGGTAACCCGCTAGGACTTAAGTTTCATCCTCTCCTACTTTCGTTCCATTGCTGGCTACGGAAGGATTCTGCATTCTTCTCCCGAAGCCTTTCCAGCGGGAACGGACGTGCCTGAATGAAGTTCGAAATCTTCATCTTATTGCTCGTCAATAAGCGTCCCGGTGGGGTTTCGTATGTCAGGGGCGTCAAGAAATAGGCACCCCGTTCGATGGCGGAATTTGAACTCGCGCCGGTCAATGCATTTTCGGAGTCACAGTCATGAAGGCACCCTATATAAAAACGCTAATCATTGCAGTTTTGGCTTTGACGATTTTAAGCGTAGCGAAGGCCCAGAAAACTTCGGACATTATAAACCGGGGCGATGACTTCTTGGCGGTCTGCCAATACGATAACGATCATCCGCCTGATGTTTGCTTGGCGTACGTTGCCGGGGTGGTCGGGACGCTCGCGCTCAATTGGGCAGACACCGGTCAGAGGATTTGTATTCCCGATAGCGCGACAGTGAGAACCACGCTTGACCTAGTTCTTCAGTACATAAAAGATCATCCTGAGAAGCGCGAACAAAAGCCTATTTTTCTGGTCGCACAAGTAACAATCAAGAAATATGTGTGCGAGGCGCCGAAACAGCACGCCGCGCCGGCTCCGAAGGCGGAACCAGAGCCGAAGGCACGCCCTTGACTCTGTTCAGACGTCGCAGAATAATGTAAATCGATTTCCCCGGGCGTAGACATTGCCGGGGTTCCGCAACCAGCGGGACGAATTTTCAGGCAATAGCTCACCGTGCGGGGCAAAACTCAGCGCAGGCTCGCCAACGGCCCTGCGAGCACCTCGCACGTCCGCATCAGCGAAAAAAGTTGAAGAAATCGTTTTACTGTTTGTCGTAAACGACGACGTTATTTACATCCTGCCCCTGCGTGTCCTTGCCCTTGAATGTCGAGGTCCTCGTTTTTCCGGCTTTAGAGATCACCGACGTCACGGTCATCACAACCTGGTCACCTTTCTTTATGGTGGAACGGATCGTGCTGGCGTCGAGCCGTTCTAACGCTACTGTATCAGCGTTCGGCACGCCAGTAATCGGGTAGTCTTTGCCGTCGTATTTTGCGGTGTACTCGACATGAGTCGGATTCCCAGCGGCGTCGATTCCCTCTGAACTGAGCTTGATGTTATCTCCGTCAGAGTCGATCTTTACCGTGATACTCTTCGGTGTTGGTCCGGGACTGTACTTTGACTTTGCAGGGTTCATCTTCCAGGTGCCAGAGTGCTGATCGGCAGCCCTGGCTACAAGGCTCAGAGCAAGTGCTACGAAGAGCAGTGTCGTCGCAAAAACGGCAAACCTCTTGATTCGCATGATCTATCCTCCTAGATTGGGATGTTTGGGATGGGCTTAGTACAATCGTTATCAGCCGAAATTTGTGAAAAGTCCAGAAGATTCTTTCAGATTTGTACAGGGGCTCGCGTGCACGCGAGAGAAGTTCCTCGATTGATCCCGAGCTTATCGGACAAGTGACTGCCGGCCATGTCTTAATTTCGCTATTCTTCGGCCACTTTAGCCTGGGTTATAGACTTCCCATGCCAAACACAGACCGACGGGTCGTCAACAAGCGCACCAGTGGCGAATTCAAGTAAATCAATTGAGACGCTCCGCTTTTTCATGTACCGGCGGCGTACCTTGAATTAGGGCAATGGGATCTTCGCTCCACGGCCGCTGCGCGTCGGATTCGAGTTGTTCTTGCCGTTCTCCACCCACGCCGAATATTGTCGCTCCGCAATACGGATGTTGTGATGTCCGAGCAACACACTCACGCGGTCCACCGGCACCCCGGCCCGCAACAGCTAAATCGAAAAAGTGTCATGGAACCGATGGGCATGGCCACCATCGACGCCCGCGAGTCCAAATAGCTTTTTGAGCCGACGCTGCCATTTTAAAACGGTGTTCAGCTGCCAATTTACTATTGTGTTGTAGATTCCCGCCCCGGCGTTGGTACAATCCTTGGGTTCGAGCCACAGGCGAAACCCTTGGCTATCACATGCGTCGAAAAACATGGACGGGAACTTGCCAGTCAAAGTGCGTCAAGAAATTTACCGAAAGCGCGATTGCCGGCGAGGCGTGAACTGTCTCGTCCCTTCCGTGGCCTTGGCCATGGTGCTTGCTACTGGGTGTTCGAGGAGCCAACCGAGCAGCGTCTTGGGAGATGCGGCTCACCCGACTCCTGTGCATTTTTACGCCGTTGCCGAGGAAACAGCCCGGCGGCGCATCCAGGCTGTTGGCTCACTTTACGCGCTGGAAGAGAGCACTTTGAGTTCGCAGGTGGAAGGCCGCGTGGCCGAGGTGTTATCTGATGTTGGGGATAACGTCAAGGAAGGTCAGCCGCTGATCACGATCGATCCCCAGGAATTGCAATTCGAAGTGGACCGCCAACGAGGCTTGGTTACACAAGTGCGGGCACAGCTGGGGATCGGCCCAAATGACCCAGCGCCCACGGACCCGAAGAAACTCGCTTCCGTGCAGCGGGCGGAGGCGGACCTCTTTGATGCGGACCACAAATACGGCCGTGCGCAGCAAATGTTCAAGGACAATCTAATCTCGCAGCAGCAGCTGGATGAGGCGGCGAGCCGCTATCAGAGTACGAGGGCGACGTACACCGTAGCGCTGCAAGAAATCGACCGGCTGAAAGCGCTGCTGATTTCCAGTGAAGCCAGCGAGAAACTGGCCGAGAAGAAGCTGGGCGACGCGATCCTTCGCGCGCCATTTCCCGGCGCCATCAAGACGCGCGACGTGCATCCCGGCGAATACCTCCGGGTGCAGAGTCCAGTGATGGTTTTGGTGCGAACGGACCACTTGCGCGCGCGCCTGGCAGTGCCGGAACGGTGGGCGGGATGGGTCAAGGACGGCGAGATTGTGGATCTGCACGTGGAGGCTTTTCCGAGTGAGACTTTTCAAGGGAAGATTTCGCGGATCAATCCCTCTGTGGCGCAGGATTCGCGCACGTTTGAAGCGGAAGCTTTGATCACCAATTCGGATGGGCGGCTGAAACCAGGTTTCTTCGTACAAGCATCCATACCCAGCGAGAAAGAAGAGAAAGCGATCTTTCTCCCCGAGCGTGCCGTGAACTACCGTTATGGCGTTTACAAAGTGTTTCTGCTGAACGGCAATCGCGTCTCGGAGCACCAGATTCGGCCGGCCGGGCAGACAGAAGACGAACACGGGCGGCGTTTCGAAGTGGCTGAGGGACTGAAGCCGGGCGACCGTGTGGCGGTGGCCATTTCCGGCGAATTGCACGATGGCGCCACGGTACAAGAACGATCCGAAGGCAACGTGCCTGCGGTGAGATAAAGAGGATGCCGTGAGCAAGCAGCGCATTCGCCGATGAAGCTCTCCGAAACCTGCGTAAAGTATCCCGTCTTCACGGTGATGCTGATTGCATTCCTAGTCACGCTCGGGGTGTTTTCCTACCGGGGCTTGGCCGTTGATCTTTTTCCCAAAGCGGACCCCGCCACGGTGAACGTGGAAGTACGCCTGCCCGGGGCAACTCCCGAAGAAGTTGTCACCGGGGTGGTCTTGCCGCTCGAGGACGCTATTTCCTCCGTCAGCGGCATCGATGAAATCAACGTTTGGTCGTTTGAAGGCTTCGCTGAAATTACGTGCACTTTTGTGTTGGAGCGCGACATCGAGGGCGCCGCTCAGGATATTCGTGAAAAAGTTTCGGGCGCCATCGACCGGCTACCGCGCGACACGCTTCCGCCAATCATCACCAAGCAGGATCCGCAGTCTGATCCCATCATGACGCTCCTTGTTAGCGGTCCGATGAGCCGCCGCGAGCTGACCGAAATTGCGGACAAGCAGGTGCGTCGCGCCATTCAAACGGTGGATGGGGTAGGCAGCGTCGAGCTCAATGGAGGGCAAGGCCGGCAAGTCCGCGTACTGCTGGATGCGCAGAAGCTTACGTCTCACAACTTCACGGTCCTGGACGTGCGCTCGGCCTTGCAGCGCGAGAACATCGAAGCTCCGGGCGGACGCATGATCACTGGGCCGCAGGAACTGGGGCTCCGGACGCTGGGGCGCGTCACTTCCGCGGAGCAATTCGGTGAGGTCGTAATCGGTACGCGCGGAGGCACGCCGGTGCGCATCCGCGATGTGGCGCGAGTGGAGGATGGCGCCCAGGAACTTCGCACATGGTCGGCCCTATTTCGCAAGGGTCTTCCCGGGCAAGACGTGGTCTCCATTCAGGTGCTGCGCCAATCGGGTGTCAACACCGTACGCGTCGCGGACGACGTGAGGAGCAAGCTCAACGATTTGCGCGCGCAGATGCCGCCCGGTGTTCAACTCCAAGTGGTTCACGACATTTCTAACTTCATCAAGGCTTCCGTCCACTCGCTGATCGAGCATCTGATTCTGGGTAGTATTCTCGCCAGCCTGGTGGTCTGGCTCTTCATCCGAAACTGGCGCGCGGTCTTGATTGCCGCGGTGGCCATCCCGGCGTCCATAATTGCCACGTTCACGTTGATGCGGGGAATGGACTTCTCTCTGAACAACATAACGCTCCTGGCACTGACGCTGGCCGTGGGCATCGTGATTGACGACGCCATCATCGTCCTCGAAAACATTTTTCGGTTCATGGAAGAGAAGGGAAGAAACCGCATTCAAGCGGCGATTGAAGCCACGAAGGAGATCGGGCTGGCGGTGACGGCCACAACTCTCTCGTTGGTGATCATTTTTCTGCCGATTGCCTTCATGAGCGGCTACGCCAGGAAGTACGTGAATTCCTTCGGGTGGACCATGGCGATGGCGATCCTCGTTTCGCTGCTGGTGGCCTTCACGCTGACGCCGATGATGAGCTCGCGTTTCTTGAAATTGGGCGGTGGCGAAAAGAAGGCGCACTCCGGAGGAGTGCTGCACTCTGTGGAAGAGATGTATCTGAGGATGCTGCGCTGGTCGCTGGCGCACCGGCGCGCGATCATCCTGATTTGCGTCGCGACTTTCCTCTCCACCTTCGGTTTCTATCACCTGGTCGGGCGCGATTGGATTCCCGCCGATGACCAGTCCGAACTGATCAGCTCCTATACGCTTCCCGAAGGCACTTCACTCGAGAAAACCACCCAGCGCGCGCAGGAAATCGCCGAGCGCGTGATTGCCTTGCCGGAGGTGGCGCTCATCCAATCGTTTACGCACGGACCGACGAATCACGCGCACCTCTTCATCGTGCTAGTGCCGCGCAGCGAGCGAAAGCGCAGTCACACGCAGTTGGCCACAGCCGTTCGTAGCGTCCTCGCCGCTTACCGGAACATGACCTACAACGTGCGTTTGCCTTCTGTCTTGGGTGGCGAAATCTATTTTCCCATCGCCGCGGTCATCCGCGGGCCGGAACTAACGCAACTTGCGGAAATCAGCAAGCAAGCCGCCGGCCGGATGATGAATTATCCGGAACTTGTTGACGTCAACCCCAGCCTGAACCTGAACACGCCGGAGCTACAGGTGAAGGTGGACCGACAGCGGGCCGCAGACATCGGCGTGCGCATGACGGATGTCAGCGATGCCGTCAGACTTTTCTATTCCGGCGAAGACGAAATTACCCGATTCAAGGAAGGCTCGGAACAGTATCCCGTCACGATGCAATTGCTGCCGGAGCAGCGGGACAATCCCGATGTTCTGGCGCGCATGATGGTGCCTTCAACGAAATTGGGTCAGGTGCGCCTCGAAAATGTCGCCAGCATCGGGCGCGGCGCCGGGCCGGCGTCGCTCCAGCGCTACAACCGTGAATTTCAAGTCAGCGTCTTTGCCAACGTCGCTGCCGGCTATCCGCTCGACCTCGCCGCTGCTCACACTGTGCAATCCATCAAGGAAGCAGGGCTGCCGGTCGGCTATTCGTACGTATTTTCCGGGCAAGTGAAAATCCTCGAAGAGACAACCGTGAATCTCCTGCTGGCCATGCTCCTCGCTTCCATCTTCATGTATATGGTTCTCGCAGCGCAATTTGAGAGCTTTTCTCATCCTTTCATCATCATGCTCACGCTCCCGCTGAGTGTGCCTTTCGCGCTCTTCTCACTGTGGATCACGGGACGCGCGCTCAGCCTTTGGAGCGCGTTGGGGATGTTTCTCCTGCTCGGCATCGTGAAAAAGAATGGCATTCTGCAAGTGGACTACACGAATCGATTGCGAGCCGAAGGGATGCCGGTGGGAGAAGCGATCTTGGAAGCAAATCGCGTACGCTTGCGGCCCATTCTGATGACCACGCTTTCCATCATTGCCGGGCTGATCCCCGTGGCGATTGGCATCGGCGCGGGCTCGGAACAGCGCGCCTCCATTGCCGTAACGATTATCGGAGGGCAAACGCTCTGTTTGCTGCTGACCTTGCTGGTCGTGCCTGTAGCGTATTCCTACCTGGCAGAGTTGGAGGCCGTACCGTGGGTTGAATGGGCAACCCGCCTCACTCAACGTGCACGCAATTCCGTACGCCCCTCCGACCACGACCCTCCCGACCAGGTTTTTCGTTAGTCTCCATCCCCTGTTTGCGCAGTTCACTTATCAACCGCGTCGCGACATCATCTCTGAAGCAGCCATCGTCGATGAAATAGTCTTTTTGCTCGGTCGTGTTTGATCATTCGTCAATACACCTTCTGTTATCGAATCAAGGTGGGATTGTTCAGGCAGCCCTCGGCGCTGGCCCCAAGCACTTACACCGACGGAGCGAGAAGACATCTCTCGAGGGATCGCTTCCGGTTCGTCGATTCGTGAGATAGCCAAACGCTCGGACCGAGCTGTGTCAACGGTGAGCCGGGAGGTCGCACGTCATGCTGGCCGTCCTGAGTATCGAGCCAATGAAGCTGATTAAGAAGCCTGGGAGTCGGCCTTGCGGCCAAAGCAGTGCCTTCTTGCCATCCATGGTCTTCCGACACCCTTACGTGCATGTGGTCGGAGGTCCAGAGCATGTGCTCCGTTATCTGAGTCGTTACACCCATCGCGTAGCCATTTCCAACCACCGATTGGTCTCCTTCGCGGACCAGAGAGTCACTTTTCGGTGGCAGGACTGCGCTCACAACAAGGAGCAGAAGTTGCTGACTCTATCTATCAATGAGTTCTTGCCTCGCTTCCTCTTGCATCTGCTTCCAGACAGCTTCGTGCACATCCGGCATTTCAGCTTCCTGGCCAACCGACGGCATGCCACGCTCTTGCCTCTTTGCTTTCAGTTGCTCGGCTGGATCACTGCGGACAGAGCAACACACGTCACGCACCAAGGACTCCAGTGATCTTTGGCTCTGCCCCAAGTGCGCTGGACCCAATGGTGGTCGTCCAGAGACTCACGGCCGCCGAAGTACAGCCTCGCTCTCCACCCCTGGTCACTGCCGCCGCATGAAACAACTCTTTCCATCAAGAAAACTCTGCGTGCTTTGGCACGGTCCGTTGCCGTTCGCCTTGTCGCCGAACAAATCTCTTTTTCCGGCTTCAACTTGCATAGGTTCCGCGTCCGCCGCAAACCCGCGCGGCTCCCTCCAAGTCGCTTTACCGAGGGCGCGCCACAGCACCTTACTCCCGTCACCTACTTCGCGAAGCGCGCTTCCGTTAAAGCTCTAAGACTTAGCGGGACTTAAGATAGTTGGGAAAATGGCAACTCTCAGAACGGGAAGATTTCAGTTAATATCAGCGCCCGACACGCGCCGTGGTTTTTTTTCCCCGAGCAACCCCTAGCCAGCAAGCCGAGCGCCGGGCCTCCAACAGAAGGTCACTTTCGGAGTACACTCAACCCATGCTGAGCAGCTGGTATCGCGATGTCGTGTTGGCCCTGCGGTCGCTCCGCAAAAACCCTGTCCTGTCCCTTACGGCGGTCCTCACATTGGCGCTCGGCATCGGCGCAAACACCGCCATCTTTACGCTGCTCTATGGGCTGGTGCTGCGGAGTTTGCCAACGCCCGACGCGTTTCATCTGGTGAAGGTGGGGATACCCAGCGCGGCGGAGCCCGATTCGGAAGAGAACAACGCCTTCATGCCGTACCGAATGCTGCAAGGGCTGCGCGAGCAACAGTCCTCGTTCCGAGACCTTTCCGCCTGGGATGGCGGCCAAGTTCTGATCAAAGACAAGGAAGGATCGGTCCGAGGATATTTTGCAGTAATGGTCAGCGGCAACGCCTTCGATCTGCTGGGAGTTCAACCATACCGGGGCCGTTTGATCGCCGGGTATGACGATGTGCGGGGCGGACCCAGCGGAGGCTGGCCGGTCGTCTTGAGCTACGGCTTCTGGAGCGATTTCTACGGCCGTGCCTCGGATATCGTGGGCAAGCAGATCAAGATTTCAGACGTGCCAGTAACAGTAGTGGGTATTACGCCGCCCGACTTCCATGGGGTGTGGCCAGGCGAAGAGCCGAAGATGTACCTGCCTTTCCAGTTCGCATCGGTTCTGGCGAATAAGGATGTGCTGGACGATCCGGATTCCGCTTTTGGCTGTTCGGTGATCGGGCGGCTGAAACCGGGAGTTTCGCTGGCGCAGGCAAATGCCGAGTTGGCGCTCCTGCAGAAAAGTTTGTTCGACCGGTTTATTCCTCCCCGGTTTCAGCATGATCCGTACGTCGAGAAGGCCTACCTGAAGGTCAGCTCCGCGCGGAGTGGATTGCCGACCTACGTGAGCCGGACGTACGCCAAGCCTTTGTATTTGATGCAGGGCCTGGTGGGAGCGGTGTTGCTGCTGTGCTGCGTCAACATTGGCGGCCTGATGCTATCGCGTGTCGCCGCGCGGCAGCGTGAGTTTGCGGTGCGTACGGCGGTAGGGGCTTCGTCCGTTCGGCTGGTGCGTCAGTATCTGACGGAGGGTTTTGTGATCGCCATCGCCGGCAGCGGCTTGGGTGCCATCGCGGCCTGGTACGGCAGCAGCTTCTTACTGCATTTCTTCCGCGACCCGATGATGTTCGAATCGATGTCTGTGCATCCCGACAAGGCGATTTTCTGGATGACGGCGCTGTTCGCGGTGTTGACCACTCTGATCTCCGGCACAGTGCCAGCGTGGCGAGCCGCGCACACCGACCCAGGTTTGCTGTTGAAAGCCCGCAACACCTTGGGCGGGCGCCGGCAGATCGCCGGGCGCATGTTTGTTCCGATTCAGGTGGCGATGTCGATGGTGTTGGTGGTGCTGGCAGTGCTGCTGTCACAAAGCGTGATCAAGCTCCGCAGCGAGAACACGGGTTTCGACTTGGACCACGTCACGATACAAACCTCTCCGCTGTACCTCCTGCATCAAAAAGGCGACGCCAGGCTGAACCTCTATCAGCGCATCGTGGACCGGCTGATGGAGATGCCGGCTGTGGATGCGGCGGCCGCCACGTCGCAGACGCCGATGACCGGAGAAAAGATTGTTGCCGATTTTCAGGCCGTGGCCGACGGGCCCAATCCGCCCGAGGATACCAAGTTGGCTTATAACGATGTTGGCCCCGGATACTTCCGGGCGATGAAGACGCGCATCCTGGCGGGCCGCGAGTTTGAGAAAAATGAGCGTCAACTCAACGTGTGTATCTTGAACCAGTCGGCCGCCGCGTTTTTCTTTCCGCATGAGCAGGCGTTGGGAAGATATATGCGCAGCAAGGATGCCAAGGAGTTTCCCGAACCGGTGGCATGCCGGGTGATTGGATTGGCGGAAGACGCTAAGTTTTCCGACATCCGGGAAGGGCCGCCGCGGACTATCTACCTGCCCTTATCGGCGCAACGGATCGATAATCTGGGGAACCTGGTGTTCTTGATACATTCGCGAACAAAGGCGCAGGCGATTGCGGCTTTTCGCAAAACGATTGCGGAGATTGCGCCGACGGTGCCGTTGGTGATCTTCGTTACGCTGCGCGAACAAATGGACGCTGCGTTGGGGAGTCAAGAATTGATCACCCTACTGGCGAATTTCTTTGGCGTGCTGGCATTGCTCTTGAGCGCGCTCGGGCTATATGGCCTGCTCTCGGCGGGCCTGGCGCAAAGGACCAGCGAGCTTGGCGTACGCATGGCACTGGGCGCGACGCGCGGGATGGTGCTGCGGATGGTCTTAAGGGAAGCCTTCGGATTGCTGGCCTTGGGACTGCTGTTGGGGGCGATTGCGCTGCTCTTCACAGTGCGGTTCGTATCCGCGATGCTCTACGGAGTTTCGGCTTACGATCCTTCGACGATCGCCGGCGTGGCTGGAACTCTGGTGATCGTAACGATTCTGGCGGCAATGGTGCCTGCGCTGCGCGCCGCCACCACGGACCCCATCGAGGCTCTCAGGGCGGAGTAGATTTGGCATCACCTCGTTCTGCACCAATGACGGCCATGATTTCTTCCAAGCAGTATCTGAATCTCCCCAGTCGCATGAAAAACGCGTCGAGAATTACAGCAGAGCCGCGATCGGCAACCGGCTCGCGAGCGTCCGTCCGACCGTGGTGTGCAGTACGCTTCTGGAGACTACGTGAAGATCTTGCGAAAGCACCAGATGATCCCGAGCATGAGTCGGCCGGCGAACCCCTATGACAACGCCAGTTGCTTCATGAAGACGCTCAAACGGGAGGAGATTTATGCGAACCACTACTGAGACTTAGAACACTTGCTCATCGAGGCCTTCATCGAACAGTACTACAATCGGTGCCGTTTACATTCGGCGCTGGCTATCGGCAATGGGCTGCCCGGGCTCGTCGTCTTCAGAAAGTCGCGTCTGTCCATAGCCTTCCTTTCGATCGAATAAAAAATGTGTACTGCCGCTAGCTTGCCCAGGCCAATAACTGGTCCAACCCGGCGGCAGCATTGGATTCGGTGCCGCGCGGCAAGGAAGGTCCGATGGCAATCGCTTCGTGGTGACCTTCGAACCAGACGAGGAACGAAGATTGCTCGGCTCCTGGGAGCCGTTGCAGGTTCAGCCAGTTGTAATAAGCCCCCATGTCCGCATCGATCAGGGAGCCGAGGGGATCAAGTTCAGCAACGTCATGGCTCGCGGAGAGCATTTCGTTCATCGGCTTCTGCCTTTGGCGCGGAGCGAAGCGGACTAGCAAGGTGAGCGGCTGGGCTCGCCGCAGGGCTTCGCGCGCCGCCCATTGGGCGAAGGTGGTGCTGAAAACCTGCGTACCGGAGCCTTCGGTCAGCAGCTTGACCTGAAAGCGATCCAGCACTGCTTCGCCGGCCTTGCCCAGACCGAGATCCGCGGGACGCATCTGCGCGAGAATCGTGCGCAGCGCCTCCGGTCCCATCCCGGGCCGCTCGATTTCGGCGCGAATTTTGCCTGACAAAGCCGCGCGCACTGATTCCAGGGCGTGATAGGAGACGCACGTAAGCACGGGGTCGTAAGGGGCTGCTTGCCCGCCATCGATGTACCAGTGGCCATAGGGAACGGGATGCGCCTTGGCTCGAGCGGCTACCAGATTCAGAAGAAGTTCCAGCCCGTTCTCCGGCTTGACGCCGCTGAAATACGCGCCATGCGCACGGAGTTTGCGAAAGAGGGGCTCGTCATGTGTGGCAACTCCCTGGCCGATGACGGTGATTCCGAGACGCCGCGCCGGAGGCAGTTCCGGCGGCGCAACAGCCCGCAAACGATCGGCGTAGGCAAGCGCCGCGGTCCGAAAGGCATCCAGTTGGTGGGTAGTCCAAAGGTATGACGACAGTTGTTCCACGAACTGGCCGGGCGCATTGACCCAATCAGAATGTTCGAGCTGGGAGGAAAGAAGGATTTGCGCGAATCCTTGAAACCAGTCCTTTATCTGTTCCGCAGAAAGAGACTTCAGATTCGCAAGTTCGTTTTCCAGCGCCCGGCGCTCGGCGGGGAATTTGAAATCGTATTCAATAACCTCTCGCAATAGGCTCGGCAAGAAGCTCAGTGGCAGCTGCTGCAGCGCGGCGACGTGGCCGGTGACCAGTTTTCTTGCTTCCGGCGGATAGCCATTGAACTGCTCCGGTTTGAGGTCGGCTGGGAGCATAGAATCTACAAGAGCTCCGGTATCGGCTTGCCCTGTGCGAGCGCGGGAGAAAATCCCAGCATCGAGCCGAGGGTTGGCACGAGATCGGTCGATTCCATCGGGCGGTCGAAAACCACTCCCTCGCGCACGCCGGCGCCCAGCGCCATCATCCAGGTGGTGCGGGAGGGCGCATCGCCGGTGCGATGATGCTGGAATCCGTTGCCACCGGAATCGTCGTCCGAGTCGCGGCCAAAGTCCGGCAGAATAAAGAGAGTCGTCTTACCGGCGTATTCCGGCTCGCTCTGGATGGTTTTCCAGATGTCCGCGCAGAGGCGGTCGGTGCGCCGAATACCGTCAACGTAGAGGGAAAAGGCTCCGGCGTGGGCGATATCGATATCGTGCATGGTGATCCACAGGAGGCTGGGCGCCTGTTGGCGCATCAACTGGCGCACGATATACACCGAGAGCTCGTCGGGGCTCGACAACGTCCGCGCGTGGGTCTTGAAGTCATCGACCGAGAGTTTCAGCATCATTCCCAATTGCTGCAATGCAAATTCGCCGCCGCCGAGTTCCGGGGTGTAGAACGGCGTTTCATAGTTGTCACGCAGCAAATGTTCGTAGTCCGTGCCGCCGCCGGAAGTTGCCGCCGTCAAGAGATGCTTTGGCAGAATCACTCTTGCTCCCAAGCCTGGACCGTAGGAACGGTGGCTGCTTTCTCCAATGCGATTGAACCCGTTGCTGGGAGCAACGACCCACGCGTCGGAGGCGGGACGCTTCAAGTCCTTGCGGAAGTACTCAAACACTGTGGGGTGTTCCGGGGGAAGGGAAGCAAAGTTGTTGATCGTTTCATAGACGCCGGTTGCCAGGCTTGCGGTTGCCACGTAGTGGCCCAGGATTCCGCGATTCACCACTTGCGTGAAGAAGGTTGACTGCGGGATGAGTTCGCGTATCAGATGCGGGATGTTTTCCTGCCCTTCAGGGGCGAACGTTTCCTGGTCCCGCGCGCCGCCGCCGAAGGTGATGACTACTACCTTCCGCTTATTGGTAGAGATACCCGCTCGAGCGATCAGGCTGGAGGGCAGCAGGGAACTGCCCAGCGCCACCCCCGCGGCTCTACGCAAAAATTCGCGGCGGCTGCAGGCGAGTTGCCGTGCGAGTTCTTGGGGAGCGGATGCTCTCGTGGCGGCCAGGCGAGCCCGGTCCTTGGCGGTCTGCAGTGAACAGTGGGAACTCATTGCAAATGGAACGCTTTCCGTAAAAACTACGACGCGGCAGAACCGGTGTCAAGACATCCATCAGAAGCGCGGCATCTTAATTTTCCCCTGTCCGCGTCGCAAAAGCCGGACTGAATCACGGTTTCGCGGACGGGGAATCCTTCGCTGAATAAACAAATTGCCGAATTTCCGCTCTTTGTTTGTCGAGATCGGCCAAGTGCTGTTCGCGGATTCGTTGATAAACCTGGAACTGCTCCTGGGCGCGGTCTTTTTCGCCGGTTCGAACGTACGCTTGGCCCAGGCGATAGTGAGCGTCGGCGAGATCGGGATTGAGTTCAAGCGCGCGTCCATACTCCGGGACGGCCTCGGTATATTTGTTCTGGTCGGAGTAGAGATTGCCCAACTGCAGGTGGACTTCCGCGAGCTTGGGATCGAGCGCGAGCGAATTCTTCAGCAGCGATTCGATTTGATGGAGATCCAGGCCAGGATCTTGCGCCCGCTTGCCCTTCCACAAACTCATCGCGTAGTAGTAGAGGGCCCGCGCATTGCGCGGCTGAAGTTCCGCGAAACGGCGGAAACGCTCGATGACTTCCGCAGCCTGGCTTGGGGAACTGTCGTAGGCTTTGGACAGAAAAAGATAGCAGCCGGGGTCGGAGGGATTCAGATCGGCGGCCCTCAGCAAGGATTTGACCGCGTCGTCATAGTTACCGCGCGCGTAGAGAGCCATCCCTAGGCCGATCATAATGCGCTGCGATGCGGGATAACGATCGGAAGCTTGCTGAAAGACTTCGACGGCGGGTCCGAGCGTGCGGTGGAGAAGGAGCTCACTTCCCCAGTCGAACAGGTTGCCCTCGCTGGGATCCATGTGCGCGGCGATTTCGTATTCATTTGCGGCAGGCACGAATTTGCCGTCTTTCTCTTCCACTTCTCCCAGCAAGTTGTGCAATTCCGCAGTGTTTTTTCGCTTCAGGAGATGCTGGAGCAGTTGCCGGGCGTCGGCGAGCCGGCCGGTTTGAATGTAAGCCAGGGACAAGTCGTAGCCGTTATCGTAGGAAGCAGGATCGATTTGCTGAGCCTTTTCGAGGAACGGAGCGGCCTCGGCGACTTTCCCAGCGCGAACGTAGGATTCACCCAGGTTGTGGTTGGTATCAAAGCTCCGCGGCTCAAGCTCGACGGCTTTCTTGAATTGCTCGGCGGCGAGATCGAACTTTCCCAGGCGGGCCAGATTGGCGGCGAGGTTCGTTCTGGCAGGCGTCGAGTTCGGCTTGAGGAGGACCGCCTTCTGTAAGTGTTGGGTGGCTCTGGCGTCCTGCGATTGCGCGGAATAGACCAACCCCAGGAGTTCACGGACTTCAAAACTTTCCGGAGCTTCGCGCACTAAGTTCTCCAGTTGCGTGGCGGCTTCCGCATACCGGCCAGAGTCATATTGAGCGACGGCCGCCTTGAACTCGCGATCCAAATCCTGGCTTTGCTGGGGGCCGGCAGCGGCCGCTGCCAGGCACGCCAGAAGAGCCGCGAAAACAGACCAAATCGACAGGTTTCTCGTCATCACGATATTGCAGATTACCACCGCGCCGTGGCCGGCGGGGGTAGGGGATTCAGAGAAAGCCAGAGTGAGAACAAAGGGCGCCCCGACCCGGTGGTTGGGGCGCCCTTTGCGGGGTGTCACTTGGGCCTAATAGTAAAGCTTCAGAGCGAATTGGATCTGTCTCGGATCGTTAGGAGCGTCACGAGTTGAACCGATTTCGCCGAAGGTCGAACTGTTGAAATGGTTCGAGTCGGAGATAGCGACAACACCGTTGCCGCCGAATCCGGGAGAGTTGAAATTCGGGTGGTTGAGAATGTTGAACATTTCCGCACGGAATTGCAGACGGACGCGCTCGTTGAACGGAATGTCCTTGAAGATCGAAAAGTCCAGCCTGTGGAATCCCGGTCCTGGTATCTGCCCAGGGGGGCCACCCAAGGCGGCAAGGCCCGTCAGAGGAACGCATCCTGTCGGAGAAGCGGTGGCGACCCCGCCGGCACCCAAGACGCAAGGCTGGGCAAATGCCGCCGGGTTCCCAATCCAGTTCAATCTCCCGTGAGCGGTGTCGGTGTACAGTCCAAGTTTCGGGTCCTGCCCTTTAACGAGGAGGGCATAGCACCCCGTTCCCGAGGTCGTGTCCGAAGGGCAAGGGAGGGTAATGGGCTGGCCACCCTGAAGAGTGGCGATCCAGTTGACGCTCCAGCCTCCAACCACCTTGTTCGTCACGCCGCTGGCCTGTGACATGAAGCGCTTGTTCTTGCCGAAGGGAAGTTCGTAACCCCCGCTGAAGTGGAAGACATTGCGGATATCGAAGGAAGCCAAGCCGTAATCACCCTGGATTCCGAATCCGGGAACGTACGGAGCACGGTAGCCCCGCAGGCTACCTCCGTTGAGCAAGTCGCCAGCGTCCGATCGCGTCTTGGACCACGTGTAAGTAGCCAGAAAATTCAACCCGCCACTAAATTGCTTTTCAACCTTGGTCTGAAGGGCGTGGTAGGCACTGCTCCCCTCCGTCGCCGCATAACTCGAACCTTCCCCGAAATCCTTAAAGGGCTTGAAATTGGAAGAACTCAAGGTTCGATCCAAGATTTGGGTGACGCGGTTAGCGCCCGGGAACGACTCCAAATGACGTGCCAGCGATGTCACGTAACCAGCCTGGACGGACATTGAGGGAGTAAGTTGATACTGGACGGTCAAATTGCCACCCATGGAGTAGGGAGTGAGGTAATTAAATTGGATTCCGCGCAACTCCAACCCACTGGCGTTGACCACAAGCGGGCTAAGCGGTGTACAACTGAAGCCCGTCGCGATGGTTGGGCCTCCGGCGGGTGTTGCAGTGGCGCAGCCTGCAAAGTTGTTGATGGGGTGAGTTTCGTCAGGTTTGTTGAAATGGAAATTAAACTGAAAAGGATAGTTTTCCCCGATGTTGGGTGAAAAACCGCGGTTCTCAAAGCCGTTGTAAAAAATGCCAAAGCCGCCGCGGGCCACGAGCTTGGGGTTAACCTGGTAGGCAAATCCGAAACGCGGCGCAAAATTCGTCTTCTGGGAATTACCAAGCCCGCTTCCGTAAGCATTCGTGGCAAGGCACTTGATGCCGTCCGCAGCAAGCAAAGTAGTGAAGCTTACCGAGACGAAAGTGTTGTTGCAGGAGTTCTTACCCCCTGGCATTAAGTAAGTCGGACCGTTGAGGGGACCGCCGGACGGGATGAAGTTGGCTTGGTTCCCATGGTGCTCCAGAACCAGCCCGAAGAAGTCCCAACGCACACCCAGGTTGAGGGTCAGCTTGGGAGTAATCTTCCAGTCATCGTTGATGTAAGTGCCGTAGTAGTTCTTTCCGTTATCGGTCAAGGAGATGTTGGAGACGAATACTTCGTTGGGGCCGCCGACGTAATCAACTCCACCCAGCACAGTTGATGCGATCGGAGTCAACAACATTTGTGCGCGGCCCGTGTTGCCCCCTCCCACATTGGGGATATCCGTATAGACGCCGTCGAAGTTGAATTGTCCGCGTGACCAGGGCGGCTGCAGCGTCGAGAACTTGACGTGCTGAAACTCGAAACCCATTTTGAAGGTATGCTTGCTGTAGATTTTGGTGACATCATCTGTAACCTGGAACGTGGAACTGACTTCATCCGAAGGCAGGAAGGCATTACTGCCCAGCGTTGCCAGACCGTTGACTCCGAAGGCGGGAAGTCCGCCATTTTCCGACAGTTGGGGTATGCCCATGACGCCGCCATTGGTGAGAGGAAGGTTGCTGAGATCATTGGCTGCGGGCGAAACGCGCGTGGTGTGAAGGTAGCTCAAACCCGCACGAGCTTCGTTAATCAGGGTCGGAGAAATCGTATGGGTCCAGCCCAGTGCGCTCTGCTGAGCGTTCGCGGTCTGACTGCCCTCCTGGAAGCCGCCGCCATCGGGGATGCCTCCGAAAATACCGGGAATCAAATTTGGATCATCCACGTAGCTGAACCGGAAGAAGAGCGTGTCCTTTTGGCTAAAATTGATGTCCAGCCTGGCGTCAAAGGCGTTGCGGTGTTCCCTCAAGGCCGGAGAATCCGCGAAATTAGAGAGAAGCGCGGAGGCGGCGTTGTTGGTTGGGTTCGGATAGAGATTCAAAAGCTTGATGGCGTTCGCATCCAAACGTCCGGCTGGAATCTGGTTCAGTTTGCAGGCAGCGATGTTTGCACCTGAAAAGTCAGTCGTATTGGCGGGGCAAGCGGCGCTTGGGGTGAAGAAAGGATCGCGGACAAACCCACCGGGGACCGCTCGGGTTGTGGCGGGGTCCAGAATCGTCCCGACGGGGATCTTGCGACCCAAGGCGTCGGGCCTTGCAGGGCGCGACGCTTGAGCGAGAATCAGGTCCGAGAAATCGGTGTATCCACTCTGCCGCTCGGCGAGGCTGGGTACGGATCCCTGGTGAACTGTCCCCTGAATCCTGCGCAGACCTTCGTAGTCGCCGAAGAAGAACACTTTGTTGCGGCCATCAAACAGGTGCGGGATTCTGACAGGTCCGCCGGCCGAAAGTCCGAATTGGTTCTGGCGATATTCACCCTTCTTGACGCCATTCGCGTTTTCAAAGAAGTCCGCGGCATCCAATTTGTCGTTCCGGAGAAA
This sequence comes from Acidobacteriota bacterium, assembly GCA_003224525.1. Classification (GTDB taxonomy): domain Bacteria; phylum Acidobacteriota; class Terriglobia; order Acidiferrales; family UBA7541; genus Acidiferrum. The sequence goes on along the minus strand of QHZB01000195.1, from coordinate 53,417 downwards.
CTCCCAGAGGGTGCCATGCAACTCGTTGGTACCAGATTTGATGGTGGCATTGAGAATGGCAGCCCCGGAACGGCCGAACTGCGCGCTGAAGCCCGTGGTCTGAACCTTGAATTCTTGAATCGCATCGACCGGGGGAAGAACGACAAAGTTCGTACCGTTCAAGAAGTCCACGGTGTCCGAATTGTTGTCAATACCATCGAGCAAATAATTGTTCTGCGCTGGCCGGAGGCCATTGGCAGCGAAGGCGCCGGTGGCGGCATTGCCACGCGTGTCGGCCTGAGGAGTGTTCACGCCCGCGGCGAGCTGGGCCAGGAATGTGAAATTCCGCCCGTTTAGGGGAAGATCATTGACGCTGCGCGTGTCTACCACTTGGCCGACGGAACCACTTTGGGTTTCGAGGACAGGAGTGCTTGCGGATACTTCGACGATCTGTGTCACTTCGCCCGGCTTGAGCGAGAAATTGATCACCACATCCGCACCCACGTTGACCGCGACATTCGTTTGCGTGGTGGTCTGGAATCCCTGGAAGGATGCGGTGAGCTTGTAACTCCCGATTCTGACCGGCGTGAACTTGTACGAACCATCCGGTCCGGTGATGGTCGAGAGCGAGGCGCTCGTGCCTTCATTCGTCAGCGTAACTTTGGCGCCGTTGATCGGCGCCCCCGAGGTGTCCGCGACGGTCCCCAGGATGGTACCGGCGTCAACTTGGGCGTGGAGACGCTGCGCGCTCAAGAATATAAACAACACTACGGCAGTCATCTCCAAGGATGCCCGCAGGATCCAAGTCGAGATAGGCTTTCGATTCATAACCGATCCTCCTAAGGCGCTCTGCACCAATACTGAGCAAGCCGCGCAAGGTCTGTGATTCAGGCCATCCCCTCGACCATTGCAAAGGAACCAAAAACCCGCTCGCCAAGCCCTGCGCATACAGTTTTTGCGGTCAGTGGCCTGATTGAGCGCCTGACCTAACTCGCGAAGCAAAACCGCATTGCGCTTCACGGCACCAACGTTTTTTACTTGAGACCCCTGAGCCACAGAATGGATGCAACCGCGATCCGAATCGGGCCCCCAAACCACTTAAACGCTTAACCTGTGTGCGAGGTATTACACCGTCCCTTGTATCTTGTCAAGCAGTTTTTTTCATCTATACTTCGCGTGTCGCGGGCATGCTCGAGAAGTGCGAAGACAGACCAGAAACGCCCGCGAAGGGCTGAGTAATCGAACTATGGGTCTAACCATTCGTGACGTCGCGAAAGCTGCAGGTGTTTCCACCGCCACCGTCTCGAACGTCTTAAACAAGACGGGCAAAGTTGGCCGGCGCACGCACCTGCTGGTGCTCTCGACCGTCAAGCGTCTCGGATACTTCCCGAACGTTCATGCGCGGCACCTTGCTTCGCGCGACAGTCGCACACTTGGAATCATCGTGTCCGACATCGAAAACCCGTTCTTCCCGGAAGTGATCAAGAGTTTTGAAGTCCGCGCCCGGCAGCTGGGTTATGACGCCATTCTGAGCGATACCAACTATAATCCGCGGAGGACGCGGGAGGCCGCCGAGCGAATGATGGAGCACAACGTCCGCGGCGTTGCGGTGATGACCTCCGAAATCACTTTGCGATTGATCCACGAACTCGCCCGAAGAAGGATTGCCGTGACTTTCCTCGACCTCGCGCCCGTTCGGGGCTATATGAGCAACCTGAGAATTGACTATTTCTCTGGAGTCGAGCAAATCGTCAAATACCTCTATAAGAATGGACATCGGCGAATCGCCTTCATCGCAGGGAGACCCAGGCTCAAATCAAACAACGCCCGGCTAGAAGCGTACGAGAAGTGCATGCTGGAATTGGGACTCGAGCCGGGACCGATACTGCGCGGGGACTTGCGCTTCGAAGGTGGCTTGGCGGCCGGTTTGGCCATCGCAAAGCTTTCTCCCAGGCCCACCGCGGTTGTGGCCGTCAACGATCTCACTGCCGTAGGCGTCATCAAGGGTTTATTGAAAGCCGGCTGCCGTGTCCCGCAGGATGTTTCCGTTACGGGATTCGACAACACGCGCCTGGCCGAATATAGCAATCCCTCGCTCACCACTGTGGACGTGCACCGAGACATGCTGGGCCAGATGGCGGCCGACGCCCTTCATGAACTCTCTCGCTCACCGAATCCTCAGGGCAGGGAATATCAGATTCCCGCCGAACTGATTTTGGGAGATTCCTCGGGACCCGCTCCCTCTGAACAAATGCCTTAATGTTTGGAGTGACCTCACGTGAGTGCTAGCATGCGAACGACGGGCCATCGCTGCGCGGACGCTAGAGGACGACCCGTCACAAAGACGAGGACCACATTTTTTCACGTCGAACCTTCTTGAGAAGGATGCGGTGGGCGCCTCTGCTTTTTCTTCGGGCTCCTCTTCATGCGTCGCCCTTTCCGTCGATACTCCCAGAGACCACCGGGGATGGGACCTCCACTTTCCCCTTTGCTGATTTTCGTCTAACGCCCCACTATCCCGCGAAGTCTCCGCTTGATGATGTTCTTCGGCTCGTTGCTCCCGGCGCGGATGAGTACATCGCGGAGAAGTACGCATTTGAAATCGTGCGGCTTCTCAACGAATGGACCCAAGCTCTTAAGGCAACGCCGCCCGCTCTTGCCGTATTGGCGAAATTCCTGGACCCATCGATCGAAGTCACTCCGCTGGTTCCAACCCAAGAAAACACGGTCCGTTCGGGGAATGGCATCGAGGTCATTCGAAGGCAATTTTCGACCAATGTGGTATCGGGCCGCGAGCGATTTCTTCAGGAGATCAAAACCTACCTGACTCCAATCTCGCGGGTGGAAACGGCTGAATTCGAAATCGTGGGGATTGAGGAAACCTCAGGCTCTCCGCCGACAGTCCACATCGACATCCGGTATGATTTTGTCGGCAAGCGGACGGACAATGGGCGCGAGGAGCGTATCGGACATTGGCTGACTCAGTGGGCGTGCGATGAATCAAACGCATGGCGAGTTCTCCGATGGGCGGCGGCGGAGGAAACTCTCAGCCGGGCTCGCGAGCCGGTTTTCATCGACATTACTTCCCAGGCTCTAGGCCAAACGGAATCGTACAAGAATCAGTTGCTTCACGGAGTCGATTATTGGCGCACGGTTCTCGACGGGGCGTGCGGGATCGACGTTTACGGCAACAATGGCTTGGCGGCGGGAGATTTCGACAACGATGGACTGGATGACATATATGTCTGCCAACCTCCGGGACTTCCCAACCGGCTCTATCGCAATCGCGGTGATGGGACATTCGAAGATGTGACTGAAGAGTCCGGAGTGGGCGTGCTGGACGGCACGGCTTGCGCTCTGTTCGCGGATTTCGAAAATAAGGGGCTTCAGGACCTCCTGGTGGTTTGCGGCAGCGGCCCGCTGCTCTTCTTGAACCAAGGGAACGGAAAGTTCCTACTCAAACGCGATGCCTTCAACTTTCTACGGCCTCCCCAGGGAACTTTCACGCACGCTGCCATCGCTGACTATGATGGCGATGGACTTCTGGACATTTATTTTTGCCTCTACAGCTATTATGTGGGCCTCGATCAATATCACTATCCCACTCCTTATTTTGACGCGCGCAATGGCCCGCCGAACTTTCTGCTTCACAACGAAGGGAACGGAACCTTCCAGGATCGAACTGAGACGGCGGGACTGAACGTGGATAACGACCGTTACAGCTTTGCGTGCGCCTGGGGCGACTACAACTCTGACGGTTCCCCGAACCTTTATGTGGCCAACGACTTTGGGCGAAACAATCTCTACCGCAACAATGGCAACGGAAAATTTACCGTCGTCTCTACCGAAGTGGGCGTCGAGGAGGTTGGCGCGGGAATGAGCGCCTGCTGGTTCGATTTCGACAACGACGGAAGACTGGATATCTACAGTGCTGCTATGTGGTCCGCCGCTGGACTTCGAGTTTCAGATGAAGATCGCTTTCATGAAAAAGATCCTGAAAATATCCGCGCGCTTTATCGTCATCACGCGCGTGGCAATTCGCTGTATCGAAATCAGGGAAATGGCAAGTTTCAAAACGTAAGCAGCCAAGCGGGGGTAGAGATGGGTCGCTGGGCCTGGTGCTCGGACGCCTGGGATTTCGACCACGACGGCTACTCGGACCTTTACGTTGCGAACGGCTATATTTCTGGGCCCGACACTTCAGGGAGCGAGAAGGGCGACCTTTCGAGCTTCTTTTGGCGACAACTGGTGGCGAAATCGCCCCAGAATGCAACTCCGTTGTTGAAGTATGAGCAGGGATGGAACGCCATCAATGAGCTGATCCGGTCGGACAACTCCTGGAGCGGCCGCGAAAGAAATGTTTTCTACCTGAATAATCACGACGGCACGTTCTCGGAAGTCTCTGGCACAGTTGGATTGGACTTTCTTGAGGACGGCCGCTCGTTTGCACTCGCCGACCTGGACCAGGACGGGCGATTGGAAGTCGTCCTGAAAAATCGAAACGCGCCGCAACTCCGGATTTTGCGCAACGCGATGAAGGATCTTGGCAATTCGATCGCATTCCGCTTGCGCGGGCGGAAAAGTAATCGCGACGCGATCGGGGCCGCGATAACCGTCGAAGCCGAAGCACATCGCCAGACGAAATATCTACAGGCCGGTTCCGGATTTCTATCGCAGCACAGCAAGGAACTTTTCTTTGGTGTTGGGAAAGCCCAAGGAACGGTCCACGCTTCGATCCGCTGGCCCAGCGGCCTAACGCAGGTCTTCGGGCACTTACCTCTGAACCACCGAATCGAACTTCAGGAAGGCTCCGAAGATTTTCTGGCCAAGCCATTTGCGGCTTCACCTCCTTCTTATGCGCGGGCGGGCGAACCTCTGAAGCCAGAACTCTTGCCCTCGTCTGTGGAGACATGGCTTATCGAGCCTCTGAGCGCGCCGGAGTTTTCCTTGCCCGACCTCGCTGGCAAGATGCGGGATTTGCAGTCGTTCCGAGGCAGCGCATTGCTTCTCGGCTTTTGGGCGACTGCTTTGCCGTCCTGCCGGAAACAATTGCGACTTCTTCAGCAATACCAGGTAACTCTCACCGCCGGCGGCCTTCGGATCCTTGGCATAAACGTCGATGACCCTGGCGATGCACAAACTGTGAGATCATTCGCTGCCAAAGAAGGGCTCTCCTTCCCCAACCTTCTCGCCTCCCAGGATGTGGCCGGCATCTACAACATCATTTATCGTTACCTGTTCGACCGTCGCCGGGATCTGCCCATTCCGGTTTCTCTCCTCCTCGATAAGGACGGCATGATCATAAAGGTTTACCAGGGGCCGGTGCATCCCGAACGGCTGGTGGAAGACCTGAGATCGGTCCCGGGTACGCAAGCCGAGCAGATACGGAGAGCGCTTCCTTTGGGCGGAGTGCTCTACCAGGACGTGTTCCAACGGAACGACTTCACTTACGGGGTGGCGATGTTTCAGCGCGGCTATCTGGAGCAGGCGGCGGCGTCCTTCAAACAGGTTATCGCCGCCAAGCCGCAAGATCCCGAGGCCTATTACAATCTGGGAACGCTCTATCTCCGGAGAAACGCTTCCCAGGACGCCCGCCAATACCTCGAGCAGGCGGTGAAGCTCCGTCCGAACTATCCTGAAGCGTGGAACAATCTTGGAATGGTGGCCGCCCAGGAAGGTCAGACGGACCAGGCCGTTCGCAATTTCAAACAGTCTCTGCTCTTAAGGCCGAGCTATGCCATCGCGCTCGCGAACCTCGGAAACATCTACCGGCGACAGGGAGACTTTGAAGAAGCGAAAAAACTGTTGGGTCGTGCGCTTGAAATTACACCGGATGATCCGGAGGTCAACTACAGCCTCGGCATGCTCTACGCCCGGCAGGAGAAGCTCGAACAGGCCGCGCACTATTTGGAAAGAGCGGTGAATTTGCGCCCTGACTATCCCGACGCGCTCAACAACCTGGGTGTGCTCTTTGTGCGTGAGCGGCGAAACTCCGACGCAGAGGAGAGATTCAAGACCTGCATCCGCGTTGCCCCGAACTTTGACCAGGCCTATCTCAATCTGGCCCGTCTGTACGTGATTTTGGAGGAAAAGCAAAAAGCCAAAGAGGTGTTGCTGGCACTGCTGCACAAACAACCGCAGCACGCGGTGGCCCAGAAAGAACTGGAAATGCTACAGTGACTTTGCGAGACCTGCGATGAGAGCGCACGCGGAGGCAGACAGGGGATGAATATCGGCTCTTCATTTCAGCATCCATCCAGGATCGCGGGCAGCCGGCCGAAGTTGCGCGGAATCTTTGCGCTGGCCTTGATTCTCCTATTTCCAAGAGTATCTGCAGCGCAGCAATCTGTCCCCAGTAAGAAAAATTCTCAGCAATCTTCGAAGATCCAGCCGCAATTCCGGGAAGCGGAGGAACTGATTCGCCGAGGTTTGGTCGATCAGGCCAAAGAGAAAATTGAGGAAGAGCTCAAACGGAATCCCTCAAGCGTGGAAGGTTACAATTTATTGGGGATTATCTACAGCGACCAAAAGGACTATGCGACAGCACTGGAGGCGTTCCAGCATGCGCTGAAGCTCGAACCAAACTCAACCAGAACTCGTAACAATCTCGGGAACGTATATGTTGCCCAGGAAAAGCTCAACCTCGCGGAGAAAGAGTTCGGGACAGTCTTGCGGCTCGACCCCGGGAATCGCGATGGAAACTACAACCTGGGCCTGGTCTTGATGGCCAAGGGTAGGCCTGCCGAAGCCATCATCCACTTTCAGCGTGTGCGCCCTTCGAACGTCGAAACGCGATTCAACCTCATTCGCGCCTGCCTCCAGGCCCGCAGGCCCGCCGACGGGCTAAAGGTGGCAACGGAGCTTTCCGCTCAAAATAAGGATGACGTCCAGCTGCATTTCACTCTGGGTGTGTTGCTGGCTTCTGAGAAGCAGTACCGTGCAGCCCAACTTGAACTGGAAAAGGCCAACGCACTACGGCCAGAAACTTTCGAGATTCTCTTCAACCTTGGACAGGCCTATCTTCGCGGCGGCGAATACACGAAAGCCGAACCGGCGCTGAATCGAGCTCTGAAACTGAAACCTGATTCACCGGAAACCCTCTACTTGCTGGCGCAGGTCAATGCGGATCAGACTAGGGCTGTAGATGCTCTGGATTTGCTGGTGCGTGCTCACAAGCTGGCCCCTCAGAATACGGACATCATTTTTCTCTTGGCCCGGGTAAGCATGTCCCAGAATTATTTCGAAGATGCCATTCAGCTCCTCGAATCAGGCTTGAAAATCGCGCCGCAACGCGCTGATCTCCACGCCGCGCTGGGTGAGAGCTATTTCATGTCGGGCAAGGCGGAAAAGGCCATCGAAGAGTTCAAGAACCTGATCCAATTGGACCCCTCAGCACGATCTTACACTTTCTTGGGACTCTCTTACCGCCATCTGGGGCGGTTCGATGAAGCCAGGAAATATTTTCAGGAAGGTCTCAAGCAAGATCCACACAACGCTTCCTGCCTTTTTAACATGGGCTATATTGAAGAGCACCAGGGAAATCACGCACGGGCCGAGGAGCTGTTTCAGCGGGCGCTTCGGGCGAACCCTGATTTTTCCGAAGCGCTGTTGGAATTGGCTAATTTACGAATCACGAACAAGAGATTGGAGGAAGCCGCGCAATTGCTCAGAAGATACGTCAAAGTCAGCCGCAATGCCGCTTCAGGCTACTACAAACTTGCCATGGTCGAGAGGGGCCTCCATCAAATGAACGCCGCACAGAGGGATTTGAATGTCTTTCAGACTCTCTCCAAAGATGCTTCGGCGGGTCCGTATCCCTATCAACATCTTTTCGATTATCTTGATAATCGTTCCAATCTCTCGCCTCAGGACCGGACGCAGCTGGATTTGACCGAGCTGACGGAGCAGATCCAGAAACATCCGGACCAACCGCAAGACCTCTACCTGCTGGCCGAAGCTTATCTGAAACTGGGCAAGCCCGACGAAGGCCGAAAGGTCATCGCGCAACTTGACCAGCTCAGCGCGGGCGACTACCGCACCCAGACCGGCGTCGGTGTACTGCTGGCGCGTTTCCGTTTGTACGACGACGCCATCCAGCATTTCCAGACAGCCCTGCGCGCCAATCCCGATTCCGACGACGTGAAATTTGATTTGACCGATGCTTACTTCCGCCGCGGCCTCTATTCCCAAGCGCTCGAAGCTTCGCGGCAAGTTTCGGCGACGGGCCAGCAGGACGATGCTTTCCTGGCGCTGCTCGGTGACATCCAGGCCCATCTTGGTGACACAGCCCGGGCTGAAGAAATTTTCCGTGAAGCCATCAAACGCAATCCTGACAATGACCAATATTACCTCTCCCTTACTCTCGTCGAGCTCCGCGAAAATAACATCAGCGGAGCCGAAGAAACGCTGCGCAAGGGGCTGGCGCGAATTCCCAGCTCCGGAAAAATCCTCTGGGGATTGGGAATCGTCTCGGCCCTGGAAGGGAAGACCCCGCAAGCTGCGCAGAACCTCGAGCGCGCCGTGGACCTTTTGCCGGAGTGGCCCGGTAGTTATTCCACCTTGGGCGCTTTTTATTATCAAACAGGAGAAATCACCAAAGCCCGGGAAGTGCTGAATCGCTTCAAGGGCAGCAACGCAGCCGGTGGACTGGATGTGCATCGAATTGAAGAAGCCCTGGCCAAAGCCCCGGCGGCGCCGTCTTCGCTTCGTGAACCCATGCCCATGGTTGCCAGGCAGCAGTTACTTCAACTGGCGCTGTCGCTTGCTGACCGCACACTCTGAGCGGATAAGAAAACTTCTGGTTGAGCAGCTTGATTGCCCGCGTTAGAATGTGCGGGCCGACTGAAATATTTTCGATGAGTTCCGAAGCACATCCCCTCGGGAAAGAATCAATTGCAATCGCGCTCTGCTGCTTTGCCATCATTGTTTCTCTAGTGGCGGGCGTGGGTTTTCCCGCCGGCCTAGTGTTGTGCTACGTCGTGCAGACCCTTCCGCTCTGGATAGGTATTGTGTTTGGCCTCCGCCGTGCCCGTTTGGCTGGCTGGATCGGGCTCCCGCTTTTTCTATTCTGGTTGACCTTAATGGTGTTCATTTGGCTATACGTGCTCGGTATCTCTAGCATCATTAGCGGACATTTCTCACCTTTCGAAATTGCAATGACCATCATCGTGGGAGCGGCGTCGGTGACCGGCATTGCAATATTCACTCGACTCAAGTCCTCTCTGTCTCCCGCGATGGCGGTAACGGCATTCGTGGTAACCGCAGTAGCGCAATATACGTGCTTCCGCATCAGCTTCTTACCTGCAATCGCACATCGGTAATCGGCGAATGGAAAAAAAATCGAACCTGGGTAGAGGACTCCATCTCAGAGCCGCGTGCAGCGCAATCCTGACGTTAAGCACCGTGATTGGTATAACCGTTCATCAGAAGACCCTCGCTCGGCAGACTCCCAAAGCGCAGGATTCCCGGATAACCGTCCGTTACACCGACGTTCGACAATCGGCCGGAATCACATTTCGTCAGGATGCCACGCAAACAGAAGAAAAGTATTACCTCGAAACCATGGGCACCGGCGTCGGCTGGATCGACTATGACCAGGACGGCCTGATGGATCTCTACTTTGTCCAATCGGCCGCTACTGACATTTACAAACCAGCGCATCCCTTGCGCTCGGCGCTTTACCACAATAATGGTGACGGAACGTTTACCGACGTCACCGAAAAAGCTGGCGTGGGCGGAGAGGGGCATTACGGCCAGGGTGTTGCCATCGCGGACTTCGACAATGACGGCTACCCCGATATGTACGTGACCGGCTATGGCCGCGCCATCCTTTATCACAATAACAGCGATGGAACGTTCACCGACGTCACCACCAAGGCCGGTGTCGCGGACGAAGGCGGATGGTCAACCAGCGCAGGATGGTTTGACTACGATAAGGATGGCTGGCTCGACCTGGTCGTCACCGATTACATCGAGTGGACGCCGAAGACGAACCTGTGGTGCGGCGAACGCCGGCCAGGCTATCGTTCTTACTGCAATCCGGGCAACTACAAAGGGCAGAAGACCAAGCTCTACCACAACAATCATGACGGCACTTTCACCGACGTCAGCGATGCGTCCGGTGTTGGCAAGCCCGAATCGAAGGGCATGGGTGTGGTCCTGGCAGATTTCAATAACGACGGCTGGCCGGACATCGCTATCGCCAACGACACTTGGCCGAATTTTCTTTTCATCAATAAGCATGACGACACCTTTCAGGATGTTTCCTTCGTTTCCGGTTTGGCGGCCAGCGAGGACGGCCGCTATGAGGCGGGAATGGGCATCGATGCCGCGGACGTGGACGGCGACGGCTGGCAGGATGTGTACGTCACGCACCTTGATTTCGAATTGAATCGCCTTTACCACAACAACCGGGATGGAACCTTCGATGACTACACCTATCGCTCCGGGATAGGGAACAAGGCCATCCTGCTGAGCGGCGTCTCCATGAAGTTCCTGGACTATGACAATGACGGCTGGCCCGATATCCTGCAATTGAACGGCGCCATGCTGGACAACATTCATCTCTATCACAGCGAAGTGTCTTACAAGGAACTCTTGCTGATGTTCAGGAATTTGGGAAAAGGCCAGTTCGAAAAAGTGTCAGACTCTTTGGGTCCGGATTTCATGCGCCCCATCGCCGGCCGCGGCCTGGCCACCGCTGATTTCGACAATGACGGCGACATCGACGTCGCCATCAATAATCGCGGGGACTATCCGGAGCTTCTGCGCAACGATGGCGGGAACGCCAATCACTGGCTGGAAGTCCTGCTGATCGGTGCACGCTCCAACCGCGATGGGATCGGCTCTTCGCTGAAGCTAACCTCCGAAGGGGTCGCGCACGTTGAACAGTCAAAGGGCGGCATGAGCTATATGTCGGCGAGTGATCCCCGGATTCATTTTGGTTTGGGGAAACGCACCAAGATCGAGTCTCTGGAAATCACTTGGCCGAGCGGGCAGGTGGATCGGCTAACGAATGTGCCAATCGACCGGATTATCGCCGTCAAGGAGGGCACCGGAATTGTGCCGCGCAACTTTCCAAAGGTACCGAGCCGATGAAAGAGAAATGGAGCCGCACACGTGACAAACGGATCGGTTCACTCGCGAATTTCCAGCGTGGCGAACTTCGTTCTCGGCGATCATAGGCTATGAATCTCCTGCGGCGGCGTTTCCTCGGCTCATCCCTCGTCGTTCTCGGCAGCACGCTCTTGGACGCGCTCACAATTCCGCTCTGGAAATGGAGGAGTTCGGCGCTGCTCGAAGCGGCGCCCGTTTCGAATCCGTCTATCTCGAATCCAACGGCGGCCTCTCCAGTCGTGTTCGTGGACGCCGCCCGCGAGGCCGGCCTAGTCGCCCCCAATGTGTGGGGCGGTGCCGACCACAAGAAGTACATCATTGAAGCGAAGGGAAGCGGGCTGGCTTTTTTCGATTATGACCACGACGGATGGCTAGACATTTATTTAACGAACGGAACGCGCTTCGATGCTAATTGGCCCCCCGGGAAACCTCCAACCTCGCACCTGTATAAAAACAACCGCGACGGGACCTTCACCGATGTCACGGAAAAATCCGGCTTAGGTCGCACTGGCTGGCAGACGGGCGTCTGCGTGGGCGACTACGACAACGACGGCTGGGACGATCTCTTCTGCTGCTTTTGGGGGCACAACATTCTGTTTCACAACAACGCCGACGGCACGTTTACGGAGGTCACTCGCAAAGCCGGCGTCTACGACGAACAGATCCGCTGGGGGGCCGGCTGCACTTGGCTCGACTACGACCGTGATGGGCGCTTGGATCTTTTCGTATGCAACTACATAAAGCTCGATCCGGAAAAAACTCCCTCCAAGAGTGATCCCCCCCAGTGCCAGTGGAAAGGGATCCCCGTAATGTGCGGCCCGCGCGGTTTACCAGGCGATACAAACGTTCTTTATCACAACAACGGAGATGGAACTTTTACTGACGTCTCCGAGAAGTCGGGCATCCTGAAGCCCGGTCCCCGGTATTCCATTACCGCGGTCTCTTATGATTTCGATAACGACGGATGGCCGGATATTTATGTGGCCGTGGACTCGCAACCCAGCATCCTGTTCCACAACAACCACGACGGCACTTTCACCGATGTCGCGGTGATAGCCGGCTGCGCCTATAGCGAGAATGGCCACGAGCAAGCAGGGATGGGCGTGGCGGTGGCCGATTACGACTGTGACGGCTCGTTTGACATTTTCAAGACGAACTTCGCGGACGATACTTGCAACCTCTACCACAACAACAGAGATGGAACATTCAGCGATGTGACGTTCTCGTCTATTGATTTCGATAACGATGGCTGGCCGGATATCCTGCAGATCAATGGACATGTCTACCCGGAGATTGAGGGGCACGATACCGGCCAGACCTACAAGAACCCGCGTCTGGTGTACAAGAACCTGGGTGATGGGCGATTCAAAGACGTTTCGTCTGAGATGGGACCCGGCATCAGCGAGCGTTTCTCCAGCCGCGGCGCTGCGTTCGGCGATTATGATAACGACGGCGACATCGACGCGCTGGTTCTAAATATGAACGACCCGCCTTCTCTTCTGCGCAACGACGGCGGTAACCAGCAGAATTGGATCAAGATCAAACTGATCGGAACAAAGTGCAATCGCACTGCCATCGGCGCCCGCGTCCGCGTGGTCACCGCCAAGCATGCCCAGATGGATGAAGTCCACAGTGGCACAAGCGTCATGTCGCAAAGCGACTTACGCTTGCACTTCGGCCTCGGGAAAGCGCAAATCGTGGATCTCATCGAAGTGAAATGGCCGACCACGCAAAAGGTGGAACAGTTCAGGCAGGTAAAGGCCAACCAGATACTGACCATTCGCGAGGGCAGCGGAATGGTCGCGCCCGTCAGCCCGAAGCCCAAATGAATTGTTCTGGCGATCAACGCGGCGCAGGGCCTGCCGGCTGGTCCTGTAGAATAATCAGGAATTGTCGAAGTTCACGCCGCCGACTTTCGATTGCGGCAGTTTCGGCTTTCTCCATCTGCTCGTACTCCTGAAATTCCTGCTCGGCTTTCGATTCTTCGCCCATCCGTCGGTAGGCCAAACCCAGCCGGTAATGAGGTTCGCCGAGCTGTGGACTCACTTCAATAGCCTTTTTGTACTCGCGAATAGCTTGCGTGAATCCGCCCCGCCCGGAATGCAAAATCCCTAGCTGCAAATAAGCCTCGCCGAACTTGGGATCGATGGCCACGGCTTTTTCAAGCAGCGCTTCGGCCTGTTGCAAACCTGCTGAATTCTCCGATCCGCGGTCGCGCTTCCACAAAACGATTCCGTAATAATAGTTGCCCAGCGCATTCCCGGGCTGGTCACGCACAAACTGCGCCAGCTTTTGCTCGCTGCAGGGGAGCAGCGCCGGCGCGGCCTTCTCCATTTTTCCGAGGAACAGGTACGGAGCGGGGTCAGCCGGTTTCAAGTCAGCGGCTTCGCAGAGCCTGCGAGCCGCGTCCTCGGATTTGCCGTCAGCGTAAAGCGCAGCGCCAAGGCCTGCCAGCATTCTCGCCGAATCTGGATGCGCGCGGGATCCTTTCGTAAATACTTCCACCGCCGGTTGGTCCGCGCGGTGCAGAAGCAGCTCCGTACCCCATTCGAAATAATTCTGTTCGCTCGGGTCCAGGCGGGCTGCCCGTTCATATTCCTGAACGGCTTCCAACGGATCGCCCAATCGCTCGTCCAGCTCCCCCAACAATCGATGCGCATCCGCTTTGTCCGCGATCGCAAGCATTTTCTTGGCATGCTCGCGCGCTTCGCGCAGTTCCTCTTCAGTCTCGCTCGAGTTAACGGGCGTAATGCCTGCATTCGAAGCGCCCGCTGACGTTTCAGCGTGCTCGCCAGATTTCAGCGCAAGTGTTTCCTTGACCAGTGCCTCGCTTGTTCGTTGACTAGCGTCCGACCCATGGATGCCCGTATTGTTCCAATCGGTGACACCCGCCACCGTGAAATTCGGTTTGTCATCAAATTCCATCGCCGCGGGCGCGGAGCCGGAAGCGCGAGATTCGCCCGAAGAATCGGGATGAGCCAAAGATTCGAGAACCAAATCGACATGCTTCTTGGCTCCTTCCGACATAGCCAGGGAACTCGAAACGCTATTGCGCCATCCAGATTTTTCCACCCTCAAGATGTATGTGCCAGGATCAAAAACGGAAAAGACGAATATCCCGTCCGCTCTGGTCTTCATTTCCGCGAAATTGGAATGATCTTTCCCTTCAAGGAGCACAGTTGCATCTGCAACGGGCTCACCCGCCGAGTTCCGTACGGTGCCCTCGACCGTCATGGCATCCCGCCGCTGCGGCGACGTGCCCTGTCCTAACGCAGTCGCGCTAGGCAAACTCAGCAGCAGAACCGTCAGGGCGATGAACACCAAGCGAGAATGATCCTTGATTGGTACGGTCGCGAGGGGGAGTCTAGGCGAACAATTCATCATGGGAACCAATTTCGCGTCTTGACTGTCAATCCCACGCCTGATTTCCGGCCTTCCCGGCATTCTATCCCCCACGTTGTTACCACGCAACGCCCCTTCCCAGCTCGCGAAGGGACGCTGCTACTCGGGTAGGAAAGGGCACACTTCTAGTGAGGGTTGACGGAACTCCGAAACTCCGAAGTCTCTCCTGACTTTCCCTCAGTTTCCGCTATAACTGACGTTATAGAAAACTAAGTTTGGAGTGCGGGAGCTCTGCTCCCGTTTTTCTTTTTGTGCCTGCTCTTTTGCCTAGTGTTTCTTCAGGCTCACCAATGTGACGAGGCGCAAGGGTACTATTTCAGCCCGCCGGTGCTTCCCGAGCAGTTCTGTGGCAGGATCCATTGGCGGATGTAAAAGTGGCAGACCCGCGGCTGGCTGCAAAACGAAAACAAACCGCCCCACATCGCCGGAGAAGCCCGCAGGATAATAGCAGGTTTTCTGCGTGCCCAAGCTCTTGACGCTGCGCCGTCCAACTCCTATTGCGAAGCCTTGAAATGGGCCTGCAGGGCAGAAGTGATGGACGTCTCGAGGTTGTTGTTGGATTCCAAATCCCAGTATTCCCGCGGCAGCGCAAACTGATCCGCGTTTTGGCCGTAGCCGCGGAAGCTGGCACGAATCATGGTGCGTGCGTACCCTTCTGCCACTTGCGCCGTACTGATGTGCAAACGGACTACTCCTGCCGTCCAGGTTACTCTGGCCATACCTGAGTTCCTCTTGGTAGCGCCCAGCAGTTCCTCTTTGCTGAGCTCCCGCGAGACCGTCCAGGAGTCTTCGGTCACTTGTTCCTGACTGATTTTCCATTGCTGACTCCGGGCGTACGACTGCAAGTATTCTTGAATCTCCAGCGGGGGAAATGACAGTTCTATGCAAGCCCCCGCTTTATTTTGCGGCTCTCCCTTTGCATGCTTCCGCGGCTTTTTCTTGGTCCTCGGTCCAGCGCCGTCCCACCCTTCCGCGCACGGCCTGGCGACGACGCTCGCCCCCGTGTTTTGGTGAGGTACAGCTACGGACGCCGACATCAGCAAGGAAAGCAGGAGATGGAACATTATCAGCCTTATTGTATCGAGGAATCGTAATCGGCACCTTTCAAAAAAGAAAGCGGGTGCGCCGCCTGCATGCGCCCACCCCGGCAAGACTGGTTTTTGAACTTAGCCCAATTCACCAGGCTGCTTCTGCAAACCCAAATCGGCGCGTCAAGCGGACGTGATGTGGGCAGACTAGTCTTGCGATTTCGCCGAAATTGACCTGATCTGGCAGGGGGCAGTATGAAAGAAGATCCGGTCATTCAGTACCGGGTCACAATCGTGGTCCAACCTCTGTACCAGTATCCTCTCCTTCCTGGCCATATCACTATTTTAGATGCTCGCATGGGGAGGTCCTCATGCAGTCCAATGTTCAGCGGAACGTCATGCAGGGGTGTGCCAGCCTGGCCAAGCTCCTTCGAGTTCTGGCGGCGGTTTGCGCAGCGCTATTTGCTAGTGTTGCAGCTCATCCACAAGGCAGTAGCGGCCGAATTCTGGGTGTCGTCACCGACCAGTCTGGCGGCAACGTCGGGGGCGCGACAGTAACCATTACGGACGTGGCACGCGGCGTCTCACAAACTCTGACTACGGACTCAGATGGAGCCTATGTTGCTTTGAACCTTCAGCCCGGCACTTATACCGTGCGCGCCGAATTCAAGGGTTTCAAGATTTTTGAGCGCAAGAATATCCTGGTAGAAGTTGGCAAGGACGCGCGCATCGACGCCGTCCTCCAGCCCGGCTCGACAACCGAAACGATCACTATCACCGAAGAAGTCCCGATGGTGGACACCACCTCCACCACTCTCGGCGGCACGATAAGCAACGAGATTATTAATGATTTGCCATTGAACGGCCGCAATTACCAGAATCTTGTTTCTCTCCGTCCCGGCACCATGATCTACCCTGGCGGCGGACCCTGGACCCAGAGCACCAACGGTATTCGTCCCGAGGACACCAGCTACATCGTCGACGGCATTACCAACGACGAAGCCTTCATGGGCCTGAGCGTCACTAACGCCGCCGCTGTCATCGGTGATGCCGCCACCCTTATACCGATAGATGCGATTCAGGAGTTCAATACGCAGGTCAATCCTAGGGCCGAGTTCGGCTGGAAGCCCGGCGCAGTCACTAGCGTCGGATTGAAATCGGGCACCAACGACATCCATGGCACTGCTTATGGTTTTGGCCGCTCTGACAAATTCGATGCTCGCAACTACTTCAACCCTGTCGGTTCAGACAAGACTCCTGTAGAACTAGAGCAGTACGGCGGGAGCGCCGGCGGGCACATCATTAAGGACAAGCTCTTTTATTTTGGTGCTTACGAAGGCCAGATGTATACCGTCGGCAACTCCCTGCCCGGACACGTCCCGACGACGGCTTCCATTGTCGGTGGCGGCGGCAACGGGTGTGTGGTGATCACCACGGGCGACTGCTCCATCAGCGTCGCCGATGCCACTCAAGACCTGCTGGCGCAGAACGCGAGTTTCGTGGTTAATCCGCTCAGCAATTATTTATTGGGATTATACTCTCCCGCGCCGAACACCGGGCAGGGGACGTTTGTATCGCTCAACTATCCCAACGTTAATAGCTCAAAGAATGCGATAGGGAAAGTGGATTACCATATCAACGACCATAATGCTCTGAGCGGCTCCTATTTCTTCGGCAACGACACCATCGTGGGAATGGACTTCTTCGAGCTCCTGCCGCAATTCCGCACCAAAGTTCATTCCCGAGCGCAAGACGTCTCCGCCCACTGGGCTTGGACTCCAAGTTCCACTTGGGCCAACGAGCTTCGTGGCGGGTTCACACACTACGTTCTACAAATCCTCCCCGACGACATTGGTTTCCCTTACAAGATTAACACCGGCCTCTCCATTCCCTTGTTGAGCGGTATCCCCGACATCAGAATCAGTCCCTTTTCGCAACTGGGTTCCTTCCACAATTTCCCCAAAATTGTCGGGCCGGACAAAGTCTATGACGTTATTGATCAGCTGTCGTACTTACGTGGCAAGCACGCCTTTAAGTTCGGTGGCGAACTCCGCAAAGACCAGGTCCATCAGGCCACATTCCGTGCAGGGAGAGGGCGGATCCGATTCCAAGGCGACGGAGTTGCCGCTGGCTCCTCTCCACTCGAAGACTTTCTCGCTGGAATACCGGGGAATACCACCTTTTTGGCTGGAGATCCCACCCGTAATATTACCCAGTGGCTTTACGCCGGTTACGCCCAGGACGACTGGCGCATCACTCCAAGGGTCACTATGAATCTCGGATTCCGCTACGAGCTCCAGGGTGTTCCTAAGGAAGCAAACAACCTGTTCGGAAATTGGGAGCCTTCTGTCGGTTTTGAACAGGTGGGCAAGAACATCGGCTCGATTTATAAAGGCGACCACAAGAATTTTTCCCCACGCTTCGGGATCGCTTGGGACGTGACCGGAAAGGGCACCACTATCGTCCGCGCCGGAGGAAGTATCATCTACAGCCTTCTTTCCATGAACGCGTTCCTTTCTCAGCAGAACACACAAAACACCGTCACGTTGGGTGTTGGTACCGTCCCCACGGGCGCCACCATCATTGTATGTCCTGCAGCTCCAGTGGGTGGCAATTGCCCCGTCTCCCCCGTTACTACCGGCGGCATCGGAAACATTTTTGCCACAGGCGTTACTCTCTCAGGCTCAAACCTTACCTGGCAGGATCAAACTACCGCAATTTATCCTTCCAGCGTCACCGCATCGGTTCAGTGCGGTGACGGCATCGGAACCGACCCGGGGCCTTGCGATACCTTTTCCATGAACCGCAATTTCCGCACCCCCTACGTTGAGAATTGGACTCTGGGTATCCAGCACGCCTTCTCCGGCAAGCTTTCCCTGGAGGCCACTTACGTGGGTAACCATGGCGTGAGATTGATCGGAGTTGTGGATCTCAATCAGCCGGATATCGCAAACGGTAGCACCGCGCAGCCATTCGCGGCTCAGTATCCCTACCTCAACTACATCAACTACCTCTCTAATTTCTATGGATCTACCTACCACGGTTTGCAGACCACGCTAACGGCCCGCAACTACCATGGTCTCGATTTCGTGGCTGGCTATACCTATGCTCATGCCATTGACGACCTGTCATCGAACTGGGTTGCGTTCCTCCCCCAGGATAGCAAGCATCCCGGCCAGGATCGTGGCAGCAGCGACTTTGACATCACTCACCGCTTTACTCTTTCCGTGACCTATTCGCTCCCGGAAAAGAAAACCAAGAGCCAACTCCTCGAAGGCTGGCAGCTCAATACCATCATCACTCTGCAGAGCGGGCAACCTTGGGGAGTGAACGACCAGGTGAACAATTTTGCGGGAGCCAACGAAAACGCTGACCGTTGGAATTTCTTTGGCAACCCGGCCGACTTCAAGTCAATCGGCCCCAATGGAATTCCGTGCTTCGGTCCGAGTGGCGGCGGTGCCTGCACAGGTCCCGTCCCGGCCGCTTGCTTGAGCGCAGCCACTTCCGTCGGCCCTGGTGCAGTGACTTCGCTTACGGATCCCGAGATTGGGACCAACTATTGTTATATGGTGGGCAATTCTTTGCTGATCCCGAATGCTGTCGGCCAGTTTGGCACCATGGGCCGCAACATCTTCCGGGATACTGGCTTCCATAACGTGGACCTTTCGATCTCGAAATCCTTCAGGTTTGGAGAGAAAGTAAAAGCTCAAATCCGTGTCGAGACCTTCAACTTTCTCAACCACCCCAATTTCGCGAATCCCTATGGCAGCACGAGTGGCTACGGCCAGGGGGCAACTGGCGATCCGTCACAGGCTGGCGCCTTCGGTTGCGGCTGCGCTACCCCCGACAACGCTTCTTTCAACCCCGTGCTTGGCTCGGGCAGCGCCCGCGCTATCCAGTTGGGCTTGAAGTTCACCTTCTAACGTGCTTGGGCACACTTGGACACAACAAAGGGGCCCTGACACGCATCCGGCCCTTTTTCCCTGTATAACCGAGGGAACGAATTCCAGGGGGGGACTGAAACCAATGAGACGCCTTGTCGCGAGTGTGCTGACCGCCGGGGTCGCGCTCGGTGTCATGCTGGCTGCGGAGTCTGGCGAGCGCGCCATTGCTGTCGCAGATGAACCATCGCTTCTCCAGATCGACAGCGAATTTGTCCAGGCCGCCGCGAAAGACGACAAGGCGGCGGTCGGCAAACTGCTCGACGCGGATTTCACTTGGACGGATGCAGACGGAAAGACGCGAGCCCGGGCCGACGTCCTCAAGTCCCTGCCCACGCCCGCACTTGGCAACGAAACCGGAGCGCAACTTAAGCCGCGCACCTACGGTCAGGTCGGCGCGGTGATGTCCGGCCGCGACAAAATCCACGTATTGCGCATCTGGGTAAAGCGTCCGGCAGGTTGGCGTTTGCTCGTCTATCACGAGGTCGCTCTGGGCCAGCTGGCCGCGACTGCGGCAGGGCCCGGCGTGAATGACTGCCAGAATCCGTGCAAGACTTTGCCATTCAAACCGAAAACCGAAGCAGAACAGGCCATCATAGCTTCATGGCAGGCTTTGGAGACCGGCGTTACGAACCATGACGCTTCCGCTTGGTCGCCGCATATCGCGGGAGAATTCGTCATGCTCGGCTCTACCAATGACCATCCACTGAGCAAGGCCGATCGCATCGCAACTCTCAATTTGCAGAAGCAGACCGGCCATGGTTCTGCGCCCGCCCCGCTGGTATCAGCTCAGATGTTTGATTTCGGAGACGCCGTGGTGATGACCTGCCTCCATCAGCCTTATTCTGGTAAGCCGGTTCACGTGAGCCGCCTGTGGATTAAGCGCGACGGTCATTGGGTCATGTCCATCAGCTATCAAACTACGATTCAGGCTGCTCCAGCCAAACCTTCCTAAAATCTTTCTTCTAGAGTAACCTCCGTCGCGGCATTCGCAGGAGCGAAGCATGCTTGGTCTTGTTCGTCAGGCGATCATCGGCGCTGTGGCGCGCCCCGGCTTCGTCACACTCAAAAACAGTGAAACCAAAACCCGATAGACCGCGTTACAATTCCAGCGATGCCAACCGCCTCACCCGCGCGCAACCAAACTCGAAAGCAAGAAGGAGGCCCTATGCAAACCACGCTCCTCGATCGCCGCAGTTTTCTCCGCGTCTCCGCTGTCGCCGGCGGAGGCATCCTCGTTGCACTCCATCTCGATCCATTCGCTGAACTTCTTGCCCAAGCGCCTCAGCCCTCGCCCCCCGCTTTCGTTCCCACCGCCTTCATCCGCATCGCAGCGGATGGCATCGTGACCATCATGGGCAAGAACCCAGAGATTGGCCAGGGTGTAAAAACCAGTCTCCCCATGATTATCGCCGACGAACTCGACGTCGACTGGAAAGATGTCCGCATCGAGCAAGCCGATCTCGATGAAGCAAAGTATGGTCCGCAACGCGCCGGCGGCAGCACTGCTACTCCAATCAATTGGGATCCGCTGCGCCGCGTCGGCGCCGCGTGCCGCCAAATGTTCGTCACCGCCGCCGCGCAAACCTGGTCGGTCCCCGAATCCGAATGCCTAACCTCTTCAGGCCGCGTTACCCACCAGCCGTCAAAACGCACCCTTGCTTACGGAGTGCTTGCCGAAAAAGCCGCCACGCTGACGCCGCCCGATCTCAAGTCCGTCAAGCTCAAGGATCCCAAAGACTACAAGATCATCGGCCAGCCCATTCACAGCGTGGACAACGCCTCCATCGTCACCGGAAAAAATCTCTACAGCATCGACTTCAAACTTCCTGGGATGTTGTACGCCGTCTACGAAAAATGCCCGGTCTACGCCGGCAAGTTCCTCAGCGCCAATTTCGATGAAATCAAAGCCATGCCCGGCGTCCGTCATGCTTTTTCAGTGGATGGGACCTCCGATCTGCTCGGCTTGCATTGCGGCGTCGCCATCGTCGCAGATACCTGGTGGCAAGCCAACACCGCGCGGAAAAAGTTGCAAGCCAAATGGATCGAAGGCGCGACCGCCCAGCAAAGCAGCGCAGGCTTCGCAAACCGTGCCGATGAACTTTCGAAACAAGCGCCTGCTATCACCGTCCGCAGCGACGGCGACGCGGAGAAATCTCTGCGGTCCGCCGCAAAAATCGTCGAGGGCGCATACTCCTATCCCTTTCTCGCCCACGCCCCCATGGAGCCAGAGAACTGCCTTGCGCATTACCACGACGGCAAAATGGAATTCTGGTCGCCCAGCCAGACACCCGAATCCGGTCGCCAGCTCGTCGCAAAAGTCTTCAACATTCCTCACGACGACATCATCGTGCACCTGAAGCGCGCCGGCGGCGGGTTCGGCCGCCGCCTTACCAACGACTACATGCTCGAAGCCGCCGCCATCGCCAAGCAGGTCGGCGTTCCGGTCAAGCTCCTCTGGACCCGCGAAGACGATTTCCACCACGACCACTACCGCCCCGCCGGCTTTCATTTCCTCAAGGGCGGCCTCGATTCCTCCGGCAAACTCGTCGCCTGGCGCAATCATTTTGTCAGCTTTGGCGAGGGCCAGCAGTTTGCCCCCTCAGCCAACATTCCCAGCAACGAATTTCCCGGCACGTTCCTCCCAAACTTTTTCTTCGGGGCGTCGCTCATGCCGCTCGGCGTTCCCACCTACGCCATGCGCGCTCCTCGCAGCAACGCCTTCTCATGGGTTTTTCAATCCTTCACGGACGAGCTAGCGCACGCCGCGGGCAAGGACGCCGTCCAGTTCCGTCTGGATCTCCTGAGCTCGCCCCGCATCCCGTCCTCAACGCCCTCGACGAATCCGGCGGAAGCCGATCTCGAAGCCGCCCGCATGAGCGGCGTGGTGAAACTCGTCGCGGAAAAATCCGGCTGGGGCTCGCGCAAGGCGCCGAAGGACACTGGCATGGGCGTGGCCTTCCAATTTTCTCATCGCGGCTATTTTGCCGAAGTCGTGGAGCTGCGCGTCGACGCCAACAGCAAAATAAAAGTAAATAAAGTTTGGGTAGCAGGCGACGTCGGCAGCCAGATCATCAATCCCAGCAGCGCTGAAAATCAGGTACGTGGCGCCGTCATCGAAGGTCTAAGCCACGTCATGTCCTACGAAATCACCATCGACGGCGGTCGCGCCCTCCAAAGCAATTTCCACGAATATCCCCCGGTCCGCATGAACCAAGTGCCCCCGGAAATCGAAGTCCATTTCCTCAAGACCGACAATTCACCCACCGGCCTCGGCGAGCCAGCGCTCCCGCCGGTTCTTCCCGCCGTCTGCAACGCCATCTTCGCCGTCACTGGCAAACGTATCCGCTCCCTCCCGCTCTCCAAACACGGCTTTTCCTGGGCCTAAAACACAGCGGCTTCTAGCCTCTAGCCGGAGCTGATTCCAAGATTCTTTTGTGCATTGTGACGGCAATAATTTGGACGGACAAACCCAAAGTTCTTGCAGTAGCCTCCTGGAGAGCAGAGAACGATAGAGCGTTCCTTCTTCTCCTACTAAAAACTAAGAACTAAAGACTGGCCACCAACGGCGATCTCGACGCGGATCTAAGCAGAGTTGCAAAGGCTTTCTACTCATACCGCAGGGCCACCAGTGGATCGACATTCGCGGCACGCCGCGCGGGAATCCAGCACGCCAGCAGCCCGGTTGTAATAAGCAGCGCCGGAACACACGTAAGCGTCAACGGGTCGTACGCCGACACTCCCCAGAGCTGTGTCGCAATCACCCTCCCTAGCGCCAGGCTAGCGATCAGGCCAAGGCCCACGCCAATCCCCACCAATCGCAGCCCCATTCGAATCACCAATCCGAGAACATCCGAGCCATTCGCTCCCAGTGCCAAGCGTATCCCGATTTCTTGTGTTCTCCGCGCCGTCGTGTACGCCAGCACGCTGTAAACGCCAAGCGTCACCAGCACCAGCCCAATCGAACTGAAGATCGTCATCAACAAAAATCCAAACCGCGGTCCCGCATACGAAAACTGGCTGATGTAGCCTTCCAGTGTCCCTGTAAACGTCAGCGCCACGTTGCTATCCGTGGCCCAGATCTCCCGCTGCACCGCATTCATCATCGTCATCGGTTCTTTCGCTGTCCGCACCAGGATTCCGCGGAACGCCGAACCCGTCACCGTGTACGGCACCCAGATCTCCGGCTCGATCGGATCTTGCAATCCCCGGTTCTTTGCGTCCGCTACAAGCCCAATAATTTCAAACATGGGCTCTTTCACCGCGTCTTCAAACTCGGCCAGTTGCGCGATTCTTACTTGTTTCCCGATGGGAGTCTCGTTGCCCAAATATTTGTGCACAAACGTCTGGTTCACAATCGCCAGCTTCCTCGCTCCGTTCACTTCCGCTTCCGTGAAACCCCTTCCGTCCACGAAATTCCATTTTTCCGCGTGCGTCTTCCCGGGAATCTCGATGTCGCTCGGAATCCCGCCGTACGGCGGCAGCGTGCTGGTTTCCGTCGCTTCCACCACACCCGGCAGCGCTTTCAGACGCTGTAACAGCGGCCGGTAGAATCCCGTCACCTGGTCTGCCGTCTTGTACCGATCCACTGGCAGCGGAAGCCTTGCCACCAAGACATGATCCGGTTGCAACCCGAGCTTCACATCCCGAAGCGCCACAAAACTTCTCATCAGCAGTCCCGCGCCCACCAACAGCGTCAATGAAAGCCCCACTTCCAGCACCACAACGGCGTCGCGCAGCCGCCCGTGCCGGAATCCGCCGCTGATCCCCTTGCCGCTATCCCGCAAAGGTTCGTTCAAATCCTTTCGCGCCGCCTTCAGCGCCGGCACCAGTCCAAACACCAGCGCCGTCAGCACGGCTATCGACAACGTGAACGCCAGCACCGGAGTATTCAGCCGGATCACTGCTTCCGCCGGTATGATGTTTTGCGGCATCAGCGCCACCAGGGACTTCAACCCTCCCCACGCCAGCAGCGTGCCCATCGCCGCGCCGCCGATCGCCAGGAGCATGCTCTCCACCAGAAGTTGCCGGATCAGTTTCCACCGGCTGGCCCCCAGCGCCGATCGGATGGCAAACTCTTTTTCCCGCGTCGTCGCCCTTGCCAGCAGCAGGTTCGCCACATTCCCGCAGCCGATCAGCAGCAGCAACCCCACCGCGGCCAGCACGATGTAAAGCGTCGTCTTAAACCTGCCCACCACCAGGTTCGTAAGGGAATCCATGAATACCGTGAAGCGTTTTGGGTACTCCGTCGGGTACACCGTGGCAAGATGCTTCGCCACCACCGTAAAGTCCGCCTCCGCCTGTTTCACGGAGATCCCCGACTTCAGATGCCCCAGCAGGAACCAGCGCTGCTGAAACGCCCCCGCGATGGCTTTTCCGGTCGCCGCCCGAGTCGGCTTCGCCGGAATCCACATGTCTGCGTCGCCCCATCCAAACCGCGGCGGCATAATTCCGATCAGCGTTCTCGATATCCCATTCAGCACAAACGTCTTGTTCAAGATTCCCGGATCGGCGCCGAAATCCTTTACCCACACTTTGTAGCGCAACATAAAGACTGGCGGCGCTCCCGGCTCGTAATCCGCCGGCTGCATCACTCTCCCCGCGAGCGCTGGCATCCCCAAAAACTCAAACGTCCCCGGCGTCACGATGCACCCTTTATAATTCTGCTCCACATAATCCAAAAACTCTGCCCCCGTGTACCCTCCCCGTCCCCCGGGCTCGCTCCGTTCCGCGTCATGGATTTGCACCGAATAGAACCGCTGCGCATCCGGGTAGGGGAAAGGCTCCATCATGACGTTATCGATCACGCTGAAAATTGCGGTGGCCGCCCCAATCCCCAGTGCCAGCGTAAGTATCGCGATCGACGCAAATCCCGGCGTCTTCCCCAGGTTCCTCAAGGCATACCGGATATCCTGCCCCAGCGTTCCCATGCGCACCTCCCAGTTCGGTCGACCCCGCTTCCATCTATCCTTTAATTCAGCGACTTCAAGCCCAGTGACCCGTAATGGCCGGTCTTCAGACCCGCTCTTTCCTCTCTTCCAATTACGCACTCCCTCGCAATTAAGTTCGACGCCATCAACCCCAAAAAGTCGCCAGCCACTCCTCTGTTCGCAGATTTCGCCTGATGTCGCACGATCAATCGACTTTGCTTCCCATGTTTTTTCAAGCGATTAAGCAGCTCTTTAGCAACGGACCCGCGATGCGTGGGTCAAATAGGTAAGGAACTGAGCCTGGGGCTTCGTTGCGATACGATGAGCGGGCCCATGCGCGCCGGCAAGTAGGCCGAAAGCATCAATGGTGCATCCTTCGGGAGCCCGTTCTTTAGCATGGCCTCAGACTCTGTGGTCAAAACAGTGGTGACGGCGGCTCCTCATCGGAGTACGTCGATCCCGTTCAAGGGAGTGCTCCGTTCCGCACAGTTTGGGCCGCCTCGCATGGCAAATCAACTCCAGGAGGGAGCCATGTCGAGAAAGCGGAAGAACCTTCAACCTCCGCTCTCCACGCCCAGCTTCCTCACCAGATACGGAATAATCACCTGCCGGAAAATCACCGGATCAGGCCACACTTTCACTTGCCTTCCCAGATGCCCGCCCTGCGGATTGATCCAAGCCTCCTTCGGTACGTCACCGTTGCTAAGAAGCAGATACGTATCCGAGATCGGCACCTGCGTATCCAAAACTCCCGCGATGATCAGCATCGGCGCCGTCGGCTTCCCCAGCAGCCCCTGCGAAACCAGCGACATCTTCGGAAAAATGTTCGCCAGGTCATCCACCGTTTTCGCGCCTTCGTAAATCGACATCAGCGCGGGACCCAGTCCGAAGAGATATTCGCGATTTCCCAGCGTCTTGTTGATCACAAAATCTTTTTGGAACGTCGCGTCCGCCGGCGGCGATTGCGCCACCACTGCTTTCAAGCGTGCGTGCTCCAGGATCGCCAGCTTCGTCGCCCAGTACGCGCCGAAACTCTGCCCATCCATGCCGATTCGCGTCTTGTCCACTTCCGGCCGAGTTTGCAGGTAATCAATCACCCGCGAGAATTCGCGTTCCGCCGTTTCGCTCGCTTTGATCGGCGCTTGCCCCGTGCCCGGCGAATCCAGCCCTATAAATCCAATACCGTAAGGCAAAATGGCGCCGAAGTTTTCAGAAAGATCTTCCTTCCGGCTATCGAGTCCACTGATCGCAATCACCAACGGCACAGGGCCTTTCGCATTTTTCGGCAGCCGCAAATAGCCAACGATCTCCGATCCTTCAAACGGAATGCGCACCACTTCGAGCGGCGGATCCATCAAACGCGCGTGTGCGAGAAACGCTTCCAGAGCCTTCGCGTACGCGCGCTGCTTGCCGGGAGTCGCAGGCACCGGCCACCGCCCAAACGAATACAGCCGCCACGCTTTGACGTACAGCGCACTCGCCTTTGCGGCATCTGTGCCCTCGATCGCTTTGGCCTGCGTCATGTAGCGGTCCGCGACGGTGCTGAAAGCGGCGGCCCACTCGTCGTAGTCGGACGTTTTGATCGCAGCAAACGCCTCACGCACATCCGAGGCATCAAGTCCGATCAGAGGATACATTCCATTTTCCGCGCGCTTGATCGCCTCGGCTTTGATTTCATCGAGCGTTCGTTCTTTCTGCTGCGCCAGGGCATTTCCCGTCCACGCAAGCGCGCTGAGAATCATCCCCGCAATCCGCAGAGCTCTCACTCGGTCTTGCTTCGCCATGAAATCCATTCACTTCGCCCCTTTCAGTCTTCTAAGCGCCTCGACGTAATACGAGGAATCGTAGTATTTCTCAGGAGCAGGCGGATGCCCGCCCCACTGACCTTCCACTTCCGCTCTCAGCTTCAACACGTTTTTGAAACCATCGAGATCGAAGCCCGCCCCGTCCGCGTATCCGCCGTGACCTTCAATCAAGACCGCGTACGTCTCCCCCGCAACATCCTCGGGGATTTTCGATTCCTTCATCATCAACGCAATCACCTTCTCTTTGTTGGCCGGGGCCATCAGCCAGCGCTGCGCCTCGATGTACGCGGCAAGATAACGCACCAGCGCATCCTTGTGTTCGCTCGCCCATCTACGCTGCACGAAAGCACCATAACTCTGATACGGCCCGATGAGCTTCTGCGTCGAGCCGAGGCTCACGAAGCCTTCGCGCTTGGCAACAATCGATGCCGGCGGACCAAGCATCGAACCAGCAAATTCTTTGTGTTCGCGCATGGCCACCAATCGCTGCGGCGTGGCCCCGTAAGGCTTCATCTCGTAGTCCCGCCCGGCTTGCAGTCCATTCAGAAGCAAAATCTTTTTCATCTGAAGGGCGTACGCCGTGTTCACCGCATCGACGATCAGAGTTTTCCCGCGCAATTCCGCGGCCGAATGAATGTCCGGTTGCACGAAAAGTTCGTTCAACGAGCCTTCCCCTCCCATCACAATGGCCACGTCCGCGCCGGTCAGTTCCACCATCGCGACAGAGTTGTCCACCGCCGCGTGGGCAACATCCGCCTGTCC
Source organism: Acidobacteriota bacterium (assembly GCA_003224525.1). Classification (GTDB taxonomy): domain Bacteria; phylum Acidobacteriota; class Terriglobia; order Acidiferrales; family UBA7541; genus Acidiferrum. The sequence goes on along the minus strand of QHZB01000195.1, from coordinate 25,455 downwards.
CTCCGCCAAGGCGGCCCGCATCGCATCCGAATTCGGCGCCGGGTTGACCTCCACTTCGATTCCGAACTTCACGAACGTACCGTTCATTTCCGCCGCAACTACAGGCAGCGGACGGCCCGGCAGACTCGTCAATCGTATTTTTTGCGCGCTCCGTTCCTGCGCACTGCTGCTGCACAACAATCCAACAACGAGAATCGACAGGCAAACCCATCTTCTAGCGTTCATCGAGATTCGCTCCTTGTGTAGTCCAGGGAAATGAGCCTACGGTGCGCCCTTGTTCAATTTGTCGAGCGACCATTCCGCGACCGGCAGGGGATCGAGAATGGGCTTTCCGAGATTCGGACAGCTCAACGCGTAGAGGCCCGTATCCGTCGCGGTCCAGATGATGTTGCGGTCCCATTCGATGAACACGTTGTCCACGGTGCGGTCGTAGCTTCCAAATTGTTTCAAATCGCCGCCCTGCGGAGGAATGAAGTAAGCAACTTCTTCCGGCTTGTAAAGGTCTCCAATGTCGTAACAACGCAGTCCCGCGATGAAGTACGAATACGCAATAAACTCCGGCCGCGGTTTCCCGGGCGCTTTCAGGTGCGGCGGATTATGCGCGCCGAAGCGCCCGCGCTTGAAACAGAAATCGCGGTAGGGTGCTTCCGGAGGAGGCACGGGGCGCGGCAACTGCGCGACTGCGATGGGGTGCTCTTCGTCGCGAATATCAATGACCCAGTTCGGCAAATAGATTTGATTGCAATCAGAATTGGTTGTTTCGCCGTTGGTGAGAACAAAACCGCGGTCGAGGATGCCGCAATAAATTGTGTGAAAGGCGATGCCCATACCCGAGTACTGTGGCGGCGGCTCGAACCGGCCAATTTCTTTTTGGTGCGTAGGATCCGAAAGATCAAGAATAATGAATCCGTTGCAGCCGAATGCGCCGTAGCCACGATTGCCGCCATCTTCCAGTTTTTTGGGAACATACACCGGGCCGTGGAGTCCCGCGAAAGGCGTCTGGTCTGCTACGACTTTCGGCGGAACGAGCTTCGACCAAATCCATTTGTTGTAATCGGCTTCCTCGCCCTTGCGTGAGCCGGGAACCCACCACATCGAGACTTCTTTCGCGCTGGAAGGATCGGAAGTATCCACAATCATGTTGCCGTTGACCAACTGCCGAAAGTAGGCCGGCTGGTGAATGAAAGTTTCATCGGGCGCCGTATCGAGGTAAGCATACTTGCCGCCGTCGTAATAGTTTCGGTGCGTGCCCTGGCCGGTGGCGCCGGTGCTGAACTCAGAAAGTTTGACAATTTTCGACGGAGCGGTGACATCATAGAAGCGTACGCCACGAAGTCCTTTGTAATTTTTGCGCTTGTCATCGAGATGCGCGTCGTCGTATTTGCCCATGGGCGCTTCAGGAGTCGAATCGGTGATCGGCGTCTGCGCCCCGGTCATGAGAATCCACTTCTTTAGATTTTTGTTGTAGGCCACCTGGACTTGGCCGCCTTCGAATCCACCCTGGTTGTAAAAGGTGGGCTTTCGAACGTCGCTGACGTCGATGACATCGCCTTGCTGGAACATGTAGCGGCGATCGCCAATGGACATCAACTGCATCTTGCCATTGCGGACACGGCCGGGCATGAAGTGGCCGAGGAGCTCCATATTGTGGATGTACATCCTGCGATCCAGATACGAGATACTGTTCGGGGTGGGGTGGGCATGATGGTCCGCCCAAGCCGCAATCGGAGAACCGGCCAATGCCAAGCCAACGCCGGCCGCGGTTCGCAGGAACTCGCGCCGAGTCGGTAGTCCGGCTCCATCCAGCGTGTTTCGAAACTTCGTATTCCCGGAATTTGGCATCCTCGCGCCAGTCTTGTCCTTCATCTTTGGCGGCTCCTTGGGCCATAAACTCTTGGCTCGCAGTGCTTGCGATCGAGGCCATGACATCCAAAAGGTAGGACCGCTGTACCATTCGTAAACAAAGGCTGTCAAGAATATTCTATGGATTGGAGATGGTTGCAGTTAGTATGATTTGCGAAAAAGTGTTCGGGTATAGTGGTTGGACCAAAACGAGAGACTTTCGGCCATGGCCGCTCATCGCTTCGCAATCGTTCGAACGACAAACTGCAGAGCCGTACACCGGCAGAGATCTCTCTAGGCACAGGGCCAGAGAAGGATTTCAGAGGGAGAACCGAAATGGCAATTGCAACTATCAATCCCGCGACCGGTCAAGTGGTGAAGACATTCGAGTCGCTATCGGATGCACAGATTGAAGTAAGACTTCAAAAGGCAGCGGATACGTTTCTGAGCTACCGAAGAGTGCCATTCGCTGAACGCGCCCAGAAGATGCTGAAGGCGGCAGCAATCCTGGACGGCGAAAAAGAGACTTTTGCCAAAATGATGACGACCGAAATGGGCAAGACGTTCCGTTCCGCGGTCGATGAAGCAGCGAAATGCGCGTGGGTCTGCCGCTACTATGCGGAAAACGCGGAGCGTTTTCTGGCTGACGAAATAGTGGAGACGACCGCGAGCCGGAGTTACATCCGATACCAGCCGCTTGGGGCCGTTCTAGCGGTCATGCCTTGGAATTTTCCGTTTTGGCAAGTGCTGCGATTCGCCGCGCCGGCGTTGATGGCCGGGAACGTCGGCCTTCTGAAGCACGCGTCGATCGTTCCGCAGTGCGCGTTAGCGATTGAGGGCGTCTTCCGGAGGGCCGGGTTTCCCGACGGAGCTTTCCAAACACTTCTGGTGGGCTCAGAAAAAGTGGACAAAATCCTGGGAGATCCGCGCGTAATGGCGGCCACATTGACAGGGAGCGAAGGAGCAGGAATTGAGGTGGGAATCGGCGCCGCGAAAAGAATCAAGAAGGTGGTGCTGGAGCTCGGAGGCAGCGATCCCTTTATCGTAATGCCGAGCGCGAATCTGGAGGTGGCGGCGGCCACGGCGGTGAAGGCGCGGATATTCAACAACGGACAATCTTGCATCGCCGCCAAGCGCTTCATAGTGGCCGAATCCATCGCGGACCGATTCGAACGGGTATTCGCAGAAAAGATGACCGCATTGAAAGTAGGAGATCCTTTTGACGAAATGACGGAACTCGGACCACTCTCAACGGCGGAGGGCCTGGCCGATCTGGACCGCGATGTGAAGAAGACGGTCGAGGCAGGTGCGAAGGTCTTGACCGGGGGCAAACCGCTGGATCGTCCAGGGAATTTTTATGCTCCCACGGTGCTGACAAATATTCCGAAGGGCTCACCGGCACACAAGGAAGAACTATTTGGTCCGGTGGCGAGCGTGTTCCGGGCTACAGACCTGGATGACGCGATTCGAATCGCGAACGACAGCCGGTTTGGATTGGGGGCCAGTGCCTGGACGAACGATAGGAATGAACGCGAGCGCTTCGTCAACGATCTGGAATCCGGAATGGTATTCATAAACCGCATGGTGGCTTCCGATCCTCGTATGCCCTTCGGGGGAGTTAAGTGGTCGGGACACGGGCGAGAACTGGGGGTCCATGGAATCCGCGAGTTCGCGAACATCAAGACGGTATGGATTGAGGAGGCCTCCTAAGTGGTTTGCGAAATGGAGGATGGGGTGGTAGATTGGTCCGACAACTCAACCAGACAGTGACGAGTCCCCCACGTCAAACAACTGGACTTAGGCGAGTTTACTTTGGTACGGCGGTCGTACCAAAGAGCGAAATGACTTCTTTCGACGAGGATGTCATGTACAAGATCGTACGTTCTTCTCGTTTGTATGAACAGATCGTGCAGCAGGTCGAGGAATCCATCCACAAGGGAGCGATGAAACCCGGGGACCAACTTCCCCCGGAACGGGAGTTGGCTCAACAATTTGGCGTCAGCCGGACCGCGGTTCGCGAAGCGGTGAAGGCGCTGCATGAAAAGGGGCTGGTGGAAGCCTATCCGGGCCGCGGAACGTTTGTCACCGATGGCACTTCGTATTCCATGCGGCAGTCGCTGGACCGCATGCTAAAGATTGGGCAGCCCGAGGGGTCTGCGTTTCTGGCAGAAGTACGCGAAATCCTGGAGCCCGAGATTGCCGCGCTGGCCGCAACTCGCGTCGACGACGAAGATCTTGTTTCGATGCGGGAAGAAATCGCGGTGATGGACACCGCGCGCAAGGACCCGGATGCATTCATTGAGGCCGACCTGGATTTTCACCTAGCTCTCGCGGAAGCCGCCGCCAATCCCCTAATTCTTTCGTTGATCGATTCGATTGTGGGGCTGCTGCGCGAACAGCGGATGGGAATCTTCCACGTGGAAGGCGGCCCGGAGCGCGGGCAGTATCACCACAAGAGGATCCTGGAGGCAATTGAGCACCGCGATCCGCTAGGGGCGCGAGACGCGATGAAGGCGCACCTGCGGCAAGTGCGAGAGGATTCGCGGCGGGCGACGGGCGGGCAGGAATCCTAAGAACAGTTGTAAGTCATTAGTTTTGAATTTTTAGTCGGAGAAGAAAAAAGATTCAAATGGTGATTGGTTATTTGCCGAGTTTGCGTCCCGGCAGGGCTGTCAATTGTGAGATCTAAGTTTTTGGCAGGGAAGAAAAGAAGTGTGCCAACTTGAGTTCTCTCTCCATTCTCTGAGATGCCGGGCTTGATTGGCCCGAGTCCATGAGAAGGCCGCGCTCAAGCGCGGCGCAAGGCACGAGAAGGGCAGAGAAGCGTAGAAAGGATTTTGAAGCCGCCTGTAGCGAGGAGAAAAAGGATTCATGGCGAATCTTGGATTTGTCGGGCTTGGCGTAATGGGCGGCGAAATGGTGAACCGGCTGCTCGGCAAGGGCCACAGCGTTAGGGGCTACAACCGTACGCGTTCGAAAGCGGAGTGGCTCATCAAGAAAGGGATGAAGTGGGCGGACTCGCCGCGCGCGGTGGTGGCAGCGGCGGAGGTTACCTTTTCCATGGTTACGAATTCCGCGGCGCTGGGAGCGGTAATGAATGGGCCTGACGGAATGCTGGCAGGAGTGACGCCGGGCAAGATTTTCGTGGACATGAGCACGGTGAGCCCGGCATACAGCCGGGAGATTGCCGGCAAGGTGCGAGAAAAGGGCGGCGACATGGTGGACTCGCCGGTTTCCGGGAGCGTGATCACGCTGCAAGAGGGAAAGCTTTCGGTGATGGCGGGCGGGCGGAAAGAGACATTTGAAAAAGTGAAGCCGCTACTGCTGGATATCGGGCCGAAGGTCACCTACGTAGGGGACAACGGTTTGGCGCTGGTGATGAAGATCGGGACGAACCTGAGCCTCGCCGTGCAGATGCTGGCGTTTTCCGAGGGAGTGCTGCTGGCGGAAAAGAGCGGGATTGCGCGGGAAATCGCCGTGGATGTGCTAACGCACAGCGTGATTGCGTCGCCGATGGTCCAGTATCGGGGCCCGTTTATTTTGAAGAAGCCGGAAGAGGCGTGGTTCAACGTTAACATGATGCAGAAAGACATGAACTTGGCATTGGAGCTGGGGCGGCAACTGGATGTGCCCATGCCGACGACGGCGGTCACGAACGAGTTCCTGACGGCGGCGCGCGGACTGGGGCTCGAGGAGAAGGATTTTGCCGTGGTGTTCAATGTTTTGGCGCAGATGTCCGGAGTGAGGCCATGACAATTGCAACGGATCAATCCAAGACCAAAGCGGAAGTCAAAACCGAGCAGTGGATGCGCATGTACCGGCGGATGGTGATGATCCGGGAGTTCGAACAACAGGTGAACGAACTTTATACGCGGGCGCTGATGCCGGGGCTGGCGCACCTTTACATTGGCGAAGAAGCGGTGGCGGTGGGGATTTGCGAAGCGCTGCGCCGGGACGACTACATTACCAGCACGCACCGGGGGCACGGTCACTGCGTTGCGAAGGGCGCTTCACCGGACCGCATGTTTGCGGAGCTGCTCGGAAAAGAAGCGGGGTATTGCCGTGGCAAAGGGGGATCCATGCACATTGCCGATCCCGCGACCGGCAACCTGGGGGCGAATGCAATCGTGGGAGGAAGCGCGGGAATCGCCACGGGAGCGGCACTTTCGTCGAAGCGACTGGGCACGGGAAAAGTAGCAGTGTGCTTTTTTGGCGAAGGAGCGCTCGGACAGGGCGTGCTTTACGAGGTGATGAACCTGGCGGCGCTGTGGAGATTGCCGGTGATCTACGTCTGCGAGAACAATCTTTATACGGAATATACGCATTATTCGGAGACAACGGCGGGTGACATCCTGGCGCGCGGAACTGCGTTTGGAGTGCAGGCAGAAAGCGTGGACGGGCAAGATGTGCGAGCGGTGTACGCGACGGCGCACCGGCTGGTGGAGCGGGCGCGGAAGGGCGAAGGGCCGGCGTTTCTGGTTTGCGAAACGTATCGCTACACGGGACACCACGTGGGGGACATCAACCGCGAATATTACCGTTCGAAACAAGAAGAGCAGGAATGGAAGACGAAACGGGACCCCATCAAGAACTTCTCGCAATGGCTGGTTGAGCAAAAATTTTCGGACCAAGGAAAGCTCAAGCAAATCCAGGAAGAAGTGCGGGCGGAAATGAAGGCGGCGGTGGAGTTTGCGATTGCCGCGCCGTACCCGGCGGTAGACCAGGTGGATCAGGACGTTTATGCCTGAAGTGGCGACGAGAGAGCTGACGTTTGCACAAGCAGTCCGCGAAGCGCTTGCGGAAGAGATGCGCCGCGATTCGCGCGTGTGCATTTTCGGCGAGGACGTTGCGGAAGCGGGGACGCCGTTTAAAGTGTTGTCGGGCCTGGTGGAGGAATTCGGCGCGGAACGCGTGATGGATACGCCGATTTCGGAGGCGGGTTTCACGGGCATGGGAGTCGGGGCAGCGATGACTGGGTTGCGGCCAGTGGTGGACATCATGTTCGGCGACTTCCTGACTCTAACGATGGACCAGATGGTGAATCAGGCGGCGAAGGTGCACTACATGTCTGGCGGGACGTGGAAAGTGCCGATGGTGCTGCGGACGACGCTGGGGGCGACGCGGCGTTCGGCGGCGCAGCATTCGCAGTCGCTGCACGCGTGGCTGAGCCATGTGCCGGGATTGAAAGTGGTGATGCCGTCGACGCCGTACGATGCGAAGGGGCTTTTGAAGACGGCGATTCGCGACGAGAACCCGGTGGTCTTTTTCGAAGACAAGATGATGTACAAGTTGCAGGGGCCGGTGCCGGAAGAGGAGTACACGATTCCGTTGGGTGTGGCCGACGTGAAGCGAGAGGGAGAGGACATTACGATCGTGGCGACCAGCAGCATGGTGCAAGTGGCGCTGGGCGCGGCGGAGTTGCTGGAAAAGATTGGCGTGAGCGCGGAAGTGATCGATCCGCGGACGACCTGGCCGCTGGATGAGAGAACGCTGATTGAATCGGCGAAGAAGACTTCGCGAGCGATGGTGGTTGATGAAGGATATGGGCGGTATGGCGTGACCGGAGAGATCGCAGCGGTCATCGCAGAAGGCGCGTTCTTCAGCCTGGAAGCTCCGGTGAAGCGCATGGGCGCAATGCACGTGCCGATTCCGTTTTCGCCGCCGCTGGAAGATGTGACGGTGCCGACGGAGCAGACGGTATTTGAGGCGGCGCGGGCGCTTTGCGGGAAGGCGTAATTGCGCGGAATGAGAGGTTTGAGATGGCGCTGAAAACTTACGGGCCGATGGCGGTGGATTGGGAAAACCGCATTGATTTTGACCGCTTGCGCCGCGAACGCCTGGCGCGGGCGAAAGCGCTGCTGGCGAAATCGGAGATGGGAGCGTTGCTGTGCTTTGACATGAACAATGTGCGCTACCTCACGGCGACGCACATCGGGACGTGGGCGCAGGACAAAATCAGCCGATTTTCGCTGCTGCCGCAGAATGACGAGCCGATCCTTTGGGATTTTGGATCGGCGGCGAGACATCATCAGCAAAATTGCCCGTGGCTGGGAGAACGATCGCGGCCGGGAATTCCGCTGCTGCGCGGGGCGATGTCACCGGAGATGGGGCGCGCGGAAAACGTGGCGCGCAAAATAAAAGTAGAACTCGAGAAGCGCGGACTGCACAAAGAGCCGCTGGGGATCGACGTTGTCGAGCCGCCGATTCTTTTCGCGCTGCAAAAAGAGGGAATCAAGATTGTTGACGGGCAGCAGTTGATGTCCGACGCGCGGGTCATCAAGACGCAGGATGAAATTTCGCTGCTGAATCACTCCGCGATGATGGTGGACGCGGCGTACGACGAGTTGTATCGGGCGATGAAGCCGGGGATGAGCGAGAACCAGGCAGTGGGGCTGGCGAGCAAAGTGTTGTATGACCTGGGCTCGGAATATGTGGAAGCGGTGAATGCGATTTCGGGTGAGCGGTGCAATCCGCATCCACATGTGTTTTCCGATCGCGTGCTGCGGCCGGGGGATCCGGTTTATTACGACATTTTGCATTCCTACATGGGCTACCGGACTTGCTACTACCGGTGCTTCACGATTGGGTATGCGCCGCACGCCATGATCGATGCGTACAAACGATGCCGCGAGTATTTGGATGCGGCAATTTCGCTGGTGCAGCCGGGGCGCACGACGGCGGAGATTGCTTCGGTGTGGCCGAAGGCAGAGGAGTTTGGATTTCCGGATGAAGAAGCGGCGTTTGCGCTGCAATTCGGACACGGGATCGGGCTGGCGATTTGGGAGAAGCCGGTGATTAGCCGCATGGTGTCGCTCGAGCACTCGCATGAGATCAAGCCGGGGATGGTATTCGCGCTGGAAACGTTCTGGCCCTCGACGGACGGATGGAGCGCCGCGCGGATTGAAGAAGAGATTGTGGTGACGGAAACCGGGCATGAAGTCATTACGCGATTTCCGGCAGATCAGTTGATGGTGGCGGGGGCGCACTATTTCACGGTGAATGGGCCGCTCTCCACAACGCGCGAGAATGAGGCGCCGCCCAGCAGGCGAGTGAAAGAGATGGTAGCAGCGAGCGCGAAGGTTGAAGGAGTGGCGGCTACGGACTGAAGGCGCGTCCCCCGCTCCTGACAAAAAACTATGGCGATCAGTGTGGTAATGCCTGCGCTCGAAATGGCGCAGGAAAACGGGAAGCTCCTGGCCTGGCGAAAAAAAGAAGGCGAACGCGTCATTAAGGGAGAGCCGCTGCTCGAAATCGAGACGGATAAGGCGGTCGTCGAAGTGGAAGCGCCGGGCGACGGGATTCTTGCGGGGATCACAGCCGATGTGGGAGCGGTGATCCCGGTGGGACAAACCATCGCGTGGCTTGTTGCTCCTGGCGAAAAACCTCCTGCAATGGCCGTGACGGCAGCACCTGCGGCGCGCGCATCCAGCAGTCCGGAACGCGCGAGCGCAGCTGCGGCGGTGCGAGCGACAGAACAGCGTGTGGAAGCGGCTCCGCAAATGTCACCGAAGGCCCGTCGGCTGGCTAAAGAACTTGGCGTGGACATCGGCAAGATTCTAGGAACCGGACCGGATGGGACCATCACCTCAGAAGATGTGCGGAGTTTTGCCGATGGACGGGGCGCCGCTGCTCCAGCGGGATTGCAGCCGCTGAGCCAGGTCGCGCGGCTGATGGCCGAGCGTACCACGCAGAGCTGGACCAGCGTGCCGCACTTTTTTCTGGTGCGGTACGTCGACTGTGGCGAACTGATTGCGGCCCAAAAACGAATCAGCCAGGAGATGGAGAAGTCGCAGGGCGCGGCACCGACAATCACGGATTTGCTGATTGCGCTGTTGGCGAAAGTCTTGGCGAAGCATCCGCGAATGAATTCGAGTTGGACGGGGGAGGGGATTCGTTCGAATAGGGAGATCCACGTCAGCGTGGCGATGGCGGTGAAAGACGGCGTGGTCGGTGCGGTGATTCACAAGGCGAACACCGCGAAGATCGCTGAAATCTCCGCGCTGCGGCGCGAATTGACAGAGCGCGCGCGAGCAGGCCGGCTGCGCCCGGCAGACATTACCGGTGGGACTTTTACGCTGAGCAACCTGGGCATGTACAAGGTCGACGCGTTCAGCGCGATCATTACGCCGCCGCAGGCCGCGATTCTCGCGGTGGGGAGCATTTCCGACCGGGTCGTGCCCGTTGAGGGTAAACCCGGCATCCGGCCGATGATGACGATGACGTTGTCGAGCGATCATCGCGTGGTGGGCGGGGCCCAAGCGGCAGAGTTCTTAAGCGATTTGGCAAACGCCATTCTTGAGCCCGGGAAATTGCTGTAGTGGTGCGGTGCACAAATTCTTTGGGAAGGGGATGAGCATTTTTCTCGCGCCGCGTAGCTCCAGGCTCCCACCATGACGCCGCCCAATCCGCGCAAGAAGGCTTTTTACGCAAATTCGTCCATGCAAGTGCTGTTCGCCGTTGCCGCAGCGATCTCCTTGGGCTACTTGCGGCCGACGACGGCGATTGCGATGAAACCGCTGGGGGACGCTTTCATCCGGCTGATCACGATGATCATCACGCTGGTCATCTTTTCTACGGTGGTGACGGGCATCGCCGGAATGGAAGACTTGAAGAAAGTCGGCCGGGTTGGCGGGAAAGCGCTGCTGTACTTCGAGCTGGTGTCAACTTTGGCGCTGTTCATTGGCCTGGCGGCCGGCAACATCGTGCACCCGGGCAGCGCATTCAACGTCAATGCGGCCAAGCTGGACGCCAGGGCGGTGGCGGAATACGCGGGGCAGGCGAAAACGCAGAGTGTCTCGGAATTCCTGATGCACATCATCCCCAACACCGTCTTGGATGCTTTCAGCAAGGGCGATATCCTGCAGGTGCTGCTGGTCTCCGTCCTGTTCGGATTTGCGCTGTCGGCCGCTGGTCCGCGGTCGAAACCGCTGCTCGATTTTTTCAATCTACTGACGGAGGCAGTGTTCGGTGTTGTGAGCATCCTGATGCGCTTCGCACCGATCGGCGCATTTGGGGCGCTGGCATTCACGATCGGCAAGTACGGCATCGCTTCGCTAGGACCGCTGGCCAAACTGATTGGTACGTTTTATGGCACCTCGATTCTATTCGTTTTCATTGTGCTGGGCGTGATCGCCCGCTTCGCAGGGTTCGGAATCCTGAAATTCCTGGCCTACATTAAGGAAGAGATTCTTCTCGTGCTGGCCATCAGCTCGTCGGAGCCTGCCATGCCAACGCTGATGGCCAAACTGGAAAAGCTGGGTTGTTCGAAAGGTCTTGTAGGACTCGTCGTGCCCACCGGTTACACGTTCAATACCGACGGTACGAGCATGTACATGACGCTGGCGGCGCTGTTTGTGGCGCAGGCCACTAATACGCCGCTGACGCTGACACAGGAGCTGACGATTTTTGCGGTGGCGGTGCTGACTTCGAAAGGCGCCAGCGGCGTGCAAGGCGCGGCTTTTATCGCCCTGGTGGCCACAATGACGGTCATCCCGGCGATTCCGGTGGCGGGAATGGCGCTGATTCTCGGGATCGACCGGTTCATGAGCATGTGCCGCGCGACGGTGAACATGATCGGGAATGGGGTCGCCACCGTGGTCGTGTCGCGATGGGAAAAGGAATTGTCCGCCGAGACGTTGCGGAAAAATCTTGCTTGAGGGAATAGTGAAGATCAGGACATTTCACCTTGCCCCCTGGGAGCGGGAGCAGGAAGCCCAGTTAATTGAGAATCGAGGCCGCGAACCGCAATGGCTGAGCGATTCGACATCGTGGTGGCGGGCGCCGGGCACAACAGCCTGATTGCGGCCGCGTATCTGGCGAAGGCGGGCTATCGCTGCCTGGCGCTCGAGGGCCGGCCAATCGTTGGCGGCGGCGTCAAATCCGCGCAATTGACGTTGCGCGGATTCACGCATGACATTTGCTCTTCGGCGCACAACGGAATCCACGGGAATCCGATCCTGCGCGACGATGAGCTAAAACTTGGAGAGTACGGCCTCGAGTACATCTATCCCGATCCTGTCTATCACATGCCGTTTCCTGACGGCAGCTATTTGACGCAGTGGCACGACCTGGATCGCACCTGCGAGGAATTCGCAAAATTTTCCAAGAAAGACGGCCTCGCTTACCGGCGAATGATTGCCGAATACGAGACGATCAAACCTCTCTTGAATGCCGTTGCGTTCACGCCCATTGGCTTTGGGAAAGCCATCAACGACCGTTTGGCGGAACACCCCCACGGCAAGCTATGGCAGCGGCGGCTGGCCATGTCGGCCTGGGAAATTGTTCGCGATACATTCGAGGACGATCATTGCAGAGCCTTCATGCTGGGTTGCCCCTATCCGCTGCAGGCGGTGCAGGACCCCATGACCGGCCGGGCCGCGTACCTTCCTCTGCACCAGCAGCGAGACAGCCGGCCGCTGCCGAAGGGCGGGTCGGGAGCGTTGACGCTGGCGTTGGCGCGGTTTATCAAAGCGCATGGCGGCGTGATTCAGACCAACAAGTGGATCAAAGGACTGATCGTGGAAAACGGGAAATGTACGGGCGTGGTGTGCGAGGATGGCAGCTCGTATCGCGCGGAAAAGGCTGTTCTCTCGACAATCCACATCAAGCACTTGATCGACATGGCGCCGCGCGAATTGTGGGGCCAGGATTTCATCGACGGCGTGGATACGTGGAACGCCGGCCTGACGCTGTTCGAGACAAATTATGCGACGACGGAGCCGCCGAAATATGCGGTAGCTGGCGGGACGCTCTCGCCCGTGCATTCCGGAGTGATGGTCAGCGCCGATCGCGTCTTGCGGATGAGTTATGACTTCGCTCGAGGAGCGGTGAACCTTGAAAATCCGTCGATCCATGCAATTTGTTGCAGCATCGCTGATCCGACGCGTGCGCCCGCAGGCATGCACACGATCAAAATCGTTGCTTACCACCCGTACGAATTGAAAGAGGGTCCCCAGCATTGGGACGAAATCAAGGATGAAGTTTCGGACGCGAATTTGAAATTTCTGCGGCGGTTCGCGGCCAATCTGACGGATGACAAGATTCTCGCGCGCATCGTCAAGAGCCCGCTCGATCTCGAGCGCATGAACCCGCACAACTGGCACGGTAGTTGTCACGCGGGTGGATCGGGCCCGGCGCAGTCCGGTGCGATGCGACCAGTGCCTGGTTGGGCGCAGCATCGGATGCCCATCCCAGGTTTATATCAGACCGGCGCCACCACCCATCCCGGCGGATCGGTGACCGGCGGACCGGGTCGGAACGCAGCGACGGTGATGCTGAGAGATTTCGGAACCAGCATCGAGGAAGTGGTGAAGAAGGCGTAAAAGTTTGGTCTCCAGGAGGCGCTCCCATGAGCACAATCAGTCGACGCGAATTTGTGAAGGCGACGGCGCTGGCACCTCTGGCCGTCGCACCATTCTCATTAGGTCCGCAAACCTCCAAGGAGGATCGCTTTGACATCGTCGTTGCCGGCGCGGGACACAACAGCATGATCGCCGCGGCCTACTTGGCGAAGGCTGGCTACAAATGTTTGGTGCTGGAGGGTCGCCCGATGCTTGGCGGGGGCGTGAAGACAGCGGAGCTGACGCTCAAAGGATTCAAGGACGACGTGTGCTCGACGGCGCACGCGTTTCTGCTCGACAACCCGATGATGAAGAACGACGAGCTCAAGCTCCGCGACTACGGACTGGAGTATATCGACCCCGATCCGATCTTTCACATCCCTTTCCCGGATGGCAGCTATCTGACGCAGTGGCGCGACCTGGACCGAACCTGTGCGGAGTTCGCGAAATTCTCGAAGAAGGATGCCGCCGCGTATCGCAAAATGCTGGCGGAGTTTGACGCCATCAAACCGGTTTTGCTCGCGACAAGTTTTACGCCGATAGGATTTGGGAAACCGTTAAACGACCAACTGGCGCAGCAACCGCGCGGCAAGCTGTGGCAGCGCAGGCTGGCGATGTCCGCTTGGGAAATGATTCGTGACACGTTTGAGGAGGAACACTGCCGCACGTTCCTGCTCTACATGTCTCACTTGGCAGCCGAGCCGCCGGATGCCCCGATGACCGGAAGGCTCGCTTACGGCACGGCTCGCCAACAGCACTCTGGCCGGCCCATCCCGAAAGGCGGATCGGGCGCCTTGACGCAGGCGCTGGCGCGCTCGATCGAAGCGCACGGCGGCGTGCTTCTCACAAACAAGTGGGTGAAGCGGCTGATTGTGGAAAGCGGAAAGTGTGTAGGAGTGGAATGCAGCGACGGAAGTTCTTACCGCGCGGAAAAGACCGTGGTCTCCACAATCCACATCAAGCATCTGGTGGACATGGCGCCGCGCGAGCTTTGGGGCCAGGACTTTCTGGATGGAGTGGATACCTGGCAGGCGGAGCACGCGATGTTCGTCACGCACTACGCCACTTCCGAGCCGCCGAAATTCGCCGTGGAGGGTGGAACGCTCTCACCGGTGGAGTCGGGCGTTTTGGTTTCACCGGAGCGCGCGCTGCGCTATGCATACGACGATGCGCGCGGGGTGGTCAATCTGGAAGATCCGTCGATGCAGATCATCTGCTGCAGCGTTGCCGATCGAACGCGCGCCCCGGCGGGAATGCATACGCTGAAGGTGGTCGGCTGGCAACCATACCAGCTGAAGGAAGGTCCCGAGCATTGGGACAAGATCAAGAAGGACGTTTCCGATGAGTATCTTAAATACCTGCGGAGATTTGCTCCGAATCTGACCGACGATAAGATCCTGGCGCGATTTGTGGAGAGCCCGCTCGATCTTGAACGGATGAATCCGCACTTCTGGCACGGAAGTGCACACGCGGGCGCGCAAAGCGCATCGCAATCCGGGGCGATGCGTCCGATGCCTGGCTGGGCGCAGCACCGCATGCCGATTCCAGGCTTGTATCAAACCGGTGCGACGACGTTTCCGGGCGGCTCGGTTACGGGAGCGCCCGGCCGAAACGCCGCGATGGTGATGCTGAAGGATTTCGGAACCAGCATCGAGGAAGTGGTGAACAACAAAGCGTAGTTGGAGCGATAAAGTGCGGCAGATTCAAATTTGCGAGGTCAGCTGATGGTGAAAAGAATTGGATGGATCGCTCCCGTGGTGATCGCTTCAATGCTGGCAGCATTTCTTTTCCTTGCGGCAGGTCTGACCGCGCAACAGGCCGCGCCACCGCAAGCGATGAATCAGATGGTCCCGGACAATCCGTCGGACCACACGCCGCCGGTGCAGCCCATCCCGTATAGTCACAAGAAACACCTTTCTCTCGGTCTGGATTGCAAGGACTGTCACACGAATCCCGAGCCGGGCAAACTGATGACATTTCCGGACACCAGCAAGTGTATGCTGTGCCACGTGACGGTAGCCAACGACAAGCCTTCGATTCAGAAACTCGCTGAGTATGCGAAGTCCAAACAGGCGATTCCTTGGGTTCGCGTCTATACCGTGCTGCCGGGTGTTGCGTGGAATCACCGCGCGCATCTGGAAACCGGAGTAAAATGCGAGACGTGCCACGGGCAAGTCCGTCAAATGGAAGCGATGTCGGAAGTCACGAGCGTCACCACGATGTATAGCTGCCTGAACTGCCACGAAATGAACCACGCGAAGGCCGCTTGCGACACTTGTCACAAACACTGATCGGGCGGAGAATTTTGCTTAGGAGGAGGGATTATGGCGAAGCCGGTTGAACTGGAAATCAACGGCAAGCGATATCCGGTCAACTACCCCTCGGATACGCCGCTCCTCTACGTTCTGCGCGATGAGCTCGGCCTGACCGGCAGCAAGTACGGTTGCGGGGAAGGGCAATGCGGCGCCTGCACCGTCTTGATTGGAGGAGCGCCGCGCCGCTCGTGCCAGATTCCCGTCAGCGCGGTGGCCGCAAAGCCCATTACGACCATTGAAGGTCTTGAAAAGGACGGCCGGTTGAATCCGGTGCAGCAAGCGTTTCTTGATGCGGGTGCTTTCCAGTGCGCCTATTGCACTTCAGGAATGATCATGAGCAGCGTCGGCCTGCTGCAAACGAATCCGAATCCCAGTCAGGCGGAAATCGTTCAATTCTTGCAAGGCAATGTGTGCCGGTGCGGTACGCATCCGCGCGTCATTGAGGCGGTCCGACAGGCGGCCAAAATGATGCAGGAGCACGGACGATGAGTAACGTCGAAGGAAAATTGTTCATCGAGCCGGAACGCTACGAATTCAGCGCCGGGCCGTTCCATCAATTCGAATTGGCGCGCCGCGACTTTTTTAAGATTCTTGGCGCGGGAATTGCCATTTTCGCGATTGCCAAAGATGCCCTGGGCGCGCAGGAAACGGCCCCCGGGTCGCGGGCGTTCCACAATGAAGAACTGCCCAAGGAAATTAGTGCGTGGCTGCACGTCGGCGAAGATGGGAGCATTACCGGGTTCACTGGCAAGGCCGAGATCGGGCAGAACATCCGCACGGCTTTGGCGCAAACCATCGCCGATGAACTGCGAGTGCCATTCGAAAGCGTCCGGATGGTGACGGCGGATACCGCGCTGACGCCGTTTGATGCGGGCACGTTTGGCAGCCGGACGACGCCGACGATTACCCCGCAGTTGCGGCGCGTAGCGGCAGCCGCGCGCGATCTTCTGGTTGGAGTAGCGGCAAAGGAATGGAATGTCGCGCCGGCGGGATTGGTCGCAGCTGACGCGAAAGTCACCGATCCCGCCTCGGGCCGCTCGCTTAAGTATGCGGAACTCGCGCGAGGCAAGACGCTCGCGCAGAATCTCCCCGCCGAAGATCCCATTACTCCGGCAACGCAATGGACGATTGCGGGCAAGGCGATTCCGAAAGTAGACGCCCGCGCGTTCGTCACTGGGAAGCATCAATACACGACCGATCTGCGGCCTGCGGGCTTGCTCTACGGCAGAGTGCTGCGCCCGCCGTCGTTTGGCGCGACGCTCACTTCCTGCGATGACAACGCTGCAAAGGCCATGACCGGAGTAGTTGTCGTGCGTGATGGAGACTTCGTCGGCGTGGCCGCGCCGAGTGCGCACGAGGCTCAGAGGGCTCTTGATGCGATTCACGCCCAATGGAAGGAAGTGCCGCAGATCTCGAGTAAGGAGATCTTCTCGTATCTCAAGCAGAACGCAGCTGCCAAATCCGAGGATCGATTCCGCAAGCAAGAAGGTTCCGTTGAAGAGGGACTCGCAGGCGCGGCGCACCAACTCGACGCAACCTACACCGTCGCCTACATCGCGCATGCTCCGCTTGAGCCGCGCGCGGCCGTAGCTCAGTGGGCCGATGGGAAACTGACGGTGTGGACCGGCACGCAGCGGCCGTTTGCCAACCGCGACGAGCTTGCAGATGTCTTCCACATTCCCGAGAGCAGCGTGCGCGTGATTGTGCCGGACACCGGCTCGGCGTACGGAGGGAAGCACACCAGCGACGCGGCGCTCGAAGCCGCTCGTCTGGCGCGTGCTGCCGGCCGTCCCGTGAAAGTGGTTTGGACTCGCGAGGAAGAATTCACCTGGGCATATTTCCGGCCCGCGGGTGTTATCGAAGTCAAGAGCGGCATTGCCAGCGACGGCGCGCTAACGGCTTGGGAATTTCACAACTATCATTCCGGAACGTCGGGGGTCGACACGCCCTATGTCGTTGCGAATCGGCGAACGGAATATCATCCAGTGCCTTTGATCCTGAGGAGCGGCTCCTATCGTGGGCTTGCGGCGACGGCGAATCACTTCGCGCGCGAAACGCACATGGATGCGTTGGCACGCGCGGCGAACATGGACCCGCTCGAATTGCGAATGAAGAATCTTTCTGATCCGCGTCTGCGAGCGGTGCTGGAAACAGCGGCGAAGTCCTTCGGCTGGCCGCGCAAGAAAACGCAAGAGGGACAAGGATTCGGAGTCGCGTGCGGCTGCGAGAAGGGAAGTTACGTGGCGACATTTGCTGAAGTGGCGGTGGACAAGACCTCCGGCACGGTGCGCGTCGTGCGTCTGGTTGAAGCGTTCGAATGCGGCGCCATCATCAACCCGGATGGTCTGCGCAACCAGGTGGTCGGAGCGATGATTCAGGGGCTGGGCGGCGCACTCTTCGAAGCTATCGAATTCGAAAACGGCCGGATAAAGAATCCGCACTTCGCAAGCTACCGCGTGCCGCGCTTCCGCGATGTTCCCGAAATCGAGGCCGTCTTGCTCGATCGCAAAGACATTCCCTCCGCCGGAGCTGGCGAGACACCCATCATGGCCGTGGCGCCGGCAATCGGCAACGCCATTTTTGATGCGACCGGCATTCGTCTCAATAATCTGCCGATGGTTCCAAACGGGCTTCGGTCCGCGTAAGACCGATAAGAAACCACTCTAGGTGTGCTTCGCATGAACTCATCAACCAGGCGGCGAGCGCCGTTCTTTGAAGTTCAGATGGTCTTGTCTTTCGCGTAACACAGCGATTCCATGTTGCACTCGATGCATTTCGGCTTGCGCGCGTGGCAGACCCGGCGTCCGTGCCAGATCAGTTGGTGGGAAAACTGGATCCACTTCTCCTGCGGAATGATTTTCATCAAATCCTGCTCGACCTTCTCGGGATCTTCATTTCGCGACAAATCCAGACGGTTCGAAAGGCGCAGCACATGGGTATCTACGACCACTCCGCTGGCGATCCCATACGCCGTGCCGAGCACCACGTTCGCCGTTTTTCGCGCGACACCCGGCAGCGTGAGTATCTCTTCCATCGTGCTCGGCACTTGTCCGCCAAACTCTTCAATAATCGCTTTGCTCGCGCCCATCACGGATTTCGTCTTGTTGCGGAAAAATCCCGTGGGCCGGATGTCCTGTTCCAACTCGCCTGGCGTGGCGTACGCGAACGCCTGCGAATCAGGATATTTCTTATAAAGCGTTTCGGCGACCTGGTTCACGCGCACATCCGTGCACTGCGCGGAAAGAATCGTGGAAATAAGCAGTTGAAATGCATTCTCATGCTTCAGCTCGCACGTGGCATTCCCGTACGCTTCGTCCAGGTTCGCGAGGATTGCTGCTATGCGCTTCGGATCCGTTCCCGCCGCATGAGCTGGCTTGGCAGCCTTAGCCGTCCTCACGGATTTTGCTGTTTTCGATTTTGCCGGAGCAGATTTCTTCTTCGTCGATGGTTTTTTCTTTGATTTTGTGCCCATAGGAGCCAAAACTATAGCATGGAGGAAAGAGCCGCGAGCAATCTGCGGAAAGCCTTCCCCCGATGGCTGCGCTGATTTTTTTCTTCCGCGGGAAGCTCCGCAAAGGTTTTCTCGAGAGCAGGGAAGTAGAACACCGGATCGTAGCCAAATCCGCCCGATCCGCGCGGTGCCTCCAGGATTTCGCCGTCAACGCGATCCGTCACGATCGCCATGGCTCGTCCGCGTTCCGCCAGCGCGATTGCGCAAACGAAACACGCCGCGCGCTCGGATCCTGTTTTGTCGCGCATCTCGCTTAGCAGTTTTTCAATCCTTTGTGAATTTGTCGCCTGCGGCCCGGCGTACCTCGCAGATTGAACTCCAGGTGCGCCGCCGAGAGCAGGCACAACTAGCCCCGAGTCATCGGCGAAGACCAGCCCATCCCCATGCCGCGAGTAATGCAGCGCTTTGCCTGTCGCATTTTCAGCGAATGTTGGAGCGTTTTCCTCGAACGCGGGAAGCCCATCAAAATCCGGTAGCAATGCCAGATCTATCACAACGGAAGGTGCGGACGCTCTCGCGAGCTCGCGATACTCGGCGAGCTTCCCCGCATTGGATGAAGCGAGAAAAAGTTTAGCGTGCGCGCGCACTGAATTTTACGGGCAGAAGGGCGCGTTGCTCTTCCGTCAGGCGGCGAATCCCCGCAGCGGCGAGCGCCAGAAGATCCTGCATCTCACTTCCGGAAAACGCGCGTCCTTCCGCCGTCGCCTGGATTTCGACAAAATGTCCGTTGCCGGTCATGACCACGTTCATATCCACTTCGGCGCGCGAATCCTCCTCATAAGCGAGATCCAGCAGCGCGCGGTCGTCCACGATCCCGACGCTGGTGGCCGCCACGCTATCGATCAGCGGCGAATTCTTCAGGATTCCCGCTGCGGTCAGACGCTCGAATGCCAGCGCCAGAGCCACGAACGCTCCGGTGATTGACGCCGTGCGCGTTCCGCCATCCGCCTGAATCACGTCGCAATCGAGCCATACGGTGCGCTCGCCCAGCGCTTCCTGATCCGTCACCGCGCGCAGCGAGCGGCCAATCAATCGCTGAATTTCCAGCGTCCGCCCCGACTGTTTCCCCCGCGCCGCCTCGCGCGGCGTGCGCTCCTCGGTGGCACGCGGTAGCATTCCATATTCACTGGTGACCCAGCCTTTGCCGCTGCCCTTCAGAAATCCGGGCACGCCGTCGTCCACCGTAGCCGTGCAAATTACACGGGTATTTCCCAACTCGATGAGCACGCTGCCTTCGGCCGTGGAGATAAAATCCGGCGTGATTTTCAAGGGACGCATCTGGTCCGCGGTTCGGCCGTCGACTCTCACTCTTCCTCCTGCCGTCATCATTGCCCGTTTCAAGAATTCTACGGTTTGCCTTCGGGCTGCGCCAGTTTGCCGGGGGGCTTGTCTGCTGTCAACGGTCCGGGAGCCGGAGCAGACGCCTTATCCGACGCTGGCGTCGCCGGTTTGTCCCTGCCGGATTGCGCTGGCGCGGGCTTCGCCGGCGGTTGAGCCGGCTTCGTGTTGACGATAAATGCTTCCGCCAGATCCAGATGTCCGGCAGCGTTTCCACTTCCTGCCCATGAATCAGGATTTTCAGCCGCTGCACCTGCGGCACGTTGGCTTCCAGCGTCCGGGTGATGGAATTCACGGCCAATTGCTCGCTCACGATGCCGGAAGGAATGGAAGTTGCCAGCGCCTCGGAAAAATCCGCGATCGCCGTCCCATCCGGCAATAGATAAAACGCAAGCAGCAAAGCGTCCGGCGGCAGCGTGCGCAGTTCCGCATCCACGGGCCCCGCGAGCAGGGTATTCAAAACCTGTTTGGATCGCAGCACCGGGTCATTCGAAAGCGGCAGCTCGACCGTGACCGGCACGAGCGTGGAATCGATTGTATCCGAAGCCCAGAAGAGCTTGGTCTTCACGCGAGGATCGCCCGGATTGATCACGATCGGTTGTGTCAATTCGCGCCGCGCTTGTTCTTCGCTCTGTTGCTGGAGTTTCGCGGCGCGTTTCACCCGTCTGCGGAGAATTGGAAAATAGATCGCTGCGGCGAGCACGGCGATGAGCAATCCGCCGATCAGCCAGAATTTCCAGCGTGGCGTCATGGCAGCGCTCCGCGCGTGTTTGGGACCACGTAAGATGGCTTGAACGCAGCGGCTCCGCGCGCAATGGCGTCCGCCACGCCCGGCGCCATGCGGTCCAAATCGGCGCGGTCCTCCACCGTCACACTGGAGATCTCCACGGCGATTGCCGGTGCTGCCGTAGTTCGAAGCTGGCGCACGGATGCAGTTTGCGCGGCGTCCGGCGAACCTTTGAAACGCTGGGTGAGGTATCCCTGCACGACATCGCCGAACGCCCGGCTCAGTCCAAGAAACGGCGCCTGCGCGCGGTCCCAGGGGATCAGGCCATTCGAATCCGCCACCGGCGGCAAATCCGAATTCACGTAGACACGCGCTGTGCCCGGCAATCCTGTCGACGAAATATGCAAGGTTACGAACACCGCTCCGCGCTGCGCGTTGGCGGTTGCGGAGCGGTCATCAAAAGAAGGATTCTCATTTCCCTGCCGCGTCTGCACCACTTGAAAGCCTTGCAGCTCCAGCGCGCGGCGAACCTGAATCACAAGATCCAGGACGATTTCACTTTCGCGGATGCCGCCGGTGCCTCGCGCGCCGGGGTCCGTTCCACCATGGGCCGGATCCAGCACGACGATGTTAAGCCCGGCTTGCTGGGCTTGCGCGCCAAACGCGGAACCCCCCGACCCTGCCACCCCTCCCTGCGGAGAAGTCGCGGGGGGACTTGCCGCTGGCGGCGTGCCGGCCGCGGGTTGCTGGGTCTGCGAGGGAGCCTGGGATGGAGAGACCATCACCGCAGCCAGAGGAGCCACGAAGAGCAGTGCAATCAGAGAAAGAAACCTTGTTCGGAGGATGTTTCGCACTTAGAGCAGCATACCAAATCTGCCCCTCAATACGCGCCGCTAGAAACCTGCAAACGCAGCGAGAAAGGGACGTCCCCAACACTGGTCCTTTAATCCCGAATCATCTCCGCCGAAAAGCTAGCGCGCCGCCGGCGCATCCCCGTGGATCACAGGAGAAATGACCAGCATCTTCAGTTTCGCCTTTTCGAGCAAAGCATTGACAACCGCCAGGTCGTCCTTTTGGAATGCGGTCCAGCGCGACAGCGTCTCTTGTGCAGCTTCTTCCCACCTCTCGCTCGCCATCGCCGCATCAGCTGCGGGCCCCATATCGGAGCTGTCCACAATGATCAGGAGACCAGTGAGCGCCGCCGCAACTTTGGGAAGAGGCTCATGCTCCTTGCCCGGAGCGGCGAGTCCAAACAGCCCAAAATCGGCATCACTATCGGGCTCGACCGCCGCTTCAACCTTTTCCTCCAGTCCTCGCAAAGCCTTCTGCAGCTCGGCGCTGTCGGTCGCATCCTTTTTGCGCGCCTCGATCTGCCTTCGGAGGTCGCCGACCTGTTGCAATGCCAGCGAAACTTCGCCCAATCTCGCTGCCAGCCTGGAGGCCAGACTAAACTGCCGCATGAGCGCGTCCTGCGGCGTTTTCACGCGCGGATCCAGCTTGATCGTCAGCGGTTGCGTGCTGCTCTTGCCGTTCGCCGTGAGCTTCACGATGTAGTTGCCTGGCACTGCCAAAGGTCCGGACGGTCCCCAGAAAGAGCTGCGAACGCCCTTCGGGAGTGCGTAACGAAGATCCCAGATGAATCGGTGCATTCCCGCCTCAGCCAACAGTGGTTTGGGGTCGCGCACCCACTCCATTTGAAGCGGGACATCGTTCGGATTTGTCTTGTGCAATACATCATCGCTTGCGAATCGCCGCACCGGCTTTCCTTCCGAGTCAAAGATTTCCAGTTGGACGGGCGATGACGCTCTATCCTTCAAGAAATAATCCAGCACTGCGCCCTCCGGGGGGTTGGGAGCCAACGGCTCATCCATCGGCACCGGAGTTCCTTGGTCCGAGCCCGGCCGCATGCGAATGGCGGTTTGCGGACGAAAGAGCCATGCGTCGGCGGCGTCGACACGCGAATCGATCTGCCGCAACGGCGTCACATCGTCCAATATCCAAAACGAGCGGCCGAACGTGGCAATCACCAAATCGTTTTCGTGCACCACTAGGTCGCGCACCGATGTCACCGGCAGATTCAGTTGCAAGGGTTGCCAAACGTCGCCGTCATTAAAAGACGCATAGACTCCCTTTTCCGTGCAGGCGTATAGCAACCCTTTTCGCTCAGGGTCTTCCCGCACGCAGTTCAGGAAGCTTCCCTCGGGAATCCCATTTGAGGTCCGTTGCCAGGTCTTGCCGAAATCCCGCGTTCGATACAAATACGCCTGATAATCCTCAACGCGATGCCTGTCCACCGCCGCGTACGCTGTCCCCGCATCGGAATGCGACGCTTCGATATGCGTCACCTTGCTCCAAGGCGTCAAATCCGGCGGCGTAACGTTCTCCCACGTTTTCCCTTCGTCTAGCGTCAGTTGAATCAATCCATCGTCCGTGCCCGCCCAGATTTCTCCAGCCCGCACAAACGACGGTCCAATCGTGTAAATCACGCCGCGTCGATTGCCCTTCGGAGCATCCTCGGCAGTCGCGGCGTCCAGATTTTGCGGCACGCCGGGATCTTCGCGCGTGAGGTCGGGACTGATCGCTTGCCAGGAGCTGCCGCCATCGGCCGTTCGAAACAAAACTTGCGAGCCGAAGTACAGCACGTGCGGATCGATCGGCGAAAAAACCAGCGGCAGCGTCCACGTGCGCCGGTAATCACCAGGATGCCCAAGCGTCGGCGGCAGTTGCTGGAGCTGTTCGTCGCCGAAATCTTGCCGAGCGACGAATCCGCCAAACACCACGCCCGGATTCAGCGGGTCCGGCGCAATGTAGCCATTTTCGTCCCCGGCGTCCATCGGCCGCCAATCATGGAAATTCAGCGAACGGTACCGGCTGCGGCTTGGAGTCGCCGCCGAACCGCTGTCCTGCTGCGCACCGTACACCCAGTAAGGAAACTGGTTATCCGTCACCACGTGATAGAACTGCGCCGTTGGCTGGTTGTACCAGGAGCTCCACGTCTCACCGCGGTTGCGCGTCACGATCGTGCCTTGGTCGCTGCTGAGAATCATCCGTCGCGGCTCATCGGGATCAATCCAAAGCTCGTGATAGTCGTCTCCGCCCGGCGCGCCCTTGAACGCTGTGAATGTCTTTCCTCCGTCGCGCGACCGGTAGGTCGTGGTGTTCGGGACGTACACAGTGTCGGGGTCTTGGGGATCCACGCTGACTTCCCCGAAGTACCACCCGCGCTGCCAAATCCGCCGGTCATTCGAAACGCGCTGCCAACTCTGCCCACCGTTGTCAGAACGAAAGAGCCCGCCCTCCTTGGCGTCCACGATCAAATAAATCCGCCGCGGGTTGCTCGGCGCAAAAGCGATGCCGACTCGGCCGAGGCCTTCCGATGGCAGCCCCTGCTCGGTCACGTGTTCCCAGTGATCGCCTCCGTCGCTTGAGCGATAAAGGCCACTGCCCGGTCCGTTCGAAGGAGGGTAAATGCTCCACGGTGGCCTGCGCGTCTGCCACAGTGTCGCGTAAATCGTTTTCGGATTTCCTGGCTCGAACGCCAGATCGATCGCTCCGGTGTTTTCATCGTGAAAGAGAATTTTTTGCCAGCTCTTTCCTCCATCTTTTGAACGGAAGACGCCTCGCTCCGGGTTCGGCCCGTAGGCATGACCCAGCGCTGCCACGAAAAGCTTGTTGGGGTTTTGCGGGTCCACGATGATCCGCCCGATTTGCCGCGAATCCTCCAGCCCGATAGGCGCCCACGTCTTGCCGCCGTCCGTGGACTTGTACATCCCATTCCCGCGGGAAATCGAGGAGCGCATGTCCGCCTCCCCCGAGCCAACGTAAATCACGTTCGAATCCGACGGCGCAACCGCGATCGCCCCAATCGATGCAATCGACTGCGAATCGAAGATGGGATTCCACGTTCGCCCCGCGTCATCAGTCTTCCAAATGCCTCCGCCCACGCTTCCGAAATAGAAAACTTCCGGCTGCCCGCGCACGCCCGCCACCGCCAGTGCACGCCCTCCGCGAGATGGCCCGATCGGCCGCCATCGCAGCTCTTGAAAGAGTTTAGCGTCGATGTGCCGCGCCGTCTGCGGCGAGGCCGCCACCCGCAAGTCGCCATCTAGGGCGAAGAGCAGAAATAGTGCCAGGGCAGCGAGATGTCGCGGGTTCACGTTAGCATTCTCCTGATGAATAGACAGGTGGTCTGTCCCCGAGGATGGTACCAATTTTGATGTCCGGCTCAGGGCTATTGAGACGATTCTCGGATGAGGACAACGTCGGAGTCGGTATGGCCGCGGAGTATGCAGAGGCTTCTGCCGTCCGGTGACCAACGGAAGTTGAGAATCTGCTCCGAGTCAAAGTAGGTGATCTGTCGGCCACGCGAGCCGTCCAGCGGTT
>QHZB01000334.1 GCA_003224525.1 Acidobacteriota bacterium | reverse complement strand
TATTCGGGTCAATTGCTGCAGGATCTGGTGGAGAAGGGCATGCCCCGGGATGATGCCTACAAAGCCGTGCAGGAGAACGCCATGGCCGCGTGGGAATCAGACACTAGTTTCCGCGAGCGCGTTTCGAAAGACCCGCGTATCGCCAAGATTCTCGATTCGAAAGCCCTCGCCTACACTTTTGATCTGCAGCGGCAGCTTCGCTATGTGGATGCTATCTTCGACCGCGTGTTTGGCGCGCATCCGGCGGGCGAGAAATCCGCTGCGGGCTCGGCGGGAAAACATTGAGATAAAAACAAAAGGCGCCCCGGGCGGAGCCGGGACGCCGTTCTGCCTCTTCTAATTCCGGCTTGCGCTGAAATTAGCTGCGGAGGCGGAAGATCGAACTGTCATCATCTACCAGCCGCGAACAAAAGCAAAGAACTAAGAATTACTCGACGCGCTGAACGTAACGTGCTTCCGAGGTGTCTACTTTAATTCTGTCGCCCTCATTCACGAACGGCGGAACCTGAACGATCAGGCCGGTCTCGAGTGTTGCGGGCTTCATGACCGCGCTGGCGGTGGCTTTCTGGAGCGTCGGCTCGGTCTGGATCACCTTCATATCCATGGTATCGGGGAGGTCCACGCCGATGGCTTTTTCCTCGAAAAATTCCACCTTCACGATGGTGCTGGGAATCAAGTAGTAGACGGTTTCGCCCAGCTCTTCGCGGCTCATCTGCATCTGTTCGTAGTTCTTCGTATTCATGAAGTGGAAATCGTCCCCCTCATTGTAGAGGTACTCGAACTCGACTTCATCGAGGATGGCGCGGTCCACGAATTCTTCGGCGCGGAACCGGTAATCGATGATCGCACCCGTGCGGAGGTTCCTCATGCGCGTCTGCATCGAGCCGCGCTTGTTGCCGGGCGTGCGGTGATCGACGCTGAAGATAGTGAAAAGCTGGCCTTCGTGCTGGATGACCATGCCGGGGCGGAGTTGTGTCGCTTTGACGCTGCTCATATGCTCCCTAGAAAGTTTGCTGATTTCGGAAATTCCGGCCGGCGAATTAAAGTTCGCTCCTACGCTGCTCGCGGAATGACTCGAGGCACGCTGGCGCGAAATCCACGTCCAGCGCGGGAGATCAGTATAAGGTGCCTCATTCCCGGCGGTCAATCCGCCTGCTTTGCAAGCGGGGAGCCAAATTTGCTAAATCTTGCCGGAGCCGACGCAATCCGCTAAAAAGCAGCAAGTTGTGACAAAACACAGCAAGCCGTTTTTCTCCGTTTTGTTCGCTTTCTCTTCGGAATTTACCGGGATTTGTCGCAACTTTCACTACGTTTTTACTACGGTGCGAATCTGGCTTCCGGCTAATTCCGCATCTACGAATGAAGAGCATTACGCCGTTCTTTCCGCTCTCTCTTCAGACTCCAATAGGTTGACGCTAGTCTGTAACATCAGCAGGCATTGTCGGTCTGACGCACAGTGCACAGTGTACAGTGTAAGTGCTGATTAAATAGCTCCACGCACCGAGCATGTACTCGTTTGTTCCGATCGACGCCTCGGCCCCTCCGGTCCTACCGAAACCCATTGCTTCCTCTTCGAGAACGCGATGCATATTCACTCTTGACGGGGGCGGACCAATAGACTAGACTCAGTGAACTTAGTTCATTGGAGGAGTCTCTATGACCACTGTCAACATTCATGAAGCGAAGACCCAACTATCCCGTTTGGTGGACCAGGCAGCGAGCGGAAAACCGTTCATCATCGCCAAGGCGGGCAAGCCTCTGGTGAAGGTCATGGCGCTCGAAACGCCCACTGGCAAGCAGGTGCGAAGACTCGGCTTTCTCGAGGGTCACTTCCGCGTTCCAGCGGACTTCGACACCATGGGCCGCACGGAGATCGCACGCATGTTCGGTGGCGAAAAGTGAAGCTGCTTCTCGATACATATTTGCTGCTCTGGGTCGCGAATGAACCGAAACGGCTCCCCAAGGCTGCCCGGGTGCAGATCGAGAATCCCGAGAATGAGCTGCTGTTCAGCGCCGCCAGCATCTGGGAGATCACCATCAAGCGCAGTCTCGGTCGAGATGATTTTGATGTGGACCCGAGAGTTCTCCGCCGTTCGTTGCTCGACAATGGATATACCGAGTCATCTATCACCAGCGAACACGCGATCAATATCGACCAACTGCCTTCCGGACACAAGGACCCGTTCGATCGCATCCTTGTGGCCCAAGCGACTGTGGAGGGCATTACGCTACTGACCAACGATAGGAAACTCACGGAATATCCCGGCCCGGTACGCCTCGTTGGCAAAGCATAGGTTGCGGCCGATACTGCGGTCCTTCTCACCTTTCACTCCGTACTGATTTGCTCTGCACAGCGTTTTCTTCACCGGGCCATTCTCCGCTCCAAGTTCTGCTTGAACTTTTGGAGGCAAGTCTCACAGTGAATAGTGGACAGCCATGACCGGCTCGCCACCGTGGAGTGGTCGCGTGGAACCTTGCCCTGCGGCAACTCGAAGCTAAACGGAATTTCTATGTGCCACTTCTTGCTCAAGTGATTGACGGGAAGACTCTTTCACTACGGGGCGAAACGGAACAAAGAGACTATCGAGAAGTCGGTAAGTACTTAAAGTAGAAGGAGAAAAACTGTGAGCGGTGGCTCAGTTGGGAGAGCACCTGCTTTGCAACAGGAGCGCGGAATCAAACAAACAAGGTGCTGAAAAGTAGGTAAGTAGTTAAAATAAAAGGAGAAACACTGTGGGCGTGTAGCTCAGCTGGGAGAGGACCTGCTTTGCAAGAAGTAAGCAGGTTAAATCAAATAAGTGCCGCATCTGGTGTCGCTTACACGGAAACGCGCGGTGCAACCACCCTCTCGAATTGGACTGACGTTGGACCGAAACCGCTGGGGTGAACCCCTGCTTTTTAGCTGCACCAATGTGCCACCCAAAATCCGGACAACGATTGCCACGCACACAACCTCAGTAACGAGACTAACCTCGTTTGGCCGGTGGAGACAGGCGGGCGAATCTCGTTCTACCTGAGGATAGCGATGTCTCTCTTCACTTCTTTTTCTTCACCTTCCTAGCTGCGAATTCCAACGGGAGTTCATCACCCTCGATAGGAGGATTTCCCTTGCCCACGCGAGATAGAATCCGGCTGACCTTTGCCGGATCGGCACGTCGCGCGCGTTCCTCAAAGTATTCTTCCGTGCGCATAGCGGAAACCTTCTCTGCAAGTGCGAGGGTGATCAGCTGGTTGAGAGCTACTCCTTCCGATTCGGCGGCCTTGCGCGCTTCGGCTAATAGGGTAGGTGGTACGCGCAAAGCAAAATTGCTTCGTCTCATGAATTCACTCCTTTTCTGGCCATCACTCGGTTTCCTCTGCTAATCCCCGAATCACTTCCCCGGGCCGCACCACCGAACAGCGAAAACGCGTTGCCACAGGCCTAAAGTCCCGATCGTTGAAAGTCACGATCGCATCGGCGCGACCATTGATGGCCGTTTCCAACACCATCCAGTCATTCGGGTCTGGTAACCTCGGCCGCGTGCGAATCATTAACTCGACTCTCTTCCCGACGGAAGCCAGTTCATCCAGCACTGCAGATACATCTTCTTTGCTCGCTCTGGATGCCGCAAGATGTTCAGGGCGGGTCAGAACTGATTCGTATTCCAGCATCAAAGGTACGGACAAGAGCAAGTCGAACCGGCGAGCTCGCGCCGCCTCCAGCACCTGGCGAGAACCCCCAATGTCGCTACGGAAGGCTGCCACGAATACATTCGTGTCCAAGACGTATGCCTTCATTTTACAAAAGGATATTGCATGCGATATTGCGTGTCAAACCCCATGGCAAACGCTGTCCGTCTTGCCCTCCCCCACTTTTTGGGGGCAGTTTTGGAAAAAAGTCTTGACAGGTCCTTGTCCTTTTGTTTCATTAGTATCGATGAACGAAAGTCAAGCTCGCAAGGCGCGAAAGCAACTTCTCCGCGAACTGCCCGATCCGACCGAGATCCTGCGAGGTTCGCTACTGGATCGCCGGATCTTCCATCGCCGCGGTTGCCGGAAGTGCCGCCGGGGAGAAGGCCACCGGGTCTGGGTCCTCACGGTGGGTTATCCCGGAGGACGGACGCGCCAGTTCACGGTTCCCGCCGAACACAAGGGGCAGGTCCAGTGGTGGCTGCGAAATTATCGAAAGTTGCGGGCCAAGTTGGAAGCGATTTGCGAGCTCAATCACGAATTGTTAGGAGCAGACCCTTAGGCTATTTTTTTTGAACTTGTATTGTTTCATCATTAATGATGCAACAGAGCCACCAACTCCACGCCTCCATCCGTTCCCTCATCGAGTCGTAACCGGCATTCCGGAATAGTGAACGTGAACCAAGCGCCATCGACCCTGTTCCTTCTGATAGAGCTGTGTTTCCCTGCCGTGTGTCGCGAGGACAGAGCCATCTTTTCTGAACTTGGCGGCGAAATCCCAGTAGAACTCGGCCCAGGCGGCGTCTCCGTAAACATGAACGGAAACGTCATGAACACTCAGTCTGCGTTCCGAAAAGGTATCGCCCATCAGGCGCATGTAGACATTTTGCTTGATTTGCTCGAAACCGTGCTCATGGCCCAACGGGTGGATGAAGGAGACGTCAGGAGAATTCAACCAGACCTCAGCAGCGAGAGTTGTATCCGCGTCGTCAACCGATTTCGCGTATTTCGCAATCAAGCTCCGGACCACACCGCTGTCGGCGAGCGTATCCGCTGACGAAACGTTTCCGCGGACCTCGTTTTTTTCTCCTTTTGAGCGAGCCAACGCGGCTTCCGCCATGATCTTTTCGATTTCAACAGTGTCGCGCGGGAGGCGTTCGCTGAGGAGTTTGTGGCCGGATTCGGTGATGAGCACGTCGTCCTCGATACGC
Source organism: Acidobacteriota bacterium (assembly GCA_003224525.1). GTDB lineage: Bacteria > Acidobacteriota > Terriglobia > Acidiferrales > UBA7541 > Acidiferrum. The sequence continues at coordinate 11,440 of QHZB01000334.1, read as the reverse complement.
ACGCCCAGATTTTCCTCGGGAATGTAGATGCCGGGCTCGACGGTGATGACCATGCCGGGCTGGAAAGGGGCGCAGAATTCGCCCGGGTCGTGGACGTCGAGGCCAATGTGATGGCCGAGGCCGTGAATGAAATATGGCCCGAGGGATTTGCCGTGAAGATCTTTTCCATGGGAATTGATGTAGTTGTAGGCAATCTTGTGAACGCTCTTGTCGCCCTTGTTACAGAAATCCATGCCCGGCTTGAGCGCGGCGAGGGCCGCGTTTTGCGCACCGAGGACGATGTCGTAAATTTCGCGCTGGCGCGGCGTGAACTTGCCGCTGGCGGGCAGCGTGCGGGTGATGTCCGCCGAATAGCCGGAGTATTGCGCCCCGACGTCGAGAACGACGATGTCGCCATCTTCGATTTTGCGCGAGAGCTTGTCGTAGTGCAGCACGGTGGAGTTCGGGCCGGCGCCAACAATCGGGGCGTAGCCCTCCGCTTCCGAGCCGCCCCAGGCATGGATTTCGGCCATTTTTGCCGCTAGCTGATATTCGTAAAGCCCCGGGCGCATCAACTTCATCGCTTCCAGGTGAGAATCGAGGGACAAATCAATCGCTTGCTTCAGGAAGGCGATTTCGCCGGGTGACTTGATCTGGCGCAGGGCGCCGATCTGCGCGCGAATGTCTTTCAGCTTGGCATTCGGCGCAGCAAGCTGCAACCAATCGACAACGGCTTTCTCGTGGGGGTAACCGCCGAGTTCTTTCTGATAGGGAAGAATCGTGTAGAAGTCCGGAAACGTCTTGGCAAGATTCTCCACCATGGAGCGGAAGTCGCTCTCAAACGATTTTACGGCAACAAATCCCGTGCGCGCTTCGATGCCGGGATCCGATGGTGACATGCGAACACCGTTCCATTTTTCTTTCTGCAGATTCTTTGCGGGGAGAAAAAGAGTTTCGCGCGAAACGCTGGAGACATCGCCCTTCTGACCAGCGGGAAGGATGATCAACCCGGCGCCTTCTTCATTGTGGCCGGTGAGGTAGTAAAAATTCTCTTCCTGGGCGAAGACGTAGGCTTGGGACTCTTCCTCGCGGCCGGTGAAACCCCAAAGGATGATCGGGCCATCGGCCTGCGCCGCGAGCTTCCCGCGGCGTTCCGCGTAAACGCTATTAGGCTCGCGCTCGCGGCGCTCCTGGGCGCGCGCCGTGGCTGCAATGTAAGCCAGGCAGAGCAATCCCCCAAAAACCCGTCTTGCTGAATTCGATAGACCATGCGACCGCACCGGCCACAGGCGACCACTCATTCGCGCACCTCGGAACCACCATTGGATGTTGCGCCCACTGGGCATGTGGGTTTCGAAGGCTGTACGCAGCCACGCGATTGTACCCGAAACGAGTGATTGGCCGAAATTGTCACGAAACAGGACCGCCGCGCCACCCAGCAACCGACGCTCTCGCCCTCCATTTCCGAGCAGATGAATACCGTTTTTAGGTCTTGAGGAATCCAATGGTAGATGCGGATACGAGCAGGACTCATAGGCTTCATCGCGATTTTTCAATCGGTGTTGTTTCTGATTCACTTTTTCCTCTACGAAACCTGGAAGTTTTCGCCGGCGGGGAATGATCCCCCTGTGGCGTTGTGGCTCAAGATCGTTGTGGGCGTCCTGTCCGTCAGTTTTTTAGCAACGTCGCTTCTGGCCTTTCGCTACACAAATGCTGTGTTGCGAGTCATGTATCGGCTCGCCGCAGCTTGGCTTGGATGGTTGAGTTTCTCTTTCTTTGCGGCATGCATGTCCTGGGTTATTTTCGGAATCGCAGGGCTGGCGGGAATGGGCGTGAATTTCCATCGGATCGTGGAGCTGTTGTTCGGAGCGTCAGTGGTGCTCTGCTTCTCAGGCCTGGTGAATGCAGGCTGGGCGCGGGTTCGGCGGATCACCGTCCGATTGGAGAATCTGCCGCAGGCCTGGCGCGGGCGTAGGGCCGTGCTACTCAGCGATCTGCACCTGGGGCACGTTCGAAACGGCCGGTTTTTGAGGCGGATCGTGGCCAAGACGATGCGGGAGAAGCCCGACGTGGTTTTCGTTGCCGGCGATTTGTACGATGGCACAGCGATCGATACAGTGCGAGCCGCCGAGCCGTTGCGCGAGCTGCGCGCGCCGCAGGGCGCCTATTTTGTTGCGGGCAATCACGAGCAGTTCGGGGATGACTCCAAGTACCTACGAGCCGTCGCCGGCGCTGGAGTTCGCGTACTCGAGAACGAAAAAGTGGAAGCAGACGGCTTGCAGATCGTCGGCGTGCCTTACAAACACGCCAGCCAGGACGAGTATCTGCGTGCGGTCCTCGAGCGAATCGGTGTGGACCGGAAGCGCGCCAGCATTCTTCTGACGCATGCGCCGGATCGCCCGCACATCTCGGCCGAGGCTGGATTTTCGTTGCAACTCTCGGGACACACTCATCTCGGGCAGTTTATCCCCTGGACCTGGATGGTCCGGCGGATTTACCGCCAGTTCGCCTACGGGTTGAGCCGGATCGGAAAGATGCAGGTCTACACCTCCAGCGGTGCAGGGACTTGGGGGCCGCCGCTGCGCTTTGGGTCTAGCCCGGAGATTGTATTGCTCTGCTTTGAATGAGATCCCTAGATGGTTCGCTAGCGATGGCAGACCGAACCTAGCACTATGCTCGGAAGAAATCGATCAAGAGCTCCGAGACGCGAGCGGGTTCTTCGTGCTGGAGCCAATGCGTGGCGCTAGCGAAGGTGAAGAGCTCGGCGCTCGTGCAATAGCGCAGGCTTTCGTGCGCCATTTCCGTTAAAAGAAAGTCGTCGCGCTCCCCCCAGAGGATGCGCGTGGGGACGCGGACGGTTTTGTTCTGAAATTTGATGCGAGTGCGAAAGAGGGCGCGGTACCAATTGATCATGGCGGTGAGGGCGCCGGGCTGCGACCACGCGGCGCGGTATTGGTCGAGATCTTCGGCGGAGAAGGCGCCCGGGCGGCTGGAGCGGAGAAGCGAGCGCGAACCGGCGCGGAAGTTGAAGGCGGAGAAAAGGGCTTCCGGCAGCCAGGGGAGTTGAAAGAAGAACATGTACCAGCTGCGGCGGAATTGACGCGGACGCGTGCTGAGGAATTTACGCATCACCGAGGGGTGAGGGACGTTAAGGACGACGAGCTTGGCGACGCGCTGCGGATGCAGCAGGGCGGTGCTCCAGGCAACGGCGGCGCCCCAATCGTGTCCGGCGAGAAAGATTTTTCTCTGGCCGAGCTGATCGGCGATGGCGATGACGTCGGAAACGAGCTCAGGCATGGCATACGAAGAGACGCCGACGGGTTTGCTGCTGAGGTTGTACCCGCGCTGGTCGGGCACGATGACGCGAAAACCTGCAGCCGACAGCGGCTCGATTTGTCTGTGCCACGAATACCAGAATTCAGGAAAGCCGTGGAGCAGAACGACGACGGGGCCATCTTCCGGGCCAGCAGCGACCGCGTGCAAGCCGACATCGCCATTCTTGATGGGGAGGTATTCCACGGAGCGTCCGCCTTCCGTGCAGTGTAGCTTTGACGGCGACATCGCACACGCGAAAAGCGAAAGGCTGCCGACCTGAGCGTCAGTTCTATTAAGAGAATCAGAAGCCCGGGGCGCCGGAAGTGGCGGGGCGCATCTCCGGGGCGTTGACTCCGAAACGCAGACGCGCGAAGTAGGTTTGGCCGAGGGACATCGCCCCGGTGTAGAGGTAACCCCAGACGAAGAGCAACAGGAACGGGACGGTGGCGTAGTTTTCGTTGAGGATGGCGTAGATAACGGTCGAAGAGAAGTACAAGCCTAAAAGAATTTCCGCGTAGGGCATCCAGCCGGCTTTGTTCCGGTACGATTTTGTCGCGAATCCGCCCTGCTTGCCTTCGATATTGAATTTGGGCGTGCGGGCGAATGCGCTTTTCTTGCCGAGCAGCGCTTCGATCACTGCTTGCGCGTTGCGCACGGAAATGCCGATCCCCGTGGCCATGACGAAGGGCATGTAGAGAAACGTGCGCCGCCATGTTTTGGGACGAAGCTCTCTTTGCGCGACGAGATAGAAGCTGGAGATGGAACACGTGGAAGCGAGGAACAGCGGCAGATCGATCACCAACATCTGAATCCAGCCTTGATAGAAGCGCACGATCATCGCGGGCAGCAACATGGTGGAGAGCACAATCATGAGCGGGTAGCTGATGTTGCCGGTAAGGTGGAAGAAGGCCTCGGCTTTGACGTGCCAGGGCGCATCCGACTTCAATACTCTTGGGAGGATTTTTTTTGCGGTTTGCATCAAGCCCTTGGCCCACCGCGCCTGCTGGGCTTTGAAGCCGTTCATGTCCGCGGGAAGCTCGGAGGCGCACTCGATTTGCGGGAGGTAGAGAAACTTCCAGCCTTTGAGCTGCGAGCGATAAGAAAGGTCGGTGTCTTCGGTGAGGGTGTCGTGCTCCCAGCCGCCGGCATCGTCGATGGCTTTGCGGCGCCACACGCCGGCGGTGCCATTGAAATTGAAGAAAGTGCCGCGGCGGGAACGCGCGCCATGCTCGACGACGAAATGGCCATCGAGAAGGATGGTCTCCACGTTGGTCAGCAGCGAGTAGTCGCTGTTGAGATACGTCCAGCGTGTCTGCACCATCCCGATTTTGCTGCCGCCATCCGGATTCATGAAATAAGGAATCGTACGGCGAAGAAAAGCGGGTTCGGGTAGAAAATCCGCGTCGAAAATGGCAACGAATTCGCCCTTGGCGGTTTTCAGGCCGTTTTCCAGGGCGCCGGCTTTGTAACCTTCACGGTTGCAGCGATGAATGTAAACGATGGGCATCCCCTGCGCGGCGTGGCGTTCGACGCAGGCGCGGGCGACTTCGCAGGTCTCGTCGGTGGAGTCGTCCAGGACCTGCACGTCCAGCAGTTCGGGCGGATAGTCGAAGCGCGAGACGGCTTCGACGAGACGCTCAATGACGTAACGTTCGTTGAAGATGGGCAACTGCACGGTGACGCGGGGCCAGTTTGTAACCGGCGGCGGAGCCGGAGGGACATTTTTCGAATAGGCGAAATAGTCGTAGACCAGCCAATAGCGGTGCAGGCCGTAGACCGCAAGGACGAAAAGGACGATGAAATAAGGAATCATCATCGCCAGGTCGAAGGCATTGGCATGGTAGATGCCGGTAAAGGTTCTATCGGTGATCTTGTGCCAATAGTGGCTGATGGGGTTCTGCGCGGCGAGACCAACCGAGAGTAAAAGGGCGATGTGCACGATGAGAGTGATTCCGCTCCCTGCTTAAGGCTTTTTCCTGGTCAATATGTGAGAAGCCCGATTATACGGCATGTTCCCGGCCGTAATGCACTCAAAACAAATTTGGCCCGCGGCAACGCCGTCCCGCCGCGCGGCACGTTCGAACACTACATTAAGGAACGAGGACGATTTTCCCCGCGGCGCCGGGCTCGAGGATTTCTTTGTGGGCGCGCGCCGCTTCGGCGAGGGGCAACTCTTTGCCGACGACCGGGCGCAGCGTGCCGTTTTCGAGGCCGGCAATGAGGCCGGCGTGAATCTCGTTTTCTTCCGTGGGCGTAATGCCCCAAAGGGTGAAGGCGCGGATGGAGGCGCGGCGGCCCATGAGTTCGCGGGCGTTGATCGTGACTTCACCGCGGTTGCCGATGACGATCACGCGGCCGCGGCTGGCCAGAAGTTTTGTATCGTGGGCCAGGTTCACATTGGCGAGCATTTCGAGAATGATGTCCACACCGCGGCCGCCGGTCACCTTCAGTATCCCCTCCTGATAACCCGTCTTGCCGTGATCGAAAACCTGATGCGCGCCCTCGCGTTTTACGAGGTCGATACCTTTTTGCGTTCCGGCCGTGCCGAAGACGGTGAGGCCCATGGCTCGCGCCATCTGCACTGCCGCGGTGCCGACTCCGCCGCTCGCTCCGTGTACCAGGACGGTTTCGGAAGCGTGCGCTTCCGCGGAGTGATGGAGCGCGTGATACGCGGTCCCGTAGGGAACCCACACGCCCGCCCCCTGGCCAAAACTGACGTTGTCGGGCAGGAAATGCACTTGCTCTTCCAGCGCGATAGCGTATTCCGCGTAAGCCCCCGTAACGGTCTTCGCCGTGTAGACGCGGTCGCCCGGCTTCACTTTTTTCACACCGTCGCCGATGGCCTCAACGACGCCTGCGCCATCAGATCCTGGCGTGTAGGGAAGCAGCGGTTTGACGGCGTAGGTGCCCGCGCGCATATAGGTGTCGTAGGGATTCACACCTGCGGCGCGGATACGGACGAGAACTTGTCCGGCGGCAGGCTTTGGCGTGGGGATTTCTTCGAGCTTCAGGACTTCGAGACCGCCGAATTCACGAACGAGAATGGCCTTCATTGTTTTTCTCCAAAAAAATGAGGAAACGAAAAAAAGAGGCGTCCAGCCGCCGCGGTCCAAGAAAACTAGAAATGGTCATCGGCGACGACGGTGGCCACTTCTTTATCAATGAGCCCTCCCGACTGCGCCCAGGCCGTAGTTTGCCAATTGTCTTTGCCTTTTTTCAGCGGAATCCAAGGCGGCAGCGTCTGGTTCAAATAATTGGCCAGCGCATAGATGTAGGGCTCATACATTTTGCGAAACGCAGTGAGTTTGCAGTCAGCTTCCTCTCCGTCGCGAAGTTTCATGCCATGCTGGGCGAGAATGTCGCGGATTTGGCGCAAAGCTGGTTCGGGCAGCCGATCGTGCGGCAGCGGCTTGGGCGCGGTGCCGAAGACTTGCGAGAGGTCGACGATGGCGTGACGCGCGATCGCAAAAGTAAGCTCGGCCTGTTTTTCGCAAGCGCCCTCGATACCGACGATAACGAGCGCGCAGGTGTCCAGAATCGCCGTGAGCGATGCGATCCAAGATTGGTTGTCGTGCTGCGAGCGAAAATAGGCGAGCACGGGATAGGAGAGATGGCTCTCCATCAGCTCGGCGCACCACAGCTCCCAATCTTTGAGGAGAACGCCGAGGGCGTCCTGGCCATGTACATAACTGTGGCGGCGAAGCAGTTCGCCAGCGGTGGGCGGCGTGCCGGCGCGCGAATCGAGGAGGGAAATATTCACCTCGCGCTTGGAAAACGACCCGTAGATGAAAGGCAAATAGCCGATGACGGCAGCAAGAAAACCGAAGCCAAAACCGGCTTCGGTGACAACCAGGGCGCGGGACAAGCCAGAGCGCGGAATGACGTCGCCCAGGCCGAGGGTGAAGAAGGTCGTGCCGCTGAGATAGATGTCCGTTAGGAAACCGGGCTGGCCGCCCGTCATGATCACCGCGGACCCGGCGCCATATTGCATGAGACCGAAGCCGAGCACGAGGCCAACGGCCCAAACTCCGACGAGAACGAGGAGCGAGAGCGGGCCGTAGAAGCCCAGCAAAGCTTCACGGGTCTTGGGCTTAGGGATGAGGCAAATCACGAATTTCCAAGCTTTCCAGGTGGACCGGTAAAAAAGGCGAGCCAGGCGGAACTTTCGCGTGACGCGGCGCGGGAGAATGATGGCTTCGAAAGCGTCCCAGAGCACGATCAGAAAGATCGCGACACCTGCAGAGAACGCTCCGGGAGCTGAAATCATGTGCGGCATTGTACCTGTTTGGCCCTCTCGATGAGAACGTCCAATGAAAACGTTCGACGAGAACGCCGTAGCGCTCAGGATTCGAGGCGTGCGTTCACACTGATTTCTGCCTTGAAGAGTTTCGAGACAGGACAGCCGGTTTCGGCGGCTTTCACGGCGGCGTCGAATTTCGCTTTGTCCGCCCCAGGAACACGCGCGACGAGGTCGAGATGGCTCTTGGTGATTGCGAAACCGTCGGGGAGCTTGTCGAGCGTAATGGTCGCAGTCGTCTCGAGCTTGCTTGCGGTCATGCCGGCGTTTCCGAGTTGCGCCGAGAGCGCCATCGTGAAACAGCCGGCGTGCGCCGCGGCGAGGAGCTCTTCGGGGTTAGTGCCGACCCCATTCTCAAACCTCGTGCTGAACGAGTATTGCGTTTGCTTCAGCACACCACTATCCGTAGAAATCGAGCCCTTCCCATCTTTCAAACCGCCCTGCCAAACCGCGGACGCCTTGCGCTGCATGGTTTCTCTCCTTTTGCCTCTTTACATTCGATTCGAATCCAGAGAATTCGATTCCAGAGCTTTATGGAAGGGTATATTCAGAGAATGACCTTGTCGAGAAACCTTTGTCTAGGCGGATGAACGCGGTCTTCTAAGAAGTCGCGCACCGGTGGCGGCCGGAGGGCCTCGCCTGAATCGCCGGAGCGCGTCCTCACCACTTGTGAAAGACGAAGAACGCGCCGAGCACGATGCACGCAAAGCCCGCGGCGTAATTCCATCGGAACCTTTCTCCCAGATACGTGATTGAGAAAATGGAGAAAACCGAGAGGGTGATGACTTCTTGAATCGTCTTGAGCTGCGCGCCGTTGAATTCGTAAGAGCCGATGCGGTTCGCCGGCACTTGGAAACAGTATTCGAAGAAGGCGATCCCCCAGCTCGCGAGGATGACTTTCCAGAGCGCCTCGCTGCGGAATTTCAAGTGGCCATACCACGCGAAGGTCATGAAGATATTAGATACGATGAGCAATAGAATTGTGCGCATTCGAAAAGGCGCTCCTTGCACGGTGCCGCGATACAGACTTGAGACGCGAAAGGATTCACCGAAGTTGCTGTTTCCTCAAATGCTGAGTGCCGGACTCCACGCAACGGCTCTTCCGTCCCATTTTCCGTTCTTGACTCCCTGAAGTCTCCGAATAACCCACCGACTCTCTCTAATTGGTTCGTTCGTTGTGCTCCGGATTCAAGGGATGCGGACGGGCCAAAGGCCCCGAATGTAAACGGTGTTATCCACGACCCGGTAGTAGACCAGCCAATTTCCGGAGTGGAAACAACGATGCCGCCGGAAGCGCCTGCTTTTCGAGCGAACGGGATACATGTTAGGAAAGCGAGCCAGTAGCGCAATCTTGCCGTATATCTCCTGCTGGTCTTCCATGGGAAGAGAAACGACCAGGTCTCGGACCGGATCGGCCCAGACGATGCGCGCGTTCACTTTCGCTTCTTGGAGCGAGCGCGAGACATGCGCACAACTTCGCTGTGCGGTGTGACACGGCCCTCGCGAATCGCTTTGTCCGATTCAGCCATCATCTTTTGGAAAGCGGGGTCGGCTTCGATCTTGTCAAGGCGCTCTTCCATATCAGCATAAAGCTGGATGGCTTCGCGCACAATCACGCTTCGATTGCCATCGCGGTAGGATGCCAGTTCCTCGAGCAATTTATTGGTTCGTTCATCAAGTACAAATTGGTGTCGCATGGTGTGAGCCTCCACGGTCCAGATTAAACACCAAGTGTGGAACTGTCAACATCATTCATGAATGGTGTGGAATCGCTTCAAGACAAGGCTAGACGTTCAAAGTCAGGCTGACGAGGTCCGGCCGCACGGGCGGAGGTATCGGCGGCAGTTTCGAGCGGTCGACCGGATGATAGAGCGTATCGCGCTCGATAGGCACTCGGCCGGCGGCGCGAATGAGGCGTTCCAGTTCATGGCGCGGCGTAAACTCGGACGTTTTCGCGCCGGCGTCGTGATAAATCTTTTCTTCCACCACCGTGCCGTCGAGGTCGTTGGCGCCAAAGCGCAGCGCGATCTGCGCGATGCTCGGCGAGAGCATAATCCAGTACGCCTTGATGTGCTCGAAATTGTCGAGCAGCAGGCGCGACACGGCGATGTTGCGCAGGTCGGCGTAGCCTGTCGGCTTCGGGATGTGCGAGAGTGCGGTGTTGTCCGGATGAAACGCCAGCGGGATAAACGCCACGAAGCCATGCGTCTCGTCCTGCAGCTCGCGCAGCTTGACGAGGTGGTCCACGCGCTCTTCTTCCGTTTCCACATGCCCGTAAAGCATCGTGGCGTTGGAGCGCAGTCCGATTTCATGCGCCTGCCGCGCGATGTTCAGCCACATCTGCCCGCTGACCTTGTGATCGCAGATAATTCGGCGCACCCGCGGATGAAAAATCTCCGCTCCGCCCCCTGGCAACGAATCGACGCCCGCTTCTTTCAGCTTGACCAGTGTTTCTCTGGTCGATAGCTTTGCGATGCGCGCAAAGTAGCCCACCTCGACCATCGTGAACGCTTTCAAGTGTACGCCCGGGCAGCGCAGCTTCAGTCCGCGAATCATCTCCAGGAAATATTCGAACGGCAAATCCGGGTGCAGGCCGCCGACGATGTGAAATTCCAGCGCGCCTTCGCGCGCGCCCTGTTCGGCGCGGGCGTAAATCTCCTCCAGGGAGAAGTTGTACGCACCCGGCGCGCTGGAGTCGCGGCCAAAGGCGCAGAGCTTGCAGTGAGCGACACAAACGTTGGTCGGATTGATGTGCCGGTTGACGTTGAAATAAGTCACGTTGCCGTGTTTTTTTTCGCGCACGTAATTCGCCAGCCAGCCAACGGCAAGCAGATCGGGTGAGCGGTACAACGTGATGCCATCATCGAAAGAAAGCCGCTCGCCGGCAAAAACTTTGTCGGCAATCGGCTGCAAACGCTGATCGGTGATCGTAAGTTCGCTCATTTTGAATCTGTCGAAAGTTTCAAACGCGCCAAACCGCTGCCGCAGCGCCCCAGAACAGCAGGAACACCATACTAATATAACCGTTCACGGTGAAAAACGCAGCGTCCAGCTTGCTGAGATCATCAGCTTTGACAAGGGAATGTTCGTAGCCCAGGAGCGAGGCGACCACGGCAATACCCGCCCACGCAGGCCAGGGCAAACCAAAGCTGAATGCCAGCCATCCAAGAAGCACGATCACACCGACGTGCATCACCCTCGCGATCAGCAGCGCCTTGGCAACTCCGAATTTCTTGGGCACGGAGAAAAGCCCCGCGCCCTGATCGTACTCGATATCCTGGCACGCGTAGAGCACGTCAAACCCGCCGACCCACAGCGTAACCGCCGCGCAAAGGATGAGCATGCGCGGATCGAGGCTGCCCGTGATGGCGATCCAAGCGGCGGCAGGCGAGATGCCCAGCGCAAATCCGAGAAAGAGATGCGACCAGTTGGTGAAGCGTTTCGTGAAGGAATAAAAGAAAAGAATGCCGATCGCAACTGGCGCGAGCTTCAGCGCAAGAGGATTGAGCCGCCACGCGGCGATGAAAAACACTGCAACCGCACCAACCGTGAAAAACCACGCAAATTGCAAGGTAAGCGCGCCCGTTGCCAGCGCGCGCTGTTTGGTGCGCGGGTTTTCGCGATCGTAGCGCAGATCGGCGATGCGGTTCATGGTCATCGCCGCGGAGCGCGCCGCCACCATCGCGACCACGATCCACAAAACTTGGCGCGGCGAAGGCCAGCCCCTTGGCGGCTGATGAGTGACGCGCGCGGCCAGTAGCGCGCCCGTCAGCGCAAACGGCAGTGCAAACACGGAGTGCTCGAACTTGATCATCTCGAGCACCGTGCGAATACGATTCGTACTCATCG
>QHZB01000291.1 GCA_003224525.1 Acidobacteriota bacterium | reverse complement strand
CTCGCTGGGCGGCCGCGTCGAAGTGAAAAGCGGACTGAATTCGCTGAAAGATACCAACCTTCGCGCTTGGACACCTCAAATGGCCCAGCTCTACGACGTCGACCTTCTCTCCGGGCGTCACATGACGGAAGAGGATATGCGCGGAGCCGCCCCCGTGTGTGTGATTGGAAACGATCTGATCGAAAATCTGATGCCCGGCATCGACCCGATCGGAAAAGAAGTTCGCTGGAACAACATCCCGTGTGAAGTCATCGGAGCCGGCAAGAAGCAGGGCTCCGCGCTGGGAACTTCCCTGGACAATTGGATCATCATTCCGCTGACCACCTATAAAAAGAACTATGGCAATCAACAGGATTCCCTTCGCGTAACCTCCCGCGCCGGTTCCGCGGCGAAGATTCAGGAGAGTGTGGATGAAGTCCGCCAGATCATGCGCGGCCGGCACCACATCGCCTACGCCAAAGCAGACGATTTCGCCATCGAGACCAGCGATTCCTTTCTGGCACTCTGGAAGGACATCAGCGGCTCGTTTTTCGCCGTCACCATCGCCATCGCCTCCATTTCCCTGGTCGTCGGCGGCATCGTCATCATGAACATCATGCTGGTGTCGGTGACCGAGCGCACGCGCGAGATCGGCGTTCGAAAGGCGCTCGGCGCGCGCCGCAGCGATATCCTGCTTCAGTTTTTGATCGAATCTTCCACGGTCGCCGTAATTGGCGGCGCGGTAGGTGTATTTTGTGGCGTGCTGGTGGCCAAGCTCGTGTCCTGGGTGTCGCCACTGCCCAGTGCAGTACAGCTTTGGTCCGTGATCGGCGGACTACTGGTGGCCTTGAGCGTCGGGCTTTTCTTCGGAACCTATCCGGCGTCGAAGGCCGCGAAGCTTGATCCCGTCGAAGCGCTGCGGTCGGAGTAAGAAAGTACTCCCATGGCCACGTTTGAAAAAATATTGCCGCGCCCCGCAGCTCTGCCTCTCCGCGCCCGCATTCGAAAGGAAGGCGCGCTCAAACTCCGGGAAGAAGTCCTTCTGGCCCTTGATACTTTGAGAAAGAACCCGCTTCGTTCGGGGCTCACCATTCTGGGGATTGTCATCGGCATCACCACGGTCATCACCGTGTCCGCGGTCATCAATGGCCTCAATGAAAACGTGCTCGGCGGCATTCGCGAGCTGGGTTCGGATACCATCATCGCTTACCGCTTCCCCTGGGCCTCTCTTTCGCGGCCGCCCAGTGAATGGTTTACGCGCAAGGAGCTTCAGCCGGAGTGGGCGGAAGATATCGCCAGGCTCCCGCACGTCAAGGCCGCGTCGCCGGCGATGCGCATTTTTCAGCCGCAATTCGGATCAGGCACAGCCGATGTCCGCCGCGGCGCCTTCCGCGCGAGGAACGTGATTCTGCAGGGGAATCAGCCCTCCATCGGTGAGATTTTTGATCTGAAGATTCAATACGGGCGCTTCTACAATCAAACGGACGCGGAGCACCGCGCTCCCGTGGTGTTGCTGGGCTACGACACCACTCGAATTCTGTTTCCAGAATCGCCCGAGAGGAGCCTCGGCCAGGAAGTCGTAATCGACGGACAGCTTTTTACCGTCATCGGAGCGCTTCAAAAACAAAAACAAGGCATTTCCGGAGGCGCCAACCCGGAGGACAATTCCGCATACATGCCCGTGGCCACGCTCCGCAAACTCTATCCCAATCAGAAAGACTACGTCATCTTCGCCAAGGCCAGAGATCCGAATAACGTCGGCCAGGCCGTCGAAGAAATCCGCGATCTCTTGCGGCGCAAGCGCCGCCTTTCGAACAACAAGCCCGACGACTTCGCGCTCTTCACGTCGGACTATTTTCTCGATTTGTGGAACAAGATCAGCGGGCTGATTTTCATTCTCATGTTCGCGGTCGCTTCGGTCGGCTTGATTGTCGGCGGAATCGGGGTGATGAACATCATGCTCGTGAGCGTCACCGAACGCACCCGCGAGATCGGCGTTCGAAAGGCCATCGGCGCAAAGCGCAGCAATATCCTCGCGCAATTTCTAATTGAAGCGGTCACCCTGAGCGGCGTTGGCGGAGTCATCGGCGTCTTGTTTGGCGCCGGCCTTTCCCTGCTGATGCGCTATGGCCTGAAGATGCCCGCGGTCCTCTCCTTATTTTGGATCGCCACGGCGCTGATCCTTTGCGCTTTGATCGGCATTGTCTTCGGCGTCTACCCCGCATGGAAGGCCGCCCGCCTCGATCCCGTCGAAGCCCTCCGCTACGAATGACCTTTAGATCATGCGCGATTTGCCGGTGCCACGGCCTGCGCGCATGAACTCACGATAGACTAAGACAATTCCGCAAGTTGCTTGAGCGTCACCACGGCGGTCTTGCCATAGTGCTCGCCTTCAAGAATTCGCACCTGGCAGCGCGAATCCGGTTGCTGAATCTCCAGGATTCTCACGGGAGTCCCGTCGGGCACCATGAGAAGTTTTTGCGACGCAATTAAAAGAGACAGCCCCACATCGTCACTCGCCGCTTCGAGCTTCTCTCTTTCCGCGGCAGCTTCTTCATCGACGGACACCAGGGCGAAAGAAAGTTTGCCATCCGCGCACAGTCTTGCGCACCGGCCTACCCAGGAAGATGGCGCCGGAGGCTTCTGGGGCGACGGCGGCGCGGTGTGCTCCAGCTTGCCGATGAACCGGTAGCCGCGCTTCGGCAGGGTTTCGACGAAACGCGGCTTCTTCTTGCCGTCGCCCAAAGCCACGCGCAACTTCTTGATGGCGGTGTTGAGGCTGTGCTCGAAGTCCACAAACGTGTCTCCGGGCCAAAGCCTCTTCTCGAACTCTTGGCGTGTGACGACTTCGCCCGGCCGCTCCAGTAGCATGGCAAGCGCTTGAAACGGTAGAACTTGCAGCTTGATTTTGCGGCCTGCTTTGTAAACTTCTCCCGCGCGAAGATCCACCTCGAATACATCAAACCGTACGACGCATGAGGATCGGCCGGGAGAGGACATGGATTCTCTTCTTCCTGCGATGACTATAACACTCCCCGGAAAAACCGCGCGTGGGAGCAGCGGCCCTCGATTAAGTCCCGTATTTCTGTGGTGTTCGTTGTTCATTTACAGTCGCTTTTCAGTTCATCCGCGGTGCATTGCGCTTCATTGAGGAATGCGCGAAAGTGCGCGTCATGCTAAGGCGCTGGGCGGTTGACACGAGCCAGGTCAAAGACAAGTCAGCTTGGACGGCGGCCGGCAAAGAAGAAAGAGGAGGGTCCCATGAA
>QHZB01000333.1 GCA_003224525.1 Acidobacteriota bacterium | reverse complement strand
GTCCCGACGCCGCGCGCCACGCGATTGGCCGGCAGTATTTCCTTCCCGCCCGTGCCATAAATCGTGGCTACATCGTCGATCTCTGCGCCCTCCACGTCTGTGACATCGATCATGGTCACGTCCATGGAGATGATGCCGACGATCGGCACGAGCTTCCCGCGCAGCAGCACGTTCCCGCGATTTCCCAGCGATCGGTGAATTCCGTCTCCGTACCCCGCGGCCAGAACGCCGATGCGCGACGGCCTTTTTGCCACAAACGTCGCGTTGTATCCGACTCCCGCGCCCTGCGGAACATTGCGCAGGCTGATAATCCGCGCGCGAAGGCTCATCACCGGCTTCAGCGGCAACCGCACTTCGGCTTCCTCGCGCTTTTCAGCCGGATCGTAGCCCGGATGGTAGCCATAAAGAATCACGCCGGGCCGCACCATGTCTGCCCAGGTCTCCGGCCGCGTCACGATCGCCGCGCTGTTCGCTAGGTGCACCATGCCCGGATCGATCCCCAGAGCGCGCAGCCGCTCCAGGGCCGCGTAAAAACGCTCTTCCTGTTCGCGTGTCTGCTGGCCAACGGCGGTATCCGTGAAGATTTCCGACGAAGCAAAGTGCGAAAAAACGCCGGTAAGCTGCAAGTGCTTGCATTTCCCCAATTGCCGCGCAAAGCACTCCACGTCGCCGGTTGCAATCCCCAGCCGGTTCATCCCCGTATCGATCTTCAAATGGAAGGGCACGTGTTTCTTGCCGCCGCGGCGCGTCGCCGCGCGATTGAGTAACGCCAATTGTTCGCAGCGATGGATCACCGCCGTGAGGTCGTGCTCCACCAGCCGGGATTCTTCTCCAGGCACGAAACTCGTGAGCACCAGGATCGGCTTTCGGACGCCGGCCTGGCGAACGGCAATCCCCTCGTCCGTACAGGTAACGCCAAACCAGTCCGAGCCGGCTTTCTCCAGCGCCTTTGCCACCTCCGGGCCGCCGTGGCCGTAGCCATTCCCTTTGACGATGGAAAGAATCTTGCGCGGCGATTTGCGCTTTTCTTGCACCGGGTTTACATATTTGCGGATGGCTTCGAGGTTGTATGCCAGCGCGCCGAGCGAAACTTCCGCCCACACCGGACGTCGCACTTCTTTGCGGGGACTCTTCTGTGTGCCTGCCATGGGTCTTCCGAATAAAATAGTTTACGCCATTCGCGCGGCCTCGGCCCGCTGCCAACCCCACAGCCTGCCGCGTGAAAGACAACCCCCTGTTCCACTGCAACCCAAGGCCCCTCAAATCCGCCGTCAACCTGAAAGTCCCTATTTCTTCTTAACTTCCCACGCTATTCTGGTACTCTTTCACAGGTAATTCTGCGCAATCCACAGCCGCTCGTCCCTTTAACTTTCGAGCACTCATCTTCCGCTTCCGCACCGAGTTGCCCCAGGCTCAGCCTAGGGTCCCGGACAACTGGAAATTTCAAGAATCTTCGTAAGTGCTGGAAACGAGAGGGCTTGGCTAGACGGTCATGCTTTTGAAATAGAAGGCCGTAGCAACTTCTTACCATGTCACTCTATTTTCTTGGACGCGACACACTTGAGGTAAGTAGGAATCTGCCCAATACTTAGCAATCAGCCTCTCCGGGCCGAACCCGATCATTGGCGAGGAGCTCATGGAAATCGGAGACTGTGATAATTCCCCGACAGGACGTCACCCTTTTCGATCTTCTCTGCGTAACTCTTTTACAATCAACACCTGTGAAAATGCTCGAAGAACACGCCTCTAACTAACTACCTTTAGAATCAACACTTCTATAGGTGTTCATTCTAAAACAGCTTAAAGTCCCTGTGGCTGAATTGCCGCATCGTGGCAACAGTTACACGTCGTCGGGGGCAAATTGCGAGAACGCATCCGGCGCCGCCTCTTCAAACCGCGTAAACCGGCTGCGGAAGACAAATTTCACCATGTCGGTCGGACCATTTCGTTGCTTGGCGATTCGCAGCTCCGTCTCTTCCCTCTCTTCGGGCGTCGCTCCTGCTTTGAAAAAATGCGGCCGGTAGATGAACATCACCACGTCGGCATCCTGTTCGATGGCGCCTGACTCGCGCAAATCCGAAAGCTGCGGCCCGCGTTCGTCCCGCTCCGGCGCGCGCGAAAGTTGACTGAGCACCAGCACAGGTATCTGCAGTTCTTTGGCCAAGCCCTTCAAAGCGCGAGAAATGCTGGAAACTTCTTCTTGCCGGTTGCCGAACCGCCCCCTCCCGGTGATGAGCTGCAAATAATCAACGATCAGCATCGAAAGCCCCTTGTCGCGCTTCAGCCGGCGGGCCTTGGCTCCGATCTCCAGGACGCTGATCGAACCCGCGTCATCCAGCCACAACGGTGCAGCCGATATGGTTCCCAGCGATTCCGTCATCCGCCTCCAGTCTTCCTTGCTCAAATGACCGGTACGGAATTTGTGCGCGTCGATCTGCGCCACCGACGCCACCAGCCGCTGCAGCAGCGATTCCTTGGACATTTCCAGGCTGAACATCGCCACCGGGTGCCCGCCCCGGATCGCGATGTTCTCCATCAAGTTCAGCGCCAGCGCCGTCTTTCCCTGCGAGGGGCGCGCCGCCAGGATCAGCAATTCAGAGGGCTGCAATCCCGACGTGAGCTTGTCGAGTTCGGTGTAGCCCGTGGCGATACCGGTGATGCTCTTCCCCTCACGGAAGATTTTTTCAAGCCGCTCGAAATTGTCGCGGACAATTTCCTTAATCGGGACCAGCCCGGCCTTTACGCGGTCTTCCGCCAAAGCAAAGATCGAGGACTCGGCGTTATCCAGGATGGTGTCGGCGCCATCCTCGCCCTCGAACGCGCACTGCTGAATATTGTGTGTGGCATGAATCAGGTTTCGCAGCATCGCCTTTTCTTTGACGATGCGCGCGTAGTGTTCGATGTTCGATACCTTCGGCATGCCGTCCGCCAGCGACGCCAGGTACGGCGCGCCCCCGGAAGCTTCCAGATCGCCCTTGCGGTGCATTTCCTCCGTCAGCGTAACCAGGTCGATGGCCTGCTGGCTTTCCCCCAGTGCGATCATCTGTGTGAACACCCGCCGGTGCTGATCGAGAAAGAAGTCCTCGGGCCGCAGATGCTCGATCGCCGGATTCAGCGCATGGTTGTCCAGCAAAATCGCGCCAAGAACGGAGCGCTCGGCATCCAGGTTATTCGGTAAGGGCTTCTCGAGTGTCGTGTCTGCAGGCATGAGAGGTCTGTCTTGTATTCGCCTTTTCTTCGCTTTTGTACCACGTTCTGCGCGGGAGGGCAAGCGCAGAATTTTTCACGCCCGGTACGAACACTTCCTTGTTCAAAGTTATGCCGCATTGTGCGCAGAAGTCGCGCGCGCGTCAATCGGAGTGCCTGTGCATCGCCTCGGAAATCTCTGCAAAACTTTTTTGGCGTAAAGGAGCGTGAATTTTCGGTCAGTTTCCAGTAAGTTTATCAGGCTTGTGACGTCCTGTTAACAGACAGGGATGCTTTGTCGTTTGCTCAACGCCCAGGCTGCTTCTAGCAGGAGCGCTGCTTTCGTGTCCGATGGTGAAAGACTCTGAAGCAAACTGATCGTCAAGTTTGGATCGTTCCGTATGCCGATCTGGACCAGCGATGCCACACCGTCGACAAAGTGTAAGGTGTCGGTTCTTTGCTGTTCCAGAATGATATGGTTAGCCGCGTCAAGCCCGCGCTGTAACAGTTCGTGCAGTTCGTTCTTCTTGACTTGCGCAGCGGCGACAGCGGCCTGGGCTCTATCGCGAACCGGCTGCCGCGGGAGAAATTTTTCGCTTGAGAAATCGCACCACGCGCCCGTAATCACGGCAGTTCAGCTGGTCGAGCCCTACGTGCTGAATATCCTCCAATTCGCCCAGCTTACTAGTCCAGTGTCCGGTGGGCAGTTGGCGCGCCATGTGCGTGGGCGTATCGGTTTCCTCAGCGTATACTGCCAGCCTTTCATACCCTGGTTCGAGATCGCCCGCATCGCAAACCGCATAGCCAAGTTCGCCAAACGCCCTGATGAAGCCTGCAACTGTTTCCTCACGAGGTTCCACGGGCCAATAATAAAACGGCGAAGGCGCAGGCCACCACTTGCGGCGAACTTCCCCCGGGCCTGCGGCCCACGCGACGCAATTGTATTTAACATCTTCCGGACTTGTGACTTTGTAGGGGGCTGATTCCAATTGAGGAAAAATACGCGCGGTTCGACTGGCATTCTAAATCATTCCGCGCTGCTTGCCCCAGTTCAGCCATGCCTTGCTCATCGCCACGATATCGCCTTCGTCCTGGGCAGCCACGGGATTTTTTCCCGTGACGGAATAGAGCGCCCAAAACCAATCCTTCGGCTCGCGAGCAAGTTCTTGCAGCAAATAAGGAACGACCGCCGGTCCCATTCCTATGATCTGCTGGTAGTGTGGATTCAGAATGCGCTTGGTGAACGAAGAAAGATGAGCGGTTTCCTCTTGCCAATTCCGGGCCAGACTTCGAAACCGTTCCTCGACGGTGGTCTGGTGCAACTCAGGCGTTCCCAATTCAGCCATGCGAGCACCTCAAACTGTCGAACGGGCCCCGGGCCAAGCGGGCCCATCTCTCTACTGCAATGTTAATCTTATCATTAAACAAGAAGCGGCTATTGCGTAGAAGAGGTCGAACGCCGAAGGTGACAGACCGATGAGGGTGTCGCCAAACATTTTTTTCTAAAAAAATCGCCACTGCTATTCCTGAGTAGTGGCGAAGAAAAAAAAGTCAGGGAAGTAGCTACGCTTCTTTTTCGACACTCACCTTGATCTGCGCGGTGACGTCGCGGAACACCTTGATGGTCACTGGAAATTCTCCGATGGTTTTGAGTGGCTCGCCGAGCTGCGCCTGGCGCTTGTCAATCTTGAAGCCCTGCGCCGCCAGTCCTTCCGCGATATCGGCGGAAGTGACCGACCCGAACATCTGATCGTTCTCCCCGGTCTTGCGCGTGAACTTCAGCGAAACGCCGTTGAGCAGTGCGGCCTGCTTCTCCGCCGCCTCCTGCTCCGTGGCCGTTTTCTTGGCCAGCGACGTGCGAATGCGCTCGATAGCTTTTAAGTTGCCCGCAGTCGCCTCCACCGCCAGCTTTTGCGGCAAAAGAAAATTGCGCGCATATCCCGGCTTCACCGTGACGACGTCACCGCGGTGGCCCAGCTTTTCAATGTCCTCTTGAAGAATGATTTGCATGAGTATTCTCTTGGCTCCTGTTACTTTTTCCAGTAAGGCTTAGGCCTTCGCTTCAGTGACCGGAGCCGGCGCGACCGTTACCGGTGTGGCCGGTGCAGCATGAGCAGCCGCTGCGCCTGGAACAACGACCCGCGGTGCCTGCGTGCCCGCCGCGCTGCCCGCAAACGGCAACAGCGCGATGTTGCGCGCCCGCTTGATGGCCACGCCCAGCCAGCGCTGGTGGCGCGCGCACACGCCCGTCATCCGGCGCGGCAGAATCTTTCCGCGCTCCTGCACGAACTGCGACAGGATGTCCGCGCGCTTGTAGTCGATGAAGTCCATCTTCTCGACGCAGAACTTGCACACCTTCTTCTTCCGGAAATACTGGCGCTTGCCCCTGGGCCGGCCTCCGGGACCGCCCGGACCACCGCCGCCTGGTCCGCTCTCGCGCCGAGGACCACCGTGTCCTCCGCCGGCTCCGTGGCCGCCATGACCACCGGAGCCGCCTTCACGCCGCGGAGCTCCTCCGGGCGCTGGTGCTTGTTTCTGTTCCTCTGCCATACCTTCCACCCTTTCGCTCATCGCCCCGGCCTTGCCGGGGTCAATCTACCGGTGACCCCGGTCGAGCCGGTGTCACCTTTTCTCGATTCAAAAAATCCTTCGACGCGCGGACCTAGCTGGCAGCCGCGGCCTGCTCCGGCGCTGCCGCCGCTGGGGCGGGAGCCGACGCGCGGCGCGGACGCCGCGCGGCGCGCTTCTCGCGCTTCAGCGTGAGCTTTTTCTGCCGCTTCAAATCTTCATCCAGCCGCACGGTCTGATACTTGATCACCGTATCCTGCACGCGCAGACGGCGCTCCAGCTCGGCAATCAGTTCACCGTGGTTCGTGCGGATTTCCTGGTGCACGTAGATGCCTTCGCGGTGCTTGGCCACGCGGTACGCCAGCTTCCGTGTGCCCCAGTGCTCGGTCTTCTCAATCTTGCCGCCCTTTTCCGCGACAGTGTGCTCGATGACCGTGAGGACTTTTTTGATTTCTTCTTCCGGCGTCGCCGGCCGCACGATGAAAACCAAATCATAATAACGCTCTTCCATGATGACCTCTTTCCATTCACTCAGGGCCGCAGCCCGGTCAAATCGCCTCTACTTTTCTTCCAGCTCTTCCGGATCCGCCGGTTTCCGCCGGTTGTATTTCGTCATTGCTGCGTCGATGCCCTGACTCAGAATCATTTCAACAGCGTCTCCGGCTTCACCAATCATTTCTGCCGCTACTTCCAGCTCCGCCTTCTTCATCGGCCGCAGCACGTATTCTTTGCGGCTGCCCAACGGATGATCCGGCCCGCAACCCAGCCGCAGCCTTGCAAATTCCTGCGTGCCAACCGAACCGATCACCGACTTCGCGCCGTTGTGGCTTCCCGCGCTGCCGTCGGGATGAACCCGGATCGTTCCCAGCGGCAGTTGCGCTTCGTCCCACAGCACCAGCAAATCCTGCACGTCCAGATCGTACTTCCCCAGCAGCTCCCGCACGGAGATGCCGCTGAGATTCATGTACGTCTGCGGCTTCGCCAGCACGACCTCTTCTCCGGCAATCTTTCCCCTTCCCACCAGCGCCTTGCCCTCGGGCCGCTCCACGCGAATCCCGTTGCGATTCGCCAGCTCGTCCACCGCCATGAAACCCAGGTTATGCGGCGTCCACTGATACTCCGGATCGGGATTCCCAAGTCCGACAATGAGCCGCATAAACCTTTTTCCGGCAGCCCGTCAGCCGCGGGCCCCTCGTCGCACAACACCGTGTTACTTTTTCTTCTCGCCCTTTTCGCTCTTTTCTGCTTTAGGTTTGGCTTCGGCCTTCGGTTTGGCTTCCGCCTCGGCGCCTTCTTCCCCTTCCACTTCCTTCTTGCCCTTCTTGATGACTTCCGGCTCGGCCGGCGTTGCCGTTTCCGCCGCCACGGCCTCCACGGGCTTCTCTTCTTCGACCTTCAGCGCCACGACGTGCGCCAGCACGCGCTCCGGCTCGGTAATCAACTTCATCTTGGCCGTGTCAATCGGCAATTCATTGGCGCGGAGCTGTTTGCCAAGCATCAACTCGCTGACGTCCATCCTGAATTCCGTCGGGATGTCCGCCGGCAAGCATTCGATTTCCACTTCGCGCGTCACCACTTCGAAAACTCCACCCTGCACCTTCACGCCGGAGGGCTCGCCAAAGGTGTGTACGGGAACCTTCACCTTCATTCGAACGTCCATGGCCACGCGCAGAAGATCCACATGCAGCAATTTCCCGCTGATGGGATCAACCAGCCAATCTTTCAGGATCGCGGGTTCGTGCTTTCCGCCAAGATCCACCTGAAAAAGTGTGTTGTGCCCGCTCTCGGACCGGAGAATCGCGCTGACCTGCTTGGCGTTCACCGTCAGTGTGATGGCCGCGCCCTTGCCGCCATACAGCACCGCCGGCACCTTGCCCGTCAACCGGAGCCGCCGCGCCTCGTTCTTCCCGCGCGTCTGGCGCGGCGAACCTTCCACTACAATCGTCTCTGCCATGTCCTTCTTCCCTTCTCGAATACCCTCTAAACTCTCGGCTCTTTGATTTCACTTCAAATAAACAGCTCGCTGATGGAAGTCTCTTCGTGAATCGAACGAATCCCGCGCGCCAGCAAATCCGCAACGCTCAATACTTTGATCTTCCCCATCTTCTTCCCGGCCTCGCTCAACGGCACGGAGTCCGTCGCCACCACTTCCGCAATGATCGATTTCGCGATCCGCTCCACCGCCGGACCGGAAAGCACCGCATGCGTGCACGCCGCATAGACTTGCGTGGCGCCTTCGCGCGCCAGCGCCTCGGCGGTCTTCACCAGCGTCCCCGCCGTATCGATAATATCGTCCACGATCAGCGTGCTGCGTCCGCGCACGTCTCCGATCAGGTTCATCACTTCGCTGACATCCACGTCCACGCGGCGCTTGTCTACGATCGCCAGCGGCGCATCCAGTTTCTTCGCGAAAAACCGCGCCCGCTCCACGCCGCCCGCATCCGGCGAAACGACCGTCAGATTTGGCAGCTTCATGTGCCGGAAGTGTTCCACCAGCACCGGCGAACCATACAAGTGATCCACCGGCACGTCGAAATAGCCCTGAATCTGCGGCGCGTGTAAATCCAACGTCAGCGCCCGGCTTGCACCCGCGGTTTCCAGCAAGTCCGCAACGAGCTTCGCGGAGATCGGAACTCGCGGCTTGTCTTTCCGGTCCTGCCGCGCATAGCAGTAATACGGCAGCACCGCCGTAATCCGCCACGCCGACGCACGCTTGAACGCGTCGATCATCAGCAGCAATTCCAGCAGGTGGTTGTCCACCGGAGCATGGCACGGCTGCACCACGAACACATCCGCGCCGCGCACGTTCTCTAGAATCTGGAAATAGATCTCGCCGTCGCTGAAGCGCCCGAGCAGCGCTTTACCCAGTGGCACGTCCAAGTGGCAGCAGATGCTTTCCGCCAAAATCGGATTCGCGGTCCCCGAGAAAATTTTGAATCGGTCGTCGTTCACGACGCTGGCGCTCCCTCCAGCAACTTAAATTCTGCAATTCTTTTGTTTGGGCGCGGTTGCCAGTTAACAGTTGAAAGTCAAAAGTGAAGACCGGAAATGGGGGAAGGCGATGGCAAGCATCGCTTCTGTCCCCATTTTTTCAACTTCTAACTGTCAACTTCTTCGGAGACGCTGCAGCGGAATCCACGGCGCGCCGGCAGGTTATCCTGCGATGCGCATCAAACGAGCGTACCTGTCGCGCGAGACAGTCTCGCAAACGAAGGTCTGATCGTGCGGAAACCCAACAGCGGCTCGGCGCGCCTTCGCTGGGCTCGGGAAAATTCCAAACACCGCCGAACCGCTACCCGCCAGCGAGGCTTCTGCAGCTCCTCTTTGGAGCAATTCCCGCTTGATTCGATCAAGCCGGGGATGCCGCCGGAAAACCGGCGCCTCGAAATCGTTCGAAAGGCCGCTTCCCTCGGCGCTCCAGCATAGAGCACAGAACTCCCAGAGTTTAGGGTTTACGGCCGATTTTGTCAATCTCAGAGCCTTGGCCTTCAGCCAGCGGTAGGCATCCGGCGTGGGCACATGAATCTGTTTCGGCGAAACAACCAGGACGTGCAGCTTGGGGATGTCGGGCAGCGGATAAATTTCCTCGCCCTTATTTATTCCCAGCGCCCGCCCGCCCAACAAAAAAAACGGGACATCCGCGCCCAAAAATGCGGCCATCTCCATCAATCGCGCCGCCGCCAGCTTTTTCCTCGTCAGCCGCAGATACCCCAGCAGCGCCGCGGCGGCATCGCTCGATCCCCCGCCCAGCCCACGGCCCGCAGGAATCGTTTTCTTCAACCGCAGTTCCACCCCTCCGCGGATTCTCAGTTCGCGCCGCAGCGCATCGACCGCGCGATACACAAGATTTTTCTCCACCGGTTCGGCGGAGAGCGGCTGGTTCCCTTCGATGCTCAGCGTAACTCCGTCGCTGCGGGACGCGCGCAACCGCAATTCGTCGTGCAGCGAGATAGTCTGAAAAATGGTTCTTAATTCGTGAAATCCATCGGCACGTTTGCCGAGGACATCCAGGCGGAGATTGATTTTTGCGAACGCGGGAATGCGGACTTCGGACATGCGCTCGATTACGGCTTCGCGTCGGTCGCCGTAGATTTTTGCGCCACGCGATGCTTCGTTTGCGAGATCTTTTTCTCGAGCTCCGCGACCTTGTCGGTCTCCACGTCCGCGGGCAGCGAGCGGCGCCATTCCACCAGCGATTTTTCCCATTCCGCGGCGGCTAAATCGCCCCGGCCCGTCTTGGCGTAAAGATCGCCGAGGTGCGAATGAATCGTCGCGTCGTGCCGTTCGCGCTCCACAGCCTTCCGCAGCGTGCTCTCCGAAGCGCCCAGCTTGTTCTCTTTGAAATAAATCCAGCCGAGACTGTCGAGGTACGCCCCGTTGAAAGGGTCCTCCTTCAGCGCTTCTTGGACCAGCGCTTCGGCTTCGTCAAGGCGTATCCCCAGGTCGCCCAGCATGTAGCCGTAATAATTCAAGACCGGAGCGTTTTTCGGGTTGACCGCAAGCACTTTCTTGAACTGTTCTTCGGCCTTGTCGAAAAACTTCTGCCGCTCGTAGATGGCCCCGAGCAGGAACCACACCATTTCGTTTTCGCGCGCCTGGCCCGGCAGCACTTCCGCGGCGCGAGCCGCTTCTTCCGCTTCCTTGTAACGCCGCCCGCGCTCGTACACTTGCGCGATGTTCAAATACGTCTCGCGATCTCCCGCCTCGCCGCGGAGTTGCGCTCTCAGAATCTTGACCGCCTCGTCCGTCTGTCCGTTTTCGCCAAGCAACAGCGCGTGGCTGGTCCTAATCGCGGGATCGGCCGGGTATTTCGCCAGCGCTTCCTTGCCCGTCTGCAGGGCTTTGGACAGATCTTTTGCCGCGCGGTACGTGTCCATGATCATCATCCGCGCGCGGCGATCCTCTTCTTCGCCCAGATGCCCCAATTCTTCGAATGTATATATCGCCGCCTGATAATTCTGCGTATCGCGATAGAGCTGCCCGAGTTGCTGATACAGGATGGCCAGCGACCGCCGCCGCGACGGCACCGTGGGAGACTGCCCCTTGATGCCCGTGGCCGCGTCCGACAACACGCGGATGGCATCGTCGTAGCGCCCCTGGGCCTGGTACAGCATCGCCTCGTTGTACATTACTTCCAGGTTGCCCGGTGCGTACTGCCGCGCTTTCACCAGATTCTCTTCGGCCTTATCGAGCTGGTGCAACTCGCGGTAAATCTGGGCGATTCGCAAATACACGTCCGAGTCGTCCGGGGTAACATCCGAAAGCTTTTGGTAAACTTTCAGCGCCTCGGAATATTTTTCTTCGGCCAGCAGGGTCTGCCCCAGCCCCCGCTGGTGGCTCAACTCCGAAGGATCGAGTTCTTCGGCCTTGCGGTAAGCCTCTTCCGCCTTGGCCAGCTCATGCGTCTGGGTGCGAGCATCTCCCAAAAGATCCAGGAGCACCGGCGAAGGAGAATGAGCGGTAATACCTTCCAGCAGCGTGACCGCCTCAGAGGACTTGCCTTGGTCCATCAGCAACTGCGTCAATTGCTCGACGGCCGGTTCGTTTTCCGGATCGTTCTTCAGGATGCTCTTCAGAACCTGTTCGGCCTTGTCGTGTTCGTTCTTCAGGCGGTAAAGCCGCGCCAGCCACAGCGCCGATTCGGTGTCCGAAGGATCGAGCCGGTTTATCTCGCGGTATTGCTCGATGGCGCGGTTCACCGTTTCCGGCTGGCCATTGCCCGCGCTAACATCGCCCAGGCTTCGCAAATAGATTCGCCCCAGCAGCCGCCGCGATTGCACGTTGTCCGGGTCGCGTTTCAGGATTCCTTGCGCTTCCCCCACCGCATCGTGAATCCGCTGCGCCTTCCAATACATTTCCGCCAGCCGTTCGCCGATTACTTGCGACTTCGGATCCAAGGCATACGCTTTCTTGTACGCCTCGATCGCCTTGGTGGCGTATTCCGGGTTGCTAGTCGCTTCATACTGCTGTTCGTAGATGTGGCCCATCGTGAAGTTGTAATAGGCCTCGGCGCGGGCAGAGTCTTTTTCGGGAAGGTCGGTTTTCGGGCCTGCAAATTGCTCCTGCGCCGCCGCAGGAGAATCGGGTTTCTGTTCGGGCGGCGGACTCGGCGGCGTCTGCGCCGTGGCAGCCGCGCCGGCGACACCCGTTAATACTACGGCAAGAGTAATCAGTCGAAGTTTCATCGTAGCCCCAGAAACTTAAATTATCCCATGCGGCCGAAACGCGGTCAAAAGCCAAATACTATACGTTTCCAGAGCTTGGGTGCTCCCACGGATTGGATGCAGCTCAGCGAGAAAACGTTTTCAAATCGGGAGCTAAGGGTGACCTTCGGAACAAATTCACCAGGTGGCCCGACACGTCACGGAAACTCAGTGCAGGAAATGCCGCATGCCGGTAAACACCATGGCCAGTCCAAGCCGATCGGCGGTGGCTATGACATCCGCATCGCGCAGCGAGCCGCCCGGCTGGATCACCGCCGTGGCCCCCGCTTTCGCTGCTTCTTCAACCCCATCCGGAAATGGAAAAAACGCGTCGGAAGCGACCACCGTACCGGCCAGCGAAGATTGCGCCTTCATCACAGCAAGTTTTACGGAATCGACGCGGCTCATCTGTCCAGCGCCGACGCCCATGGTCGCGCCATCCTTTGCAAACACGATGGCATTGGACTTCACGTGTTTCGACACCTTCCATGCGAAGCGCATGGTGTGCATCTCTTGCGCTGTGGGCGCTCGCTTCGTTACCGTGCGCAGCTCATGCTCCTGGATCTCGCCAAGGTCCGGCTGCTGCACCAGCATTCCGCCGAGAATGCGCTTGAGCTGCAGTTGGCGTTCCGGCTCCAGTCCACCCGCGGGCAACTCCAGCAGCCGCAGGTTTTTCTTTGCCGCAAAGATTTCTCTTGCGCGATCCGCAAAACCGGGCGCGGCAATGCATTCCACAAACAATTTCGCGACCTCTTCCGCCGTCGCCGCATCCACCGCGCGGTTGAACGCCAGGACTCCGCCGAACGCCGATACGGGATCACACGCCAGCGCCTTCAAATACGCATCGAGCAACGACTCTTGCTCCGCCGTCCCGCAGGGATTGTTGTGCTTGATGATCACCGCCGCCGGATTCTTGAATTCCGTGGCCAGGCTCCGCGCCGCTTCGAGATCAACGAGATTGTTGTAGGAGAGTTCCTTGCCCTGAAGTTGCTTGGCCGCCGCCAATCCTTCCGGCGCGCGACCCTCCGGAACATACAGCGCCGCAGCCTGGTGCGGATTTTCTCCATATCTCAACTCCTGCTGTCGCCCGAGCGCGATACGCACGCGCTCGGGCAGCGCCGGTTTAGCCTCCAAGGTCACATGCCCAGTACCGGCCGACAATCGCTCCAATTCCGTGGTGATCACACCGTCGTACCGCGAGGTCGTTGCGAAAACTTTTCCTGCCAGCCCGAGCCGCGTCGCCAGAGTCGTATCGCCCGCGCTCTCGATTTCGCTCGCGACACGCTCGAAATCCGCTGGGTCCGTCACCACCGTAACGCTCTCGAAATTCTTCGCTGCCGATCGCAGCATCGTCGGCCCGCCGATATCGATGTTCTCGACCAGCTCGCCGGCCGTCAGTCCCGATTTCGCCGCCGTCGCTTCAAACGGATACAGATTCACTACCACCAGATCGATCGGCGCGATTCCATGCTCCGCCGCCTGCTTCTGATCTTCCGCGAGCCCCCGCCGAAAGAGCAGCCCGCCGTGCACTTTCGGGTGCAGCGTCTTCACGCGTCCGCCCAGCATTTCCGGCCAGCCCGTGAAATCGGAAACGTCGCGCACCGCGATTCCCGCTTCGCGCAGCAGTTTGGCGGTCCCGCCCGTAGAAAGAATCTCGATCTTCCGCGCGGCGAGCCGCTTGGCAAATTCCACGATCCCGGTCTTGTCAAACACGCTGATGAGCGCGCGCTGTACCGCCATGGATTCCTCCGCAAAAGCACAACAGTGTAAGCGCGCCGCGCTTATTCGGAAAGCGCAATCCGTTCTGCAGCACGTCTCGCACGCGAAAGACTTGTGGAAAACACGAGGAGTGGATTTTTCTGGACTGCCGGCGGTCAACCGCGCACGGTCACGTCTTCAGGACTTCACAAGAGCTTTCAGTTTGACCTGGCCTTCGACCACTTCCACGACGTATTCGACGTCACGGCATTTCTTCTGCTTTTGCAGTTCTTTCGTTTTCTTCAGCACGAATTCGTTGAAGCTGGAGCGCGACAGCCTTCCCGTCTCTTCTCCCGCCGTCTGCTTGGCCTGGACGAACGCCTGGTACAACTGGTCGACCTTCTCCGTTTCACGCTCCGGCTCGGAACATGTCATGCGAAATGTCTTGGACTCGCCCCCCACGGTTGCAGCGGCTTGCTCTTCGCTGTGTTTCGCCGCGCGGGCTGCTTCGATCGCCTTGGCCGCTGCGCCGAAGTGCCGCTGAATTTTTCCTTCTTCTTTCTGCGCGGTTCTTTTCCTGAAAATATCTTTGTATTTCGCGTACGTCTGCGAAAGATTGTTGAAGCGGAATCGTTGCGCGAACTTGAGCTCGCCGCCGCGTTCCGCATAGCGCTTGACCAACTGATCGATGCGCCATTCGATCTCCGTGGGCGGACGCTTCCGGCCCCCGCCGAAATACTGGTCGTATTCGATCTTGAGCTGACGGATGTCCCGTTCAAGCGTGCCCAACTCTTCGTCGATGGTGGCCATGCGTGGAGGAATCCCTCGAGCCTCCATGCTAGGGGTAGGGAGCAAAACCGTCAACCGGATGCGTGGGCGAGATTCGCCTCCGCTACCGCACTCTGCCCTCGGCCGGAGCCAGGTTACCAGCCGACGTACCTGCCCCGCCCGAGGGGAAGGCACGGGCATTGCCCGCTGCTCCCGACTGTGCTGAAATGTTCGAATGGAAATGGGCGGGAAGAAAACGGTTTCAGCGGAGCAGGCGGAATTGCTGCGGCAGATTCCGTCTGTCGACGAATTGCTCGCAGGGCCACGCCTGGCGGCGCTTTCGAAACGCGTGGACCGCAACCTGGTCGTCGAAGTTGCGCGCACGGTGCTTGCTGAATTGCGCACGCGCATCGCGGGCGATTCGAATTGGACGGCGCTGGGCCTCAGCGCCGCTTCCATCGAAGTGCTCATCAGCACCGCAGTCGAACGAATTCTTTCGCGCTCGCTGCAGCCGGTCATCAATGCGACCGGAGTGATTCTGCATACGAACCTGGGCCGGGCGCCGCTGCCGGAAACAGTCGTGGACGAATTCCGCCGCACTGCAACGCAGTACAGCAATCTCGAATATGACCTCGAAGCAGGCGCGCGCGGCAAACGCGACGTGCATACCGGCGAGTTGCTGACGCGCCTGACGGGCTCGGAAGCGGCCATTGTTGTCAATAATTGCGCTGCGGCCGTGCTCGTCACGCTGGCGGCGCTGGCGCGCGGGGGCGAAGTGATCGTCTCGCGCGGGGAACTCATCGAAATCGGCGACGGCTTTCGAATCCCCGAGATTATGGAGCAGAGCGGAGCGATCCTACGCGAAGTCGGGACGACCAATCGCACGCACGTCGGGGATTATGAAAAGGCCATCAACGAAAAAACGCGCGTCTTGCTCCGCGTGCATCCTTCGAATTTCAAGGTCACCGGCTTTACCGATAAGCCTTCGCTCGAAGAGCTCGTAGCCCTCAGCCGGCGCAGCGGCCTGCCGCTCTTGGAAGATCTTGGCTCGGGCTGCCTCGTTGATCTTTCCGAGTATGGCGTCCGCGAACCTACGGTGAAGCAAAGTATCGACGCGGGCGTTTCCGTGGTGATGTTTAGCGGCGACAAACTTCTGGGCGGGCCGCAGGCCGGCATCATCGCGGGGAAAAAAGATCTCATCGCGCGCGTCCGGCGCTACCCGCTGTTTCGCGCACTGCGTGTGGACAAGCTCACCATCGCCGCTCTCGAAGCCACTCTCGGGGCCTATCTTCGCGCGGCCTGGGACGAAATCCCCGCCATTCGAATGATTCGCGCGACGCCGCAGGAGCTGAAACGCCGCGCGGAGAATTTCATCCGCGAATTGCGCCCCGAACTTCCTCTCGATGAAGTGGAGATCGAAATCGCGGAAGGCGCTTCTCTCGCCGGTGGCGGCTCAACGCCTTCGCAATCTCTTCCCACAAAAATCATTCGCATCGCCAGCGCCCGTTATTCGGCTACAAAACTCGAACAGCGCCTCCGCGGTGCCCCCGCGGGTATCTCTGTTATTGCGCGCGTCGAAGACGACCGCCTCATTCTCGACCTGCGCACCGTCTTCCCCGAACAGGAGGCGCTCTTGGCGAAAACCCTCGCCGCCGTGCTGCACTAGCGTGGGAATTTCAGGCTGTCATTCGGGGCGACTTCGGAGCCGAAGAATCCAAATGAAGGCGGAAGCCGAACCAGGATTGGCGAACGCGCGTGCGACCTATAATGAGGTAGAAGCCATGCTGGAAAACTTTATGCAGGACATCCGTTACGGCATCCGGACGCTGGCCAAGAACCCCGGGTTCACCGTCGTCGCGGTGCTTACCCTGGCGCTAGGCATTGGCGCAAACACAGCGATCTTCAGTGTGGTGCAAAACGTGCTGCTTCGTCCGCTCCCCTATACGCAGCCGGAAAACTTGGTTGAGATCTGGAACACCTACCCACCGCAGGTGCCTCGAGCGGGACTGTCGCCGGGCGATTATGCCGACTGGCGGCAGCAAGCGAAAAGCTTTTCGGAAATGGGCGCTTATGCAGACGTGTCATACGGGTTCAATCTCACCGGCGAAGGCCAAGCTCGACGCGTCTTGGTTGGATATGCGAGTTCGTCTCTTTTTCCCATGCTTGGCGTTCGTGCGTTGGCCGGCCGTTCGTTTGTTCCTGAAGAAGACAATGCGGGTAGCGCCCTGGTGGTCTTACTAAGCCACCCTTTGTGGGAAGGGCGGTTCAGCGGAGATCTCCAAGTAGTCGGACACACCGTTACACTCGATGACAAGCGCTACACCGTCGTCGGCATCCTGCCTGCGGGTTTTCAATTTTTGCGATGGGCGGATGTGTGGATGCCGTTGGGCCAGTTTAATGACGACTTGACTGAACATGTGCACCATGCGTTCGTTGGCATCGCGCGGTTGAAAACAGGCGTCATAATTTCGCAAGCGCGTGCGGAGATCAATCAACTCAATCAGCAATCGGCAACGGCCTACCCGGTCGAGCACAAGAATTTTGGAGTGCTGGTCCAGAAGTTACAAGACCCATCCGCAGAAAAACTACGAAACACGCTACTAGTCTTGTTCGGGGCCGTGGGGCTCGTCTTGCTCATTGCCTGCGCCAATATTATGAACTTGCTGCTCGTCCGCAATGCTGTTCGTGAGAAGGAAGCTGCGGTTCGAACGGCACTGGGAGCGAACCACTGGCGGTTGATCCGCCAATTGCTGACGGAGAGCTTGCTACTTTCCTTTTTGGGCGGCGGGCTGGGCCTGCTTCTTGCGGCCGGCGGATTGAAAGTCTTGAACTCCTTTGTTCCCGCCGATCTCGCCGTCTTGCGCGAGACGGGACTGAACGGCTGGGTGCTGGGATTCACTCTGGCGGTTTGTCTCGTGGCCGGCCTTGGCTGCGGTTTGCTGCCGGCGGTACGGACACTGAATACCAATCTTGCGGGCACCCTGAAGCAAGGAAGCAAGGGCGCCAGTGCGGTCGGGCATCACAAGACGCACGACCTTCTGGTGATTTCCGAAGTTGCGATGGCCCTGGTTCCTCTGATCGGAGCGGGGTTGCTCCTCCGCAGCTTCCAGCACTTGCTGCATGTTGATCCGGGCTTTCAAACGGAGCACATCCTGACGCTGGAGGTCCAGCAGCCGAGTCTCACGTTTGCACAATACGGCCAACTCTCGGACGAAGAACAGACCAATCTGACGCGGAACCAGTCTCTTCAATTCGAACAGATTGCCGGGCAAATCCGCACGCTGCCGGGCGTGAAAGAAGTGGGCGGAATCGACGATTTACCCTTGGGCACGGAGTTGCGGCAGGCGCGCCGATTCGTAATCGAGGGCCAGCCGCCTCTCGTCGCGGGCGCTCGTCCGCTTGCGCAATTTCGCACCGTCAGCCTCAGCTATTTTTCAACGCTGCAAATCCCTCTGCGTGCCGGCCGTCTTTTCAACCCGGAGGACTGGAGGCTCACGAACATCCTGATCAACGATACGATGGCGCGGCGCTTCTGGCCCGGCGGTGACGCGCTCGGCAAGCGCATCGATATCTGTTCGTTCGATAAAAAACCTTGCTGGCGCTCGATCGTCGGAATTGTAGGCAACGTACACCAGTTCGAACTGGAGGGCGAGCCCACGTTCGACGTCTACTTCTCGGCTGGATGGACACCATATTTCATCATCCGTACAGCGTCCGACCCAACCGCGGTGGCGGCCGCAGCAACAGACGTCATCCACAGAGCCGACAGAAGCTTGCCGGTGACTCACGTTATGACCATGGATGCTTTGCTTTCGGATTCCTTGTCGCCGCGCCTCTTCTCGGCGGTACTGATAGGAGTCTTTGCGATACTCGCTTTGGCACTGGCCGCCGTCGGCATCTACGGTGTGATGAGCTACACCGTGAGCCAGCGGAGGCAAGAAATAGGAATTCGCATGGCGCTTGGAGCACAGCCCGGAAATGTGCAAAGCATGATTCTGGGCCATTCGGTAAGGCTGACGCTGATAGGAGTGGGTCTGGGGCTCGCCGGGGCCTTCGCGCTGATGCGATTCTTGACAAGCCTGCTTTTCGGTGTGGGTGCCTACGACGCGGTAACATTCATTGGCGTCCCGGTCTTGCTAGCGGCGGTTGCAATTGCGGCGTCGTACCTGCCAGCACGCCGGGCTGTGCGTGTCGATCCGATGGTCGCGCTGCGCTACGAGTAAAGAATGCTATCGAGAGGGCCGCAGCGCTGAATCCATCATGTTATGATATAGGTGCGATATAGAAGTGGAGCATGACCACAGCGCTTATTCATATGGATCCAATACAAAAGCAGCGCCTTGCTCGGCGTGCGAAGCTGCGCGGAAAATCCTTCTCGCAGGAAGTCCGCGACGCGGTGGATATGTACCTGGACGTGCCAGTTGAGAATGAAGCGGAACTGCGCGGCCTGGCAAAGGCGGCAAATCATGCCGCGGACCGAATGATCAAGAATTTGGACGAAACCGTCGCCTACGTCGATCGCGTTCTGAGACACCGCAGGAATGGCGGGTGAGCTGGGCGCGGGATGCGGTTGCAGCCATCCGGAAGATCGTGCTGATCGAAGATGCATGGAGGCGCTGACGGCACAAGTGAAACATCTCGCAGATGGCTACACGGACGTCGACCGCCGGCTGGTGCGGCTGGAGGCCAAGTTCGATCTGATGGAGAAAATGGCGGCACCGGGCAGGAGGGCTTTGCCGGCAAAATCGCAATCCCATAAAGATAAGAAGAAAACGAGCTAGACCGCCCCGTGCTCTCCTTCCGCACCGTAAACAGAAAATTAAGAGCAATCTCGAAGCCAGTACCGAAATTGCGGCCTGGGTGGGCGCTAGTGCGCGTGCGGCTGGCGGGCATTTGCAATACGGACGTTGAGATTCTCCGCGGTTACCACGCGTTTCGCGGGACGCCCGGGCATGAATTTGTCGGCCAGGTCGCGGATGTGAAGGGCGTTTCCGCAGCGACGAAGAGAAAATGGCTGGGGCGGCGGGTCACCGGTGAGATTAATGTGTCCTGTTCGGGCTATGGTTACCGGCGGGTTTGCGATTTCTGCCGCCGCGGATTGAAAACGCATTGCGCGCGGCGGACCGTGCTCGGCATCGCGGCTCATGATGGCGCATTCGCCGAATACCTGGCTTTGCCGCTGGAAAACCTGCACCTCGTTCCGAAGAACGTCACCGATGAGCAGGCCGTGTTCGTCGAACCGCTCGCTGCCGCTTGCGAAATCCTGGAGCAAGTCAGAGTGAAGAAGTTTCGCTCCGCGGCCGTTCTCGGCGACGGCAAACTCGCGCAATTGATCGCCCTGGTGCTACGCACCGCAATTTCTCGCGTTGTCATGTATGGCAAGCACGAGAAAAAATTGGCGCTTGCACGGCGGGCAGGCATTCAAACGAAACGAGTCAGCGGCGATGCCCGCGATCTGAAACGGATCAAAGAAAACTTTCGACTCCTGGTTGAAGCTACCGGCTCGCCGAGTGGATTGGCCCCGGCGCAGCACATGACCGAGCCACGGGGCACGCTGGTTTTGAAATCCACTTTCCACCATGCAGCGCCGGTCGAAACCTGGCCGATCGTCGTCAAGGAAATTACGCTGATTGGCTCGCGCTGCGGTCCATTCGCGAAAGCGATTGCTTTGCTGCGTTCCGGCGAAGTGGATCCAACACCGCTCATCGAGCGCACGTTTCCGCTGGACCAGGCGCCTGCCGCAATTCAATTCGCCCAGCGATCCGGCACTATGAAGGTCCTGCTGAAGCCTTGATGCATGCCCGGCACCAGCGGACCGCAGAAAAAGACAACGTGGGGACTGCTTGAGACATTTCATAGTCGGTTGATGCAGGAGGCCACGCAGGCGGCGCCGAAGCCGTTGTCGATATTGACGACAGTGACGTTAGAGGCGCAACTGTTGAGCATGCCGAGGAGAGCGGCGACGCCGCCGAAGCTTGCGCCATAGCCGACGCTGGTGGGAACGGCGATGACCGGCACGGCGACGAGGCCGCCGACGACGCTCGGAAGTGCGCCTTCCATTCCGGCAACACAAATAATCACGCGCGCCTGCGTCAATTTTTCCCGATGCTCGAGCAGGCGGTGAATCCCGGCGACACCGACATCGTACAAATGCTCGGCGCGGTTGCCCATCATGCGGGCCGTCAGGAGCGCTTCTTCCGCTACCGGAATGTCGCTGGTCCCGGCGGAAACCACGAGGATCGTTCCCTTTCCGGTAATTTCCTGGATGCGCTCGATGGTGATGGCGCCCGACAACTCTTGAAACTTAGCGTTACGCGCTTCTTTTCCGCCCGCGCGTTTCACGGCTGCAAAAATCTTCTTGTCCGCGCGGGTCACCAGGATGTTGTGCCGCGAGTCTTTTTTGCTCACCATGGCGCGCACAATTTCCGCCACCTGTTGCGGCGTTTTCCCTTTGCCCAAAATGACTTCGGCAAAACCTTGCCGCAGCGCGCGGTGATGATCCACCTTGGCAAAGCCGAGATCTTCAAACGGCAGATGCTTCAGGCGCTCGATGGCTTTGTCCGGGGCAAGCTCGCCGGTTTTCACGGATTCCAGAATTTTCAGCAATTCAAGCTGATTCATATTCCCGAGCCGCGGTGAATTCTATCATTCCAGAGGACCATTGCCTTAGCTTGACTTGCCCGAACGCCGCTGCGAGACTGATTCTACGCGAGCGGAAAACATGCCTGACACGCAAAAACAGATTGTCACCGTAGGTGTGACCGGCGCCAGCGGCGCGATCCTCGCTCAGAAGACGCTCGCACTGCTAGAGGAAGACGCGCGCGTGGCGCGCGTGCATCTCGTGGTTACGGAGGCCGGCCAGCGGCTCTTTACCGAAGAGCTTGGCATTACTTCCGGCGACTTGAAACAACTCCCTAGCCGCATTCTCGGCCATCCGGTCGGCAAACTCGAGGTTCTGCCGAACAAAGACGTGGGCGCTTCGATCGCTTCCGGGAGCTGCGCGGTGGATTCCATGGTGGTCATTCCCTGCTCGATGGGGACACTGGGCGCGATTGCCAACGGCATCAGCGACGATCTGGTTGCGCGAGCGGCGGACGTGATGCTGAAGGAAGGCCGGAAGCTCGTTCTGTGCGTTCGCGACACGCCCTTCAACCGCGTTCATCTGGAAAACATGCTGCGAGCACAGCAGGCCGGCGCGGTCATCATGCCCGCGGTGCCGGCTTTCTATCACCAGGCAAAAACGATCGACGATCTTGTTACGCAATATGTTTGCCGCGTCCTGGCGCAAATCGGGCTCCCGCAGGAAAAGATGTACCGCTGGACGGGACATTCTGCTTCGAAAGAAGCAAAAGCATGAAAAGATTTCAACACGGAGATCACCGAGAACAGAGAGTTCAGAGAGAAGCGCCGGCATTTTCTCCGCTTCGGCCGGGGTTTACCGCGCACTCCTTGCTCGAATGTTTTTTCTCCCGATGAGCACGAATCGCATTCGCACGGTGCTCGAAATGATCAAGTTCGAGCACTCCGTGTTTGCATTGCCGTTTGCGCTGACGGGCGCGCTGCTGGCCGCGCGCGCCACTCATCAGCCGCCAAGGGGCTGGCCTTCGCTGCGCCAAGTTTTGTGGATCGTGGTCGCGATGGTGGCGGCGCGCTCCGCGGCGATGACCATGAACCGCATCACCGATCTGCGCTACGATCGCGAGAATCCGCGCACGAAACAGCGCGCGCTGGCAACGGGCGCGCTTACGTTGCAATTTGCGTGGTTTTTCACGCTGGTTGCGGTGGTGGTGTTTTTCATCGCGGCTTGGCAATTGAATCCTCTCGCTCTAAAGCTGGCACCGCTGGCCATCGCCATTCTGTTTTTCTATTCCTTCACCAAGCGCTTCACCACCTGGTCGCATCTTTTTCTCGGGTTTGCGCTGGGCATCTCGCCTGCCGCCGCTTGGATCGCCATTACTGGCAGCCTCGATCCGCGCATGCTTATCCTTTGCGCGGCGGTTACGCTGTGGGTCGGCGGGTTTGACGTGCTCTACGCATGCCAGGATATGGAGTACGATCGGGGCGCGGGTCTTTTTTCCGTGCCAAAAAAATTTGGGATCGCCAAGGCGTTGCTCATCGCGCGCGGCATGCACATCGGTGTGATCGCGCTTCTCGGGTGGCTGGCGTTCAGCTTTGGATTGCCGTGGCCCGCGTGGGTGGGCATTGCGGTGGTCGCGTCGCTGCTGGGCTATGAACATTCCCTTGTCAAAGCGGATGATCTCAGCAAGCTGGACGCTGCGTTTTTCACCGTGAACGGTTATATTAGTATGTTGTTCCTGCTGTTCTGGGGCGCTGCGACAGCGGTTTGGCGCGTTTGAAACTTTCGACGGATTCGAAATGAGCGAACTGACGATCACCGATCAGCGGTTGAAGCCGATTGCCGACAAAGTTTTTGCTGGCGAGCGGCTTTCTTTCGATGAT
>QHZB01000332.1 GCA_003224525.1 Acidobacteriota bacterium | reverse complement strand
ACAACTTCTCCCTGGAGGAGATTTACGCCCGCGCCGAACAGGGCGCGCGCGAAGGCGCGCTGGAATTTCACATTGTCGGCGGCTTGCACCCGGATTTGCCGTTCGAATATTTCCTGGAAATGATTCGTGGGCTGAAGCAACGCTGCCCGGGCGTGCACCTGAAAGCCTTCACGATGGTCGAGGTGGGCTACTTCGCGCGCATCGCGAAACTGTCGACCAGAGAAACACTGGTCAAGCTGAAAGAAGCGGGCGTCGATTCGCTGC
>QHZB01000194.1 GCA_003224525.1 Acidobacteriota bacterium | reverse complement strand
GGCTTGTAACTTTCATGGGAAAGTAGTGTAACGCAGGCCGAAACAGAAAAGGGGCAGGAATCATCGTGCCCCAAAATTATTTTCCTGGTTGCGAATTTACTTCTTCTCTTCCTCGTTCTCTTCCTGCAGCACCGCGGCGGCGGCGACGGAGTCATCGTCGTCGAGCCGTAACAAACGCACGCCCTGTGTCGAGCGGCCGGCCTCGCGGATTTCGTTCGCGTGAACGCGGATGACTTTGCCGTTGTGCGTGATGATCATCACGTCCGACTCTTCGGTCACTTGCAGCGTGGCCACGA
>QHZB01000193.1 GCA_003224525.1 Acidobacteriota bacterium | reverse complement strand
CATCGGCCGCACTTCCGTCTCGCGGAAGAGGATCGCCTGGCCTTCGTGGCTGGCCAGGAAAATCATTTTCTTGCTGTCGGTGAGCTTCGCGCCGATCAGTTCGTCCTTGTCGTCCAGGGTGAGGGCGATGATGCCGGTCGAGCGCGGGTTGGAGAATTCTGTCAGCGCCGACTTTTTCACCGTGCCGCTCTTCGTGGCCATGAAGACGAACTTGTCCGCTTCTTGCAAATTACGCGCTGCGACCAGCGCGGTAA
>QHZB01000192.1 GCA_003224525.1 Acidobacteriota bacterium | reverse complement strand
GATATACCCCGCGTGGCTGACGGTAATCAGCATCTCCGTGTCGGCGATCAAGTCTTCGAGCTTGATCTCGTCGACCTTGTCGACGATCTGCGTGCGGCGATCGTCTCCGTACGCTTTATGCACTTCGCGCAGCTCGCCGACGATGACCTGCTTGAGTTTCTTGTCGCTTGCCAGAATCTCGCGCAACTCGGCGATCAATTCGCGAATGGACTTCAATTCCTTGAGGATTTCGTCGATGGAGAGCTGCGTCAGCCGGTGCAGTTGTAATTCGAGGATGGCGTCGATCTGCGCATAACTGAGCCCGAGCGCGTTTCCACGGCCGGCCGCTTCGATTTCCAGCGCTCCCTGTGCGCGGTACTTCCGGCCGTCCAGCTTCACGCCTTCGATTTTCTTGGACTTTCCGTTTTCCGTGATGTTGACGTCCTGTTCGCTGAAATACTTGAACAGGTTTTCCTTGGCGTCCACGCGACTGGACGATCCACGAATAACGCGAATCACGTTGTCGAGGTGGTCCAGCGCAATCTGATAGCCGAGCAATATGTGCTCGCGCTGTTCGGCTTTCTTCAATTCGAAAATCGTGCGGCGCCGGATTACATCGATGCGGTGCTCGATGAACAGCTTGATCATGGCGATCAAGCCCAGTTCGCGCGGCTGCCCGCCAACGATGGAGAGCAGGATCATGCCGAACGATTCCTGCATCTGCGTGAACTTGAAAAGATTATTGAGGATGAGCTGCGATTCTTCACCGCGCTTCAGCTCGATGACGATGCGCATGCCTTCGCGCGAGGATTCATCGCGCACGTCGGAAATGCCTTCGAGCTTCTTGGTTTGCACGAGTTCGGCGATGCGCTCGATCAGGCGCGCTTTGTTCACCTGGTACGGAATCTCGGTGATGATGATGCTTTCGCGGTCTTTGGTGGTCTCTTCGATGGCGGCTTTGGCGCGCATGGTAAAGCTGCCGCGGCCCGTTTTGTAAGCGGCTTCGATGCCTTCGCGGCCCGCGATGTACGCCCCGGTCGGAAAGTCAGGCCCTGGAACAATCTTCATGACCTCTTTCAGCGTCGCATCGGGCTTTTCGATCAGCAGAATCGCAGCATCCACGATTTCGCGCAGATTGTGCGGCGGGATGTTCGTGGCCATACCGACGGCAATGCCACTCGCCCCATTGACGAGCAGATTCGGAATGCGCGACGGCAGAACCACGGGCTCTTCGCGCGTCTGATCAAAGTTCGGAATGAAATCGACGGTTTCTTTTTCCAGGTCGGCGAGAATGTCTTCGGAGATCTTCGCCAGCCGCGCTTCGGTGTACCGCATGGCCGCCGGGGGATCGCCGTCAACCGAGCCGAAGTTTCCCTGCCCGTCGACCAGCATGTAGCGCAGGTTGAAGTCTTGGGCGAGACGCACCATTGCGGGGTAAATGACCGCTTCACCGTGCGGGTGATAATTGCCGGAAGTGTCGCCGCAAATCTTGGCACATTTGCGGTAGCCGCGGTTGGACGCCAAGCCGAGGTCGTTCATGGCCACGAGGATGCGCCGCTGCACCGGCTTCAACCCGTCGCGCACGTCGGGCAGCGCACGCGCGATGATCACGCTCATCGCGTAGTCGAGATACGACT
Source organism: Acidobacteriota bacterium (assembly GCA_003224525.1). Classification (GTDB taxonomy): domain Bacteria; phylum Acidobacteriota; class Terriglobia; order Acidiferrales; family UBA7541; genus Acidiferrum. The sequence continues at coordinate 37,278 of QHZB01000192.1, read as the reverse complement.
TCCTCATTTCTGCTTCGATATCGATCGGAAGCAGTACTGATGTATTCGTTTCGTCCGCCATTTCCCCTCGCTGTTGCTGAAATTCTCCGGTCGAGGAGCGCAGCATGCTGCACCCCTCGAAGCAACGCTTTAACCCTTCGCGGCGCGCTCAATCGCGTACGCCTTGACCGTATCGAAGGCATCAGCCGAATTCGTAAACCGCCGCACCGCAAAATGCTCTTCTAATTTCTTCAAAAACTCATCGCGCTCAGTGTCGCTGGCAAAATCAAGCGCCACGCCGCGTTCATGGTCAGGCGAAGTTGTGGGCGTCGCTCGAAACCCGCTGCAACTCAGTCCCCGCAGCCCCGGCAATGTCGCCCATCCCAGTTGATAAAGCATCAGAATCTTGCTAAATATCCAAATTCACGACTTCCAGCGCGTTATCCTCTATGAATTTGCGGCGCGCCTCGACGTTTTCGCCCATGAGCGTCGTGAAAATATCTTCTGCCGCTACAGCGTCTTCGAGTTTCACCTGGAGCAACGTCCGCGTGTCCGCGTTCATCGTGGTGTCCCACAATTGCTCGGCGTTCATTTCGCCCAAGCCCTTGAATCGCGTGATGGTGAAATCTTTCTTGGCGTCTTCCACCACGTAGTTGAGTACGTCGGTGGCCTTTTCTTTCGTCACCTTGTCGCCGTTGCGAGCAACGGTGAACGGCGGATGGTTGAATTCTTCGATCTGCTTGGCGAGCCCGCGCAGTCGCTTGTATTCCGCCGTCGACGCCACCGCCCAATTGATCTTCTGGCTGTGCGGCGGGCCAAATTGGATTTCGTACAAACTGTGTTCTTCATCGAAGTTGATTTTGCCTTCGAGTTTCAGCTTGGTCTTCTCCAGTTGCTTCAATAGTTTTTCGAGCGCCTTCTTGTCCTCAAAGTCCGTTTTTTTCTCGAGGCCGCTTTCGGCGAGCAGTTCGACGAGGCCGTGTTCCCGCAGCCTGCGGCCGAGTTTCGCCGCGGCAGCTTCGTACTCCTGCACGTTCAACAGGAACGAGGTAAGCTTTACGCCTTCAAGTGACACGCCTTCCTTGGCTTTTACGACGTGGTCTTCCGTGGCGCGCTTCATCAGTTCGCGCGCGAAATCACCTTCGTCGCGGATGTATTTTTCCGTCTTCCCGCGCTTCACGCGGTACAGCGGCGGCTGCGCGATGTAGATGTGCCCGCGCTCGATCAATTCCTTCATGTGGCGGAAGAAAAACGTCAGCAGCAGTGTGCGGATGTGGCTGCCGTCGACGTCCGCGTCGGTCATCAGAATAATTTTGTGATAGCGCAGCTTCCCGGCGTCGAAATCGTCTTTGCCGATGCCGGTGCCCAGCGCGGTGATGATGGCGCGAATTTCCTCGTGGCCGAGCATCTTGTCGTAACGCGCCTTCTCAACGTTAAGAATTTTGCCCTTGAGCGGAAGAATCGCCTGATATTTGCGATCGCGGCCCATCTTCGCGGAGCCGCCCGCGGACTCACCCTCGACGACGAAAAGTTCGCACCGCGCGGGATCGCGCTCCTGGCAATCAGCAAGTTTTCCCGGCAGGCCGCTCGAATCCATCGCGGACTTGCGGCGCGTCAACTCGCGCGCTTTGCGAGCGGCTTCGCGGGCGCGCGCCGCTTCAATGCACTTGCCGATAATTCGCCGCGCCACGGTCGAGTGCTTGTCAAACCATTCGCCGAGCTTCTCGTTGACGAGTTGCTCGACATCGCCCTTGATGTCGCTGTTGAGCTTGCCTTTGGTCTGTCCTTCAAACTGCGGTTGCGGCAGCCGCACGCTGACCACGGCGACCAGGCCTTCGCGAACGTCATCGCCCGTGATGGTGACTTCGTCTTTTTGTTCCTTGAGCATGCCAGCCGACGAAGCGAAGTTGTTGATCGAGCGCGTCAGCGCGGATCGGAAGCCGGAGAGGTGCGTGCCGCCATCGACGGTATTTATGGTGTTCGCAAAAGCAAATACATTTTCACCGTAGGTATCGTTGTACTGCAGCGCGATTTCGATCTCTACAGATCCGCGCTTCCCTTCGATATAAACCGGCGAATCATGCAGCGTGGCTTTCCCGCGATTCAGATGCTTGACGAACTCCGTGATGCCGCCCGTGAACTTGAATTCCGCGGTCTTTTCGGTACGCTCATCGGTGAGCGTGATCAGCAAGCCCTTATTCAGAAAGGCCAGTTCGCGCAAGCGCTGCGCCAGAGTGTCGAAACTGTAGACGGTCTTCTCGAAAATCGTCGGGTCGGGATGGAAGGTAACTTTCGTCCCGGTTTTGCGCGTCTTGCCGGTTTGTTTCAGCTTGTTGGTGGGCTTGCCTTTTTCGTAAGTCTGTTCCCAGACCGCGCCATCGCGCGAAATTTCCAGCTCCAGCCAATCGGAAAGCGCGTTGACGACGGAGACGCCCACGCCGTGGAGACCACCTGAAACTTTGTATGTGTCGCTATCGAATTTTCCGCCCGCGTGCAGCACCGTCAGCACAACTTCCGCCGCGGGGCGCTTCTCCGTGGCATGCATGTCCACGGGGATGCCTCGGCCGTTGTCCACCACGGTAACGGAGTTGTCAGCGTGCACGGTGACGTTAATCTCGTCCGCGAAGCCCGCCATGGCTTCATCGACCGAATTGTCGACGACTTCCCAGACGAGGTGGTGCAAGCCCATCTCTCCAGTCGAGCCGATATACATCGCGGGGCGCAAGCGCACGGCTTCGAGGCCGCCGAGAACTTTAATCGACTTCGCGTCGTACTTGTGGCCGCCCTGCGGCGTGCCAACTACGTTTTCCTTGTCGCCCATTTTTTCTCCTGGCGCAGCAACATATCGCGTGTACCTGCGGCGTTGGACAGACTCCGGGCAATTCGGAGTGCGCGTCCGCGCTCAAAACTCGTTTTGTGTGAAGCAAGGAAGGCGTGCTTGCGGAATGATCCGTACGTCGCCTACCCTGTGATTCCGGTTCGCCCTCGCGAATCCGAAACTCGTAGGGTTCCTGCTCCATCCCATCTCGCGCAGCGAGACGTGGCGAAGACTCATGTTTCTCCAGGTCCGTGCCCCGAGCTCCTGGCGCGAAGCCCCATTTCTCTGGTCACATTTCCTGGCGGACGTGTCGATTTGAAGGAGATTTAAAGCGAATCGACAACCCCAGAATTGTACCCGAATCGGGGCTTTTTCTCAAGCAATTGAAACTGCAAAGAATCTATATAAGTTGCCTGTTTCCGGTGGTTTACAGGTTCGACCTGCAGGCATAAATGTGCGCGCGGAGTTTAGTTCCTTTTAGAAGCTGATGGAATGAGTCCGAAGCCATGTAGCGGCGCCGGAAGCGAGAACTTGAAGCCAAAAAATGGTGACCTCAAGAAGTGATCGCGCCTCCAAAAAAAAATCAGATGCGCATGGGCATGATGATATAGCGGTAGCGGTAGGACTCGTCGGCGAGCGGCCGCATCTGCCCGGCGGATTGCTCGTCCTTCAGTTCGATGCTGATCGGGCCATCGGCCGCGGCGCCAAGAAAATCCAGCATGTAACTGGAATTAAAGCCGATGGCGATGGGATCGCCTTTGAATTCTTTCTCGATGGTTTCTTTGGCTTCGCCGTATTCCGGGCTCGCGGCGGAGATTTCGATGCCTTCTTTCGAAACGGCCAGCTTCACGGCGTGGGAGCGCTGATCGGCGAGCTGCGAGACGCGGCGCACCGCATCGCTCAATTCCGCTCGTTCGATGACTACACTCTTGTTGTTGTCCCGAGGGAGCACCGCCTCGTAGTTCGGGAATTGGCCGGTGAGAATGCGCGAAATCAGCAGCCGGTGGCCGACCTGGAAAAAAAGGTGGCTTTCGTCTTTTGCAAATTCGAGGTGTGCGTCGGAACCGGCGGCGCTGGAAAGCTTTTCGACTTCGTCCATGGCCTTCTTCGGAATAAGCACTTTTACTTCGCCATTCAGTCCCGCCAGTTTGTGATCGGTCTCCGCGAGCGCCAGGCGGTGGCCATCGGTCGCCACCATCGCCAGCGTGTCCGGCTTCAGGATCAGCAGTCCGCCGTTCAACGTGTACCGCGACTCTTCCATGGAGATCGCGAATTTCGTTTTCCTGATGAGGTTCTCGACGATCGCGGCGGGAATTTTTACCAGCGTGTGGGGCATCACCGGCAGCGCAGGGAAGTTCTCCTTGGCCATGCCTACCAGCTTATATTTCTTCTTATCGCTGACGACCTCCACCCAGTGATTCTCGAGAAGCTTAACCTTGATCTCGCCTTCGGGAAGCAGGCGCACGAGTTCCAGAAGTTTCTTGGCGGAGATAGTTCCGGCGCCTTCCTTCTTGATGGTGGCTTCGCACGACGTACGAATGCTCAGTTCAAGGTCGGTCGCCGTGATCGTCAACTGGCTCCCCTGGGCCTCAACCAATAGGTTCGACAGAATGGGAATCGTGGTCTTGCGCTCGACGACTCCCTGCGTCGTTGAGAGTTCGTTCAACAGCGCGGACTTTGTGACGCTGAATTCCATCGCTTGATGTTCCTCGCGTGCCGTTCCGGGTGAGGTCATTATGGAAGTTTACCCTCGACTAGGACGGCGTTAACGCCTTCCGTAGCCTTAATTTCTACCGCTGCGGTACTGTACTCGCTTTTTCCTAAAGTATAAAGTCCGCTGCATGCTCCGGCGCTGTGGAAATAGGTGGGAAACACTGCTATCTCCCTACGCTCGCCGCCAAAAACCCAAACGCAACGACGCTCAACCACAATTATCACCGCAAGATATTCTTGAATATTAGAAAGCTATAAAGCTTGTTGTTGTGATGAGCGCTGTGAATCTGTGGAAACCTCCGTAAGCTCCAATGGCGTAGGCAGTTTACGGATTTGAATGGCAAGTGGCGCTTTGTGAGAATCTTTGAAAACAGAGCCCTACCAGCCGGTCCGCCGCGAATTTCAGAATTTTGGTCTACTTCCATCAACATATTTTCCGCACCTTTCTCAAACCTTCTCCACAGAACACGAATACAGGATTACCAGGAAATCTTTTTCGAAGGATCAGAAAGCACAGTGCGCAACAATTGCAGAAGGAAAGCGCAAAACAGTTGCGGGGGGAGCGGCCCGCGTTTCGGAGTAAGGTGCGAGAGAACCGTTGCGGGTTACTGTAACGCGTCCATCAGGCGCGTGATGGTGCGGTTCAGGTCTTTGTCCGACCGCCGCAACTCTTCGATTTTGTTGATCGAATGCAGCACCGTGGTATGGTGCTTGCCGCCGAATTGCCGGCCGATCTCCGGAAGCGAAGCGGTGGTGAGTTGCTTGACGATATACATCGCCACCTGGCGCGGAAAGGCGATCGCACGCGTGTTACTGCGGACCTTCAGGTCCTGCTCCCGCAGATTGAAGTGCTCGCTGACGCGTTTTTGGATCAGGTCGATGGTGACCCGCTTTTCCTGGGAGGCAATGATGTTGCGCAGCACCTGCTGCGCTGTCGCCAGCGAAACCGTTGCGCCCGTCAGCGAGGCGTAGGCCATCAGCCGCGTCAACGCACCTTCGAGCTCGCGCACGTTGGACTTGATGGCCCGCGCGATGTATTCCGCCACGTCGTCCGGCAGGCTAAAGCGGTCGTTCTCCGCCTTTTTCTGCAGAATGGCGATCTTGGTCTCGAGGTCCGGCGGCTGAATATCCGCAATCAATCCCCATTCGAACCGCGAGCGCAGGCGCTCTTCGATGGAGTTGATTTCCTTCGGCAGGCAGTCCGAGGAAATGACAATCTGTTTCTGCTGCTCATAGAGCGCGTTGAAGGTATGAAAAAACTCCTCCTGCGTCCGCTCTTTTCCAGCGATGAACTGGATATCGTCGACCAGCAGGACATCCACGGTATGAAAACGGTCGCGGAAACTGATCATGCGGTCAAAACGCAGCGAATTGATCACTTCGATAGTGAATTTTTCCGCGCTGACGTAGCTCAGCCGCATCGCGGGATTGCGCTTCTTGATGGTGTGACCGATGGCGTGCATCAAGTGCGTCTTGCCCATGCCCACGCCGCCGTAGAGGAACAGCGGGTTGTAGGCTTTCGAAGGCTGCTCGGCCACCGCGCGCGAAGCGGCATGCGCGAATTCGTTGGACTTCCCGACGACAAACGAATCAAACGTGTAGCGCATGTTGAGCTGGTGGTCGCTGCTCTCAAAATCCAACTTGGCTTGTTTCACGCCGGAGACCACCGGTGCCGGCTGAACCGGCTCCTCTTCGGTGCACACGTATTGCACCTTCATGTTCGGCGTGCCGACTTCATGAAAGACGGCCTTGACGATGTCCCCGTAAGTGCGCGTCAAAACCTGCCGGAAGACGGTGCTGGGGATCTGCACATAGAGGGTGTCGCCCTCGGCCCGGTTCAGCCTGGTCGGCTGGAACCAAGTCGTGTAGGTATTGATGCTGACCCGGGACTTCACCCGATCGAGAAATTTGTCCCAGGAACTCGTAGTTTCGCGCTCACGCCCAATTTGAGGTGCAGTTGTCATCGGAAGAGAAAAGAAAACCCCGTGCTATTTCCACAGATGTGAAAAAGCTGTGGAAAGCAGGTTTGTTTGCGTCTTTCTTCAGGCTTCGGGATTCCTGCCCGCACTGGAACGCTCTACTTCGCCCCTGTCGCTCCGCGCGCTGCCCGTCTGGAATTGTCGGCCCACGTGCCGCTGCTATGAGTCAGCGCGGGATTGTCCCTGATTGGCGCGTAGGGGGCAAGAGAAAAATAGGAGAAGGCATTCACCGGCGTTCACACTCCATGCACAGTTTTTCCACAAGCACTGCGCTCGTGCAACTTCGTTGTTGGGCGCTGATTTTTGCGGCATTTGTGAATATATTTTCACGCTGCGCACGAACCTTGCACAGAACACCCGTAAGTTGGCCTGAGGAAAACTCGGCTTATTGGGGATTTTTTTTGTCGGGCCGGGCGAATTCGTAGATGCCCAGCGGATCGTTCCCGATGATCAGGCGGTCCTTCTCCGCGAGAATGGTGTTGGCTTCGAGCCGGGCGCCTTGTGGGGTGTAGAGTTTATAACTGGCGCGCCGGTTTCCTTCCTTATCAAAATGCAGCAGTGTGTTGTACAACGCGATCCAGACTTCCCCATTCGTCGAATCGACGCCTACAGCTGTAAGAATGCGCCTGAACGACGGCTGACCGCCGCGGCGCTCCTGGCGCACGATCTCCTTGCGCGCGGCCTGCGCCGCGGGCATGGCCTCGAGAGCAGTGTACTGAATATCCTGTCCCGCATAGCCCAAGCGGTCATATTGCCGCACTGTCGGCTCCGGCAGGTAAGCAAAAGCATAGTAGAGATGCCCCTGAGCGTCCGTGGCAAGCTGCCCGATGCTCAGATAACGATTCAACTCCTCGCGCTCGGCAAGCGGCTCCGGATCGCCGAACTCTCGCACGTCCCGGCCGTTTTTGTCGAAAACGGTAACTAAATGTGGCTCCCCAAGCGTCCCAACGGCAATTTCGCTTTCAGGCAGCGCCGCAACGGAAATGGGGGCCTTTATGGAAATCGAACGAAGCAACGTGCCGTCAGTGGAGAAAACCTGTATGAGGTTGGCGCCGCGGTCCGCCACGTAAATCTTTCCGTCGGCGGCGCCGTCACAGTCTTCGCCGAAAGTGATCAAAGCGCGGCCGGCCTTGGCGCTGGCATCGGCCCCGGGAAGTTCGCCGATGGAGAGAACCTGCTTGCCCTGTGCGTCGAACACCAGCAAGCCGGGCGACGGCGAAGCCAGAATATACAGCCGCCCATCCGCGCCCCGCTTCACCGAGCGCAGCCCGGGACCCACGCCCGGAAAAACCCGCTGCTTGGCGGTGAGGTCGCCCTCGTCCTGAGCAGCCGCATTTCCAGCCGCGCACACCAGCAGACACGGCACCGCAAGAACTCTCAAGATTGGACCCACCCTCTGTCGCATGAATCTTCAGATTACTACGGACGCGCCCAGGTTGCCCCGCGTTGCAGCCGCGTGCCGTAACGATTAGTCAATACCGAAGCGGAGGCGTTCGATGGAGCGGGCACGGAGACGGCCGGCGGCATTGCGCGGACCTTCGTCGTCGGTTTCGATCAAGACGCAGTTCATCTGCACGTTGCCGGAAGCCACCTCGAACCGCGCTGGCAGGCCATTGAGAAATTTCGTGATGATGCCGTTGCGGTCCATTCCGATCACCCCGCCATGCGGCCCGGTCATTCCCGCGTCCGTGATATAAGCCGTGCCTTGTGGAAGAACGTGTTCATCGGCGGTGGCCACATGCGTGTGCGTGCCGACGACCGCGGTCACGCGTCCGTCCAGATACCAGCCCATGGCGATCTTCTCACTAGTCGTTTCCGCGTGCATGTCCACGAACACGAAAGCGACATCTTCTGGAATTTTCGCCAGCTCGCTGTCGGCTTTCCGGAAAGGATCGTCAATCGGAGCCATGAACACGCGCCCCTGCAGGTTCAGCACGGCGTATTTCACGCCATTCTTGGCCGTCCCGGCATAGAGCCCGCTGCCAGGATTGCCTTCGGGAAAATTTGCCGGACGCAGCAGCCGCGGCTCGTGCGGCAGGTATTCCAGAATCTCTTTGCGGTCCCAGCTGTGATTTCCGCCGGTGAGCACATCGATTCCCATTTTTAGAAGCTCTTCCGCCAGCCTCGGGGTGATCCCGAATCCCGACGCCGAATTCTCGCCGTTGGCGATGAGCAGATCGATCTGCCGCTCGGCAACGATGTCCGCGAGGCGATCGTGAACGATCTGCCGTCCCGGCGAGCCGACGATGTCCCCTAGGAAAAGTACGCGCATGAAGGCAGTTGTCAGTAATCAGTTCAGAGTGTTCAGTGGGAAAGGCAGAGCCCTCGCTCGCAATATTGCCTGTGCCGGAGAACGGTCACAATCTCTCCCACCAAGAATCTTCTCAGCTTCAAATAATGTTTCTTCGTTTTCGGCCATAAATCGCCGTTTAGAAAGTTTCATCTTGAACTGGCGACTGAATACTGACGACTGAAAACTATCATGGAGCGGACCGCTTGGCCGTGGAGAGCTAGGCCGTGAACCTCTGAAATAGTAGGGCGCCACGAGCCAGCCGTTAGGCTTTCCTGCCCCGCTCGCGCGTCTTCATCCTGGCCACCGGATGGGACCCGCCAGCGGGACAGGCCGTGCTCACAGGCTGTCTATCCGCAGCACCTCAGAGATTCGTCATTGGTTCAAACAGCTTTCACTCCCGCACCTGCTTCGAAGAACCGCTCCATCCCCATTGTAGCCTCCGCGCCAAAGCCGCGTCCAACCGTCGTGGCCCCCCGCCGCCAAAAGGTTTAACTCCGCCAAACACGACGACCGGAGTTAGAATCATTGACGGCAATAGGAGGAAGCGGCATGCGAAATCAATTACGGTGCAGCTCTACTTTCGGGCTGCTCTTCTTTATTCTTGCTCTGCAACCCGCAGCGCTTCGGGCGGATAGCTTGTCCGCCGCGCCGCCCGATCAGCTCGGCAAAGTGAATTTCCCGACGAGTTGCGCCGCGGAAGTGCAAGCCACGATCGAAAAAGGCGTCGCGCTCCTCCACTCCTTCCAATACACGGAATCCGAGCAGACCTTTGCCGACGCGGCCACCCGCGAACCGAAGTGCGCCATCGCGTACTGGGGCAAAGCGATGGCGCTGTTCCATCAACTGTGGGATTTTCCGGACGACAAAACTCTGAAAGAGGGCCGCAGCGACATCGAGAAGGCGCAAAAACTCCATTTGAACGATCCGCGGGAACAAGGTCTTATCAACTCCGCCGCCGCTTTCTTTCAGAAAAAATCCAAGATGACGCATGCCGAGCGAACACAGGCCTACTCCTCGGCACTTGAGAAATTTCACGCGCAATCTCCCGGTGATGTGGAATTCAGCGCATTCTATGCGCTCTCCCTCGTTTCGCTGGCAGACGAAGACGTGGATACCACTGCAAATCTCCAGAAAGCTATTTCCATTCTTGATCCTCTCCTTCAGCAGCATCCCGATCATCCGGGCGTGGCTCATTATTTGATACACGCCACCGATCGTCCCGAATTCGCAGCGCAGGGCCTCGAAGCCGCCCGCCGCTACGCGGCCATCGCACCGGACTCTGCGCACGCCTTGCACATGCCTTCCCACATCTTCGTGCGCCTCGGTCTCTGGCAGGATTCCATCACTTCGAATATTGCCGCGACGGCTTCCGCTGCTCATGCCGCGGAAATGCACCAAGCGGAATTTCATTACCAGACCCATGCCATCGACTTCCTGAGCTACTCCTATCTTCAGAGCGGCCAGGAAGCTAAGGCACGCGAACTCATCGAGCACACCAATCACGTCGTCGGGGCGAGTGATGAAGATAAAGCCGACCACCGCGCCTATCTCGCCGCGCGGACTACGCTCGAATTACACCGCTGGAAAGAAGCGGCCGATTTGCCGGTTCCAGCGACTCGCAAGAATTGGCAGGACACCACGTTTTGGGCGCGCGCTATCGGCAAAGCGCGCAGTGGCGACGTGGCCGGCGCGGAATCCGACGTCCAGGAACTTGCCCAGCTCGTCGCTGACCGCGAGAAACGCTCTAAAAAGAACGGCTACACAGTCTCCGCAGAAAAGGCCACGGATCTCCGCGAAGCCGAAGCCTGGCTGGCCTTCGCCAAGGGAAAATCGAACGAAGCTCTCGGGGAGCTGCGCGCCGGGGCCGACCGTCAGGACAAAGATGGCGGCGAATCCGTCGGCATCCCCGCCCGCGAAATGCTCGCGGATATGCTCCTGGAACTCAAGCGTCCTTCCGAAGCCATCGCCGAATACAAGACGGTCCTGAAGAACTCGCCAAACCGCTTTGACGGTCTTCTGGGTGCCGCACGCTCTCTACAAGCATCCGGCGACACCGGTGGAGCGCAGTCGTTTTACGCAAAGCTAGCCGAAATCTGCGGCGCAGGCGCCGATCGGCCAGAGCTCGCCGAAGCGAAAACCTACCTCGCGCAGAAGTAGCTCATCTTTCCGGTAGGGGAAACTACCTGGACGTTTCTGGCATTTGTTTAGAAGTGGAAGCCCAGCTCCGCCGTGTACGCTCGCGGCGTGACGAAGTGCGTTCCGCTGAATGTGGAAAGGAAGTTGTAGAGCGCCGTCTTGTTCGTCAAGTTGATGGCCGTGAGACGCACGCTCCACTTGTAGCGGTCGCCGTGAAGCAAATTGTCGTCCCCCACGCTCATATCAAACAGGTTGCGCGGTTTGACGCGCGAGGGGTTGTGGTCCAGGTCGAATGTCGCGCCTGCGACATTAAGCAGCTTTGCGCCTTCGGGTGTACCGGCCGGGCAACTGGTAATCCGGTTGGTACGGGTCGCTACGTTCTTGCCGCAGAAGAGCCCAATAGCCGCCTGCTGAGCGGCATCGAGAAAACTCGCCGCATCCTGGAAATTATCAAGATTGGGGTTGCTGGCTACCAGACCGCTGTCATAGCGCCAGTTGAAACCGACCCACGGAAGGGCTTTCCAGGGCTGGTACTGGAAATGTGTGGTCTGATTGAAGGCCTGGTCGTGGTCGATGCGAAATACTTCGCCGCCCGTGATGCTGGAGCCCAGTCCGCCGATCTGCGGTGGGAAATAGCGCGCACGGACGTGAGCAAGCACCGCCAGTGCCGTGAAGCCATGAAAATTCGGCATGCTCACGCGCACGGAAGGCCCATCAATCTTCGAGCTCTTCCAGGCGATCGGGAAAAAGATCGGGGTGTTGCCGAAGGTGGAGAAATCGTACGCGTTGTGCGTGTATTTCCATAAATAGTCCGCATCCACCACTGCGTACTTTCCGAAAGCTTGCTGAAAGCCGGCGTTGAACTGATTGCGCTGGCCGGAGCGAATGGGCGCCTGTAAGCTCGCGCCACCGATTACGTCCACGACGACCGGGTTACTGGCCCCCAGGCTTGCCAGAATCAGGTTTTCATTGAACGGCGTCTCTAGGACACGAGAATAAGAGGTGCGTAGAACGGAGTTCGTTTTCTTGACGTTATAGGCAAAGCCCACGCGCGGCTCCGGCTGCCAATCGTGAACGATTCCGCGGTACACATCACCGCGTAGTCCCACATTAAAAGCCCAGTTGCCCACGTTGATGGTGTCTTGCAGGTACAGCCCGAGCTCCTTAACGTCCGTATGCCCCTGAAAATGGAACAGCGTGCTCGCGGGACCGGCGCAGCCGTCGGCTGGATTCGGTGTCGGGCGGGTCAGATCATAGCAAGCCAACAGCGGGTTGAAGGAGGGGCTCGCCGGATCGTTGAAGGCTGGATCCGTAATCCCGAAGTTGAAATCCTCCGTCAGGAACGTATGTTGAAACGTCACGCCGGCCTTGAGGTTGTGCTTGCCCTTCACGTAGGACACGTCCGAGCGAAGGCCCGCGTTGGTCAATTTTCGCTGCTGATTGAGCGTCGCCGAGGAACCGCCGGGAATGAGTCCGGTGCCGTCCGCAAACACGTTTCCGCTCGGGTAGTAGTTAAAGCGATCCTGACGGACGAAACCGCCGAAGGTGAACAGCGTCGTAGTGCTGATCAGGCGGGTCCACACCGGCGCGATGTTGAACGTCTTGATTTGAGCACGCTGATCTTGCGCCGGTAATTGAGCGCCGGTGAGGGGGTCGGTTGCCATGGGATCCGTATTCAAGTTATCAATCGTGTTGGGCGTCTGGAACCACGAACGTGTGTATTGAAAGTTCGTGTGAATCGAATCTGCGCCGGTGACGTTGTAATCGACTCGGTCAAACAGATTCTCCTCATTGCCCTTGTCGTGGATGGCGTGGAGTTCCGGTGGGTCGAGAAACTGGCTGCTGTTCAACCCGCTCGCAGCGATGAAGTTTCCCCACTTCTGGCCGCCAAAGGCCAGCCGGAAGCCGCCGGTGATTGAGCCGAAGCTGCCATAAGAGCTGTATATCGTTCCTTTCGGCTTGGTCACCCCGAGGCCCGATTGCGTAGTCACCTTAATCACCAGGCTCGTCTTGCCGCCGTACTCGGCGGGCGGGCCTCCCGAGACCGCTTCCAGCGACTGAATGGAATCCAGCGGAATCTGGTTCGAGAAGACCTTGCTTTGCTGATCCGTGATGGGCTGGCCATCCACGGAGAACGAATTCTCGGCGTGGTCGCCGAGTCCGTGAAACAGCCCGTTCGAGTCCGCCACCACGCCCGGCGTCGCCAGCGTCACCAGTGAACTCACCGAAGAAGACTGGCTCTCCAGCGGCATCCGATCGGTCAAGCCGGTGTCAACATCTGTATGGAAACTGGGGTCCTTCTCGAGCAGGTCGCCTCCATTCGCCTCGACCGTAATGCTGGTTGCCGCCGTGCCGAGTTTGAGCGCGATCTGTATGCCCGTCGGTACGCTGGAGCGTACATCCACGTCCTGTGTATAGGGCGCGAATCCGGACGTTGTCACCACGAGGTGATACGTGTTGAAAGGTACGTTTGTGAAACGAAAGCTTCCATCGCTGCCAGTGGTGGTCTCACGTTGATATCCGCTTACGGAGTAGGAGATTTCGACCTTCGCGCCGGGAATCACTCCGCCAGAGGAATCTTTTACCACTCCCTCAATCGAGCCTGCGTTTCCCAACTGCGCGTTCGCGGGAGCGACCGCAACAGACAACACCAGCCCTAGAGCAAACACCACGCTGATACTCAAACGCTTCAACATTTTTTCTCCATCCCTTTCGAGAGTTATTTTCTGTTTTGTGTGGATAGGAGCCGCCTGAAAAATGGCGGTGACGCCGACTTTTAGAACGGTCAGCGCTCGGAAATACACTTCAAGCTAAGGGGTGTGGAACTAGCCAGCGGGAGGTGCGCGCCCGGCGCGATCGAGAGAGAAGGAATCGCTGGGCGCTGCGTGCTGCGGCAGCGAAGAATACCGAGTGATGATCTGTGGCGTGCTGACGAGGTCCAGCCGGGCAGCCGCCAGCGCCGGCATGTGCAGCACTTGGCAGATATGGCAGGCGGTATCGGGCCCACCCGTATGTTGGTGGAACAGAGAGCCGCCGGCAGCAAAATAAAGCAGCGCGACCGAAGCCAGCAGTGCCAGCGCGCGGCGCACAACCGTTCGTCCGAAAATAGCTTCCCGCAGATACATCTATCTACACTTTACCTTAGCACTTTGGATGACTGAAAATCCCGATTAGTTGCAAACAGGCACCCCAGGAAGGAAATGGTTTTCTTGACCCCGCAACCATTCTTGCTTAAGCTTCGTCTTAGTAAGCACATGCAGGCCAAGTCTCACGGCATCCGCATTTTGGCGTTGCTCCTCGGGGTCTTCTTCCTTGGGGCGCAGTTCCACTTTTGCACGGACTTGACGACCACGCCGTCCGCCTCGCACATTTGCCCGGTTTGCTCGACAGCGGCCTCCGTGATCGCCTCGCAGTCGCCCAACATTGCTATTGTGCCGGTCATGAACCGGCTCGAAATCGCTCCTTTGGTTGTTTGGGTATCCTCGGCAGTTCCGCGCGCCATCTCTCCCCGCGCGCCTCCCGCCCTATAGCTTTCTCCGTTTTTCCCATAGCAGCCTCCACGTTCACTGCAACAAAGGCTCGATTCCATAGACTCAGGAGTAATGTCATGAAACGATTTGCTGTTCTGCCCGTCCTGCTTCTTTTCTCCTCCAGCGCGCACGCTCAGGACGCGACTTCTGTAGCAATTAAGCGCGACGTTTCCCCGGCAAACACCGAAGACGCGCGCATGAAAGCGCTCGAAGCACAAGTCCGCACTCTCGCTGGCGAAGTAACACTCTTGCGCAGCGAGCTAAAAGAACTTCGCGAAACGAAATCACCGCAACCATCTTCCGGACCGCAAGTTCTGCTAGCCTCCGCGCACCCCGAGCCGGGTATGCTGCCCTCGTCTCCTGCCCCGGCCGCTGCGCAGGTCGCGCAAACACAGACTTTCGGAGGTGCGTCGGGCAACGCAAAACTTCTCAATCCGGACATCAGCCTGATCGGCGATTTCATTGGCACCGCGGGCCACAATAAAGTCTCGCCAGAACGTTCGCTGGAGATGCACGAGTCCGAAGTAGGTATGCAGGCCATCATCGATCCATATGCGCGCGCCGATGCCTTCATCTCCTTCGGCGAGACGGGCGTAAACGTCGAAGAGGCTTATGTCACCTTTACATCGCTCCCGGGAGGTCTGTTGCTCAAGGTCGGTAAGAAGCGCGCCGACTTTGGCAAGGTCAACACCATTCACAATCACGCCCTGCCGTTCATTGACCGGCCCCTCGTCACCAACAATTTAGTCGGCGGCGAAGACGGCATCGATGACGCCGGCTTGTTCCTCTCGCGTTTTCTGCCCGCGCCCAAGAACTGGTTCCTCGAAGGAAGCGCGGAGGTATTACGCGGTGATTCCGCGGATGTGTTCCAGGCCAGCCGTCGCCAGGATGTCGGCGTCGTCGGCCACCTGCGCGCTTATCGCGACCTGTCCGAATCCACCAACCTGGATCTCGGCCTCTCCTACGCGCGCGGCCACAACAACCTCGGCTCGAACTTCCTGACCAATCTGTATAGCGGAGACGCTACACTCCGCTGGAAGCCTCTGCGCCGCGCTATCTACAATTCCTTCTTGTTCCGCACCGAGCTGTTCTGGAGCGCGCGTGACCAGCTCTCTGCTGCGGTCCCGAATCTTTTTCAAACGCAACATGCTTTTGGCATGTACTCCTCCGCGGAATACCGCGTAAACCGCCGTTGGACCGTCGGTGGACGCTTCGACCGCAGCGGCCACGCCACCGATGCCCGTCTGACGGATACCGGCTTTTCCGGTATCCTCACTTATTGGCCCAGCGAATTTAGCCAGATCCGTGGGCAGTACCGCTTCGGTCATCTGGCGACCGGTCCATCCGATTTCTCGAATGCCAATGAAATTCTTTTCCAGTTTCTTTTTGTGATGGGCGCGCACGGCGCTCACCCGTTTTAAGCCGTTCGAGGAGATTTCGATGCCACGCTTATTGACAAAGACTCGTTTCACCGCGTTCGCCTTGTCCTTTGCGCTCGTCTTCGCTTTGCTCTTTCCGCTCACTGGGCGCGCGGACAGCAAGATTCGCATCATGACTGCCACCACCGACCTGGCGTCCCTCGCGCAGGAAGTCGGCGGCGACAAAGTGGACGTTGAATCCGTCGCTCGCGGCTATCAAGACCCGCACTTTGTCGATCCCAAGCCGAGTTTTCTTCTGAAGCTCTCCAAGGCTGAGCTGCTCATCGTTGTCGGCCTCGAACTCGAGATCGGCTGGCTGCCGCCGCTCATCACTCAGTCCAGCAATCCGAGGATTCAGGTCGGCGCGCCGGGTTATCTCGACGCCTCCCGGTTCGCGAAAATCCTGGAAATTCCCACCGGCCAGGTCACCCGCGCCGAAGGCGACGTCCATCCTCTCGGGAACCCGCACTACTGGCTGGACCCGGACAACGCCTTGCGCATCGCCAAGGGCATCCAGAACAAACTCAGCGAAATGCGCCCCAACGATGCAGCTTATTTTGCCCAGCGCTACGATGCCTTTGAGCAGCGCCTCAAGCAGTCCGACGAGCAATGGCTGGCACAGATGAAGCCCTACGCCGGCCGCAAGGTCGTTACCTATCACCGCTCCTGGCCGAATTTCGCCGAACATTTCGGCCTCAATGTCGTCGGCTATGTCGAGCCGCGTCCCGGCATTCCCCCGAGCCCCCAGCACACTGTGGAACTAATCGGGCAGATGAAGCGCGAGGGTGTGAAGAGCATCATGGTCGAGCCGTACTTTGACTTGAAGACGCCCAACTCCATCGCCCGCGAGACGGGCGGGCAAGTCGTCGTTCTGATGCCCTCGGTCGGCGGCGAAAAGGAAATTACCGACTACTTCAAGCTGTTCGACTACGACATCGCCAAGCTCAAGAAGGCTTTTGACGAGACCCACTAGGCTAGACTAGGAGAGTATTCGATGGAGATTCTTCCGTTTCTGATTTTGCCATTCTTGGCGAGCCTCATCCTGACCGGCATCCATTCCTATCTTGGCGTGCATGTTGTCGAGCGCGGCGTCATTTTCGTGGACCTCGCTCTCGCGCAGATCGCCGCGCTGGGCGCCACGGTTGCCATTATCGCCGGGATGGACCCGCATGGCCACGGCTCCTACTGGATCAGCCTCGGCTTCACGTTTCTCGGCGCTGCCATTTTCGCATTTGCGCGCACGCGCCGCGGCCATATCCCCCAGGAAGCTTTTATCGGCATCGCTTATGCGGTTGCCTCCGCTATGGCCATCCTCCTGATGAGCAAGGCTACCGGGGAGACCGAGCATCTCACGCACATGCTCGTCGGCAATATTCTTGCCGTCTCCAAGCCCGAGGTGATCAAAACCGCGTTGCTCTACAGCGGGATCGGCCTCTTTCACTTCCTCTTTCGCAAGAAATTCCTGCTCATCTCCATGAATCACGACAAGGCCGAGCAGACCGGCCTCAACGTTCGTTTCTGGGATTTTCTCTTCTACGCCTCTTTTGGATTTGTGGTCACCTCGTCGGTGGCCATCGCCGGCGTCTTGCTCGTTTTCTGCTATCTGATCGTCCCCAGCGTTGGCGCCATGCTCTTTGCCGACCGCATCGGCCCGCGTCTCGCCATCGGTTGGACCATGGGAACACTAGTCTCTGCGTTGGGAGTTTATCTAAGCGTGAAGCTTGATACCCCCACGGGCGCCACCATCGTCGTCACTTTTGGCGGCGTCCTCATCATGATGTTTCTATTGCATCTCGTCCTGCACCACGGCCGCTCCGCCCGCGAATTGAAAGGCGGCGCTTCCACTCACCGCGAGCTCCAAGCGGCCACCCCTTCGTCTCGGGAAGCGTAGCTTTCAGAAGTGAAGTTGAAGCTCTATTTCTTCTCCGGCTGTGCCGTGGGCGGCAAAATCCCGTTCAATCGCAGATAAATCGCCTGCGTCGCATAGTGATCCGTCCAACTGCCCCCCAGCGCCACCAGCGCTCCTCCCCGCGAGATCGGCCGGTTGCCGAACAGCACGAATTGCTCCCCCAGTTTCGAATCGTCCAGGTTCGCCAGCGCCGACGCGCAAAATGCAAACGAGTCCTTAATCGCCGCCACCAGCTTGTCCTTCGGGTCCGACTCCGCCATCTTCACGTCCGGTGCCGTCTGCCCGGAGATCTTGGCGCAGAAGGTATTGTTCGTTTGCGCGATGTGTATCACCAGGTGCCCGAACGAGTTCATCTCCGGCGAAGGCTTGAAGCTGTATTTCTCCGCGGGCATCGCTTCGGCCGCTGAGATCATGTTCTTCCCGTACCGCGCCACCCCAGCTTTCACGAACCCGCTCACCGGATTCGCCACCGGCGTCAGGTCTGGCGGTGCCGCTCCGCTGGGCGGGGCACTTGCCGCTGGTGCAGCTTGCTGAGCCCCCGCAACTCCCACGGCCGTCAACATCGCCACTGCCACAAACAAACCCCCACGTATGTTCATTGCCGTCTCCTTGCCCACAACAAAATCCGCAGTGAAGCATACCCCCGTCCCGCTTCCTCAACAAGCGCCACTCAGGGCCACTCCGGGCCACTCAGGGCGCCACTCAGGGCCACCAATCCTCCAGCCACCATTTTCTCTTTTTTTTCAGAAACATTTTCTTCTCCGCCCCGTCTCTACCTATAGCTATCTATAGGAGCGCCGCTGCTCAAGCCCAAAAATGACCTTCTCCAGGGCACCCTGGCCCTTCTGGTCCTCAAGACCCTTGCTCGCGGCCCCTTGCACGGCTACGGCATTACTCTTCACATCCAGATGGTTTCAAAGGATATCCTGCGCGTCGAGGAAGGCTCTCTCTATCCCGCGCTCCACCGCATGGAACAGGACGGCTGGGTCAGCGCGGAATGGGGCATCTCCGAGAACAATCGCCGCGCTCGCTACTATCGGTTGAGCGCCAAAGGCCGGAAACAACTTGCCGAAGAAGAAAAGAACTGGGAACGCCTCACGCAAGCCGTCGCCCACGTTCTCCAGTTCGCCTGAAAGACCCGAAAGGAAGGTGCACCGTGTCCTGGATCACTCGCCTGCGAGGCATGTTTCGAAGAGAACGCTTAGATCAGGATCTCGATGAAGAGTTGCGCGCGCACCTAGAAATGCGCGCCGCAGACAACCTCGCCGCCGGAATGTCCCCCGAGCAAGCGCGCCAGGAAGCGCAAAAACGCTTCGGCAATACCGCCCTCCTCAAGGAAGACACTCGCGAAGTAGACATCGTCGGCTGGCTGGAGGAAGCCGCACGCGATTTTCGTCACGCACTCCGCATGCTGCTTCGCAACCCCGGCTTCACCGTCGTCGCTGTCCTCACTCTCGCCCTTGGCATCGGCGCCAACACCGCGATTTTCTCCGTCATCAATTCCGTCCTCCTTCACCCTCTCCCCTATCACGATCCGGACAACTTGGTCATGGTCTGGGAAAGCAACTCCCAGCATCGCAACCCTCATAACACCGTTTCTCCGCCCAACTTTCTCGATTGGCAAAGTCGCAATACCGTTTTCTCCAGCATGGCTTTTGTTTTCGACGAACGCGACAATCTCACCGGTAATGGCGAGCCCCAAGAAGTCGTCGTTCAGGACGTCTCCGCGAGTTTCTTCTCCCTGCTCGGAGTCGATCCCATCATCGGCCCTGGCTTCACTCCCGAAAACGGCCAGCCCGGTCACGCCAACGTCGTCATTCTCAGCTACGGCCTTTGGAAAGAACGTTTCGCCGGCGATCCCGCCGTCGTCGGCAAATCTATTCTGCTGAACGGGCATCCCGAAACCGTGGTTGGTGTTGCGCCTCAGAATTTCAATTGGTTCATTAAGGACGGCTCACTCACCGGCGCAAAGCCGCAAATGTGGTCTCCCTTTGTGTTTCCGCAGTCGTTTCACGATCACAAGCAGATCGGCCGCTTCATGACCGTGGTCGCGCGGCTCCATCCGGGTGCCACCCATTCGCAGGCAAAGACCCAGATGAACGCCATCGCCGCCCGGCTGGAGCAGGAATATTCGGATTTCAACGGGCACTGGGGCGTCAACGTCGTGCCTTTGCGCCAGCAGATTTCCGGCGATCTGCGTCCCGCTTTGCTGGTTCTGTTCGGCGCGGTCGCTTTCGTCTTGCTGATTGCCTGCGCAAACGTTTCCAGCCTGCTTCTCGCCCGCGCCGCGAGTCGCGAACGCGAGATGGCCATTCGCACTGCCATCGGCGCGAGTCGTTGGCGAATCGCACGCCAGTTGCTGATGGAAAGCTTGCTCCTCGCTTTGATCGGCGGCGGGATCGGCGTCGCGCTCGCCGTTTGGGGCACCAACGCTCTTCTGGCAGCTAGCCCCCGGAATCTCCTCGACCTGCGTTTCGTTTCGATGGATCTCCACGTTCTTACCTTTGCCCTCGCCGCAACGCTTCTCGCCGGTTTGCTCTTTGGCTTTCTGCCTTCCTACATCTCGGCACATTCGCGAATCTCGGAGACGCTCAAGGAGGGAGGCCGCGGCTCCTCCTCCGCAAACCGCCGCGCCTTCGCGCGCAACGCCTTCGTGGTAGCACAGTTGGGCTTGGCCCTCGTCTTGCTCACCGGCTCCGGCTTGCTCATTCGCAGCTTCGTCCGGCTAATTGGCGTCGATCCGGGATTTGATACCGGCCATCTCTTGACCTTCAAGATCGCGCTTCCCCGTTCCAAGTACGGTACCGACCCATTGCGCATGGCTTTCTTCCAGCAGCTTCTCGCCAGAATCTCCGCGGTCCCCGGCGTCCGCTCCGCCAGCATGGAAAGCTTTCCTCCGCTCACCGGCCTGGGCGCTGCCACCGGCGTCCATGTTCTAAGCCAGCCGTCGCTCGCGCTCTCCGATCTTCCGGTGGCCAACGTCGGCGTTGTCGGGCCGGACTATTTCGCCACCATGAGTATTCCCCTACGCGTCGGCCGCCTCTTCAACGCGCAAGAGCTGGCGGAAGAAAAGCACGTGACGATCATCAACCAGGCCTTCGCGGACAAATATCTCCACGGCGTCAATCCCCTCGGCCAGAAAGCCGCCATCTACATGAAGAGTTTCGCGGAGAATGAGATCCAGCCGTCGGAGATCATCGGCGTGGTTGGCGACGTCCACCAGATCGGACTCGACACCTCACCCGAACCCACCGTTTATTGGCCGCACCCCGAGCTCGTCATGTCAGGAATGACCATTCTCGTGCGCACCTCGAACGATCCTCTCGCGATGGTATCTGCAGTGCGCAACGAACTTCAGCAGATCGATCCGGAACTCCCCATGGCTGCCGTCGCCCCCATGGACCAACTTCTCGCGGATTCCCTTTCCCGCTCGCGCTTCACTATGCTCCTTCTCGGCATCTTTGCCGCCGTCGCTTTGGTGCTCGCCGCCGTCGGCATCTATGGCTTGATTGCTTACAGCGTCACCCAGCGCACGCAAGAACTCGGCATTCGCATCGCCCTCGGCGCCCAGCGCCGCGATGTCCTGCGCCTCGTCCTGGGTCAGGGAACGCGTCTCACGCTTCTGGGCGTCACCGTCGGGGTTCTCGCCGGCCTCGGCTTCGCGCGGCTCTTATCCACTCTGCTTTTCGGTGTTAGCGCCACCGACCCGCTCACCTTCGCGTGCGTCGCCGCCTTACTGGGGCTTGTAGGGCTCGCCGCTTGCTACATCCCTGCCCGCCGCGCCACTCGCGTGGATCCCATCGTCGCGTTGCGCTACGAATGAGGTTCTCCCTTCCAGGGCTTTCTCTGCTGCGGAATTGCCACGCACGTGATCTGAAATTGAGTCGACAGTCCCGCTGACGTAGAATCTTCACTGGTGCGAAGGTGCAGCTCGCAAACTTCCATCGAACAACTAAACCGTGCCCGTCTCGCTTGAGAATTCGAAGATCATCTACACCGCGCTGAAAGCCTGCGGCATCCGGCTGCTTTCCGCGCTCCCGGAAACCTGGCTGGTCCACCTGATTCAAATTGCCGAGGGCGATCCGGAAATGACTCTTGTGCGCCTGGCCAAGGAAGAGGAGGGCGTCGGCCTGTCCGCGGGTGCGCACTTTGCCGGCGTGAAGTCCGCGATGCTGATGCAGAACCACGGCTATCTTGCCTCCATCAACGGCATCGTCTCCTTCGCGCATCTTTACAAGATCCCGTTGCTGATGCTCATCACCTATCGCGGTTCGTTTGGCGAACGTGACCCCTGGCAGACGCAGGGCGGGAACGTCACCGAGGCCTTGCTGCGCGCGATGAACATTCCCTATTCTTTTCTCGACGCGCCCGCATCCGTGGAAAAGCGCATCCGGCAAGCCCACGCTCTCGCCGAGAGCAGTCTTCAGCCCGTTGCTCTGCTCCTGACGCGCGACCTGATGTGGGTGGAATGATGTGGGAGAAATGATGCTCCGCACCGACTGTCTGCGCTCCATTTACTCCGAGCTTGAAAAATGTCTGGTAGTCACCATCATGGGTGCCGTGGCCGCGGAGCTGCAGTCGCTCGGCCATAGTCCTAATTTTTTCTACCTGCAGCACGCCATGGGACTTGCCTCCTCCACCGGCTTGGGCCTCGCTCTCTGCCTGCCCCATCAGAAGGTCGTGGTCTTCGATGGCGATGGCTCGCTGCTGATGAACCTCGGCACCTTGAGCACACTTGCGCGTTACAAGCCTAAAAATTTGGTCCACGTCGTTTTTGACAATGCGAGCTTGCTTTCCGTCGGTGGATTCCCCACGGCCACGAGCACCGGGACGGACTTGGAAGGCATCGCGCGCGCCGCGGGCATCCCACGGGCTTCGACGGTGCGCACTGTCGAGGAATTCAAAGCTGCAACCCGCCAGGCCATCCTGGGCGATGGATTGCAGACGATCGTTGCCAAGGTCGAGCCGGTCGGCCCGAAAGCTTTCCTCACCGACCTGGGCCTGCTCGAAAACCGTTTCCAGTTTCGCCGCTACATCCAATCGCTCGCCGCAAAATCTCACTGAAGCGTCCGTGTTGTTCTTCTTCACCTATTCTGGGCATACTCTCCCTTGCTTGTTCAGGGGGTCTTCATGCCCGGAGTCCTGCTCCAACTCGTCGAAGAACTAAATGCCGGCCGCCTCCGCGTGGTGGACCTCACCCTGCCGCTAAGTCCTGCCACGCCCCTGCTGCCGCTCCCTCCGCAGTGGAACAACACGCCGCCCTTCTCCCTCCGCGAATTGTCCCGTTACGATGAACGCGGTCCCGCCTGGTATTGGAACGCCTTCGAGACCGGTGAGCACACCGGAACACATTTCGATGCCCCCGTGCATTGGGTCAGTGGCAAGGACTTGCCGGACTCAACGGTGGATCATATCGCGCCGAAGAAATTCATCGGCCCGGCATGCGTTATTGACGTAACGAAAGACGTGGAGAGAAATTCGGATTTTCTGCTGACCTCCGGGCATATCCGGCAATGGGAAGCAGGGCACGGACGCATCCCGCCCGGCGCGTGGGTGCTCCTTCGCACCGGCTGGTCGAAGCGCAGCGATCCCGCGCAATACATCAACCTCAAGGACGACGGGCCGCACACCCCGGGCTGGGCCAAGGAGTGCTCGGAATTTTTGGCCGCGGAGCGCGATGTTCTAGGCGTGGGAGTCGAAACAGTAGGAACCGACGCCGGCCAGGCCGCCAAGTTTGACCCCCCGTTCTCAAACCATTACGTCATGCACGGAAGCGGAAAGTTTGGCCTCGCCAGCCTTTGCAACCTCGATCAGTTGCCCCCCACCGGCGCCGTGGTCATCGCCGCCCCCCTCAAAATCGTCAACGGCTCCGGCAGCCCCCTCCGCGTCCTCGCCATCACCTCGTAGCGCCGGCCGCGTGGTACAGCCGCTCGTGCTCTTGTAGCGCCGGGCTTTCCCCCGATTCGTGGGGGTCCCGACGATTTGTCGGGAAGCCCGGCATCTTGGTTTTGTCTGTTGTAGTGGCCGGTCTTCAGACCGTTTATTTTTACCCTTTCCGACCCTCACCTCCTCACAAACAAAACGCAGTAACTATCCTCCGGCCAGTCATTCACTATTTTTTCGACCTGCAACCCCGCGGCACTCAGCTCCTCGATCGCAATCGTCTGCGGGATGCCATGCCCGCCCCGGTTGCTCGGAACTCCTTCCACCGGTTCCAACCCCGCCCGCGGCGCGAAATCGATGATCGCCAGCCGCCCTCCGAGCTTCAAGGACCGCACCAGGCTGGCATCGAACTCCGCCGGCTTGGTCAGGTGATGGTACACGCGCCTCAGGAAAATCGCGTCGCAGCAGCCTGCAGGCAAATTCGTCTCCGCCTCCTTGCTCTCCACCGCCATCACGTTCCCCAACTTGCGTTTCGCGACCTCTTCCCTCAACTCCGCCAGCTTTTTAGCATCAATCTCCGTCGCAAACACTTTTCCCGAGGCCCCCAGGAGTTCCACCGCCGCAAACGTGTACTTCCCGTCGCCCGCCCCAATATCCGCCGCCACCGTCCCCGCCTTCCACGCCATCAACTCCGCCAGCCTCTTAATCTCCTCCGTCGCGTCCCCGCGAACCTGCGCGCCAAACACCACGGCCGCCGCGCACACCAGCCCCACCAGCAGTAGTTTTTTCTTATTCATCGCAGCATTCGTCCCGTTCTCCGGTCTGGCAGCTACCGGCCGTATTCATCATGTCGGCGCACCCAGAAGGGTCCGCGCCCGCCTTCATCCCGGCCCTTGGGCGCCAAATCCAGGTAGTGATAGTGGATGTTCAGTTTGTCGTTTCCCCGGTCGTAGCACGAATAGCAGTGAAAAACGGCGCCGCTCTCATCCTGGTAGAACACGCTGTGCCCTTCGCGCTCGGGAGCTTGCGGATCTTGTATCTTGAAGTTGTAAAAAGCGTTTTTCTTTGCAAACTCTTCCGGCGTGAACGACACGTGGTAGTCGAAATTGAAATCCGTATCGCTCGAGGAGACCCACTTGAAATTCCAGCCCATCCGCTTCTGGTAGGCTGCCAGCTTGGTGTATGGCGCACCGGACACCGCGATCATCGTCACGTCGCGTTGCTTCAGGTGCAAGCCGATGCCGTTGAATCCGTCGGCCCGCAACGAGCAGTGCGGGCAGCCTGCCGTAGCGCTCGGCTCAAACATGAAGTGATAGACAATCAACTGGCTTCTTCCCTCAAAAAGCTCCGCCAGGGTTTGTTTTCCATCCGGCCCCTCGAAGACATACTCTTTCCGGACCGCCTCCCACGGCAACTCGCGCCGCTCCTGATTGAGCTGGTCCTGCAGCCGCGTGAACTCCTTTTCCTTCGCCAGAAACGCCGTGCGCGCCGCAAGCCACTCCTCGTGCGATACCACAGCGTGATTCTTGATAACGCCGCCGCTGTCGTTTTTCATGCGCTCACCTCTTCCCGAAATGCGAACCACACCACCGTTCACGGAGTGGAGGATGTCAAAACCGACCCGCGGCGAAGCACTCCCAATCCACCCCGCGTATAATGGGCCCTCAACTTCAGGGGAGCACACCATGCATTATCGCAAGTTTGGCCGCACCGGATGGAATGTCAGCGAAATTGGTTACGGCATGTGGGGACTCGCCGGCTGGACCGGCTCCGATGACACTGAATCGCTCGACGCCCTGCAACGCGCCGTCGATCTCGGCTGCAATTTCTTTGACACCGCATGGGCCTACGGCGAAGGCCGCAGCGAACAAATCCTTGGAAAAGTTCTCCGCGCCAACGCCTCCAAAAAACTTTACGTCGCCACAAAAATTCCGCCCAAAAATCTCAAATGGCCCAGCCGCCGCGATTTCACCCTCGACGATTGTTATCCGCCGGACCACGTCGAAGCGTACGTCAACAAAAGCCTCGCCAATCTCGGCGTCGAAAAACTCGACCTCATCCAGTTTCACACTTGGGAAGATCGCTGGCTCAACGACGAACGTCTCCCGCACGCCGTGGAAAAGCTGCGCGCCACCGGCAAAGCGGAAGCCATAGGCGTCAGTGTCAATCGTTGGGAGCCTTCTAACGGCATTCGCGCCGTGCTCGAAGGCGTCGCCGACGCCGTCCAGGTCATCTACAACATTTTCGACCAGAATCCCGAAGACGCGCTCTTCCCCATCTGCCGCATGAAAGATGTCGCCGTGATCGCCCGCGTGCCGTTCGATGAAGGCACACTCACCGGCACGCTCACCGTCGATACCACGTGGCCAAAAGGCGATTGGCGCAACACTTATTTCGTCCCGGAAAATCTGAAAAACAGCGTGGCCCACGCCGAAGCGCTCCGGCCGTTCATTCCCCTGGGCAACTCCATGGCGCAGATGGCTCTGCGCTTTATCCTCAGCAATCCCGACGTCAGCACCATCATTCCCGGCATGCGCAAGCGCCGCAACGTCGAAGCCAACATCGCCGCCAGCACCCAGGGCCCCCTCCCCGCCGCGCTCCACAAACAGCTCCGCGCCCAGCGCTGGGACCGCAACCCCACCAGCTGGAGCCAATAGAATTGTTATGTTTTAGGTTTTAGGAGGAAAAAAGATTACGCGGTCTGCTTCAACGCGCGTTCGACGAGCGTCAGGCAACGCTCAGCCTGCTCGCGCATCAACTCATCGTGATCGCCGAGGTCCCGCTGCATGCTGTGGAGTTCGTCCGCAATCGCCAGCGCCGCCAGCACCGCGACTTTCTGCGTGTCCACCGTCTTGGTCACATCAGCGATCTCGTGCATCTTCTCGTCCACGTACTTCGCGAGCTTCTGCACGTACTTCCCATCCAGTTCCCCCTGGAGGGAGTACGTTTGCCCGAAAATCTGCACTTTCACCGGCCCGCTCATGGAGTCTCCGCGCGTCCTTATCGGCACAATACCACATCCGCTCCCGGAATAAATCCCGCCCCCGCTGCTTGCGCCACTTATACGAAGTCCCATTTACATTTTTCGCGCCGTTCGGTACCGTGTGGGTTCTAGCCTGTTTGTTTCCCCAGCCGCCGTAATGCGAATTCATCTGCTCGCAGGAAGGAGCGCCTCATGGCCATCAAGCCTCGTCCCACGAAATCCGCCGCCGCGGTGCAACACCCCATCCGGGTCGTGCCACTCCATCGCCCGGAGGCGCAACGCGTTCGAGCGGCAGTCGCCCCCCGGCTTACTTATCGCGGTGGACCGCTGCTCACTGCCGTTGAAGTTTTCACCGTTTTTTGGGGCGCCGAATGGCAACAAGCGCCGCGGAGCGCGCTGGCCACGAACCTGAATTTGTTCTTCGATTTCATTCTCACGAGCGCGCTGATGGATCAGCTCGGTGAATACAGCGTCCCCGGGAAAAATATCGGCCATGGCAGACGCACGGGCACTGCGACGCTCACTTCACCCGCTCCAAATACGTCCGTCGAGGACAGTGCGATTCAACAACTGTTGCAGCAGGAAATCGCCTCCAAGAATCTTCCTGCGCCTGGCCCCAATTCACTTTATTTCTTTTTTCTTCCGCCCGGCGTGCAGGTTGTGCAGGGCGGCAGCGCTTCCTGCCAGGATTTCTGCGGCTATCACGACTCCACCAGCGGCAACATTTTCTACGCGGTCATGCCTTATCCCGGATGTTCCGGGTGCACCGGCGGCCTTACCGCCGCCGACGCGCTCACTTCCACCACCTCGCACGAACTTTCGGAAGCAGTCACCGATCCCCTGCCCGGCCAGGGATGGTACGACGACAACAACGGCGAGATAGGAGACATTTGCGCGTGGAAAACACGCACCCTCGGCGGTTACACGATTCAACTGGAGTGGTCGAACAAAGCCGGAGGGTGCGTCTGAGTTGCGAATCGTTTTTATTGCGCGCGGAGCTGCGCGCCGAGCTGCTTTCCGAGAGCGCCAACAATCCTGCCGCTGAAGTCGTTGATCTGCGCCTCGGTCAGCGTTGCTTCGCGGCTCTGAAACGTCACGCGAACGAGCAGCGAATATTTTCCGGCAGGGACACTTTTCCCGCGGAAAAGATCTGTTGCTTCGATGGAATGGATTTCGCCGATGCCCAGCGATTGAATCGTTTTCGTCACATCGGAGAACTTCGTGCCGTCGGCGAGCAGCACTGAGAAATCGCGTTCGACACTGGGAAATCTTGGCAACGGCTCATACCGGCGAGGGTTTTTCGCGATCCTTACGGTGTCATAAAAAGCATCGATTTCGAGTTCAGCGAGGAAGACATCCTGTCGCAATTTTAATCGCTCCGCCACTCGGCGCGCGAGTTGGCCCGCAACTCCGAGCGAAGAGAGATTTCTCGCTTCGCTCGAAATGATGGTGTTGAGGCGGACCGCGCCGCGCCGCGCCGCGTGCAGCCACTCCGCGCCGCCATCTGCCCAGCGGAAACCACCGCAGAGTTCGCCGATCGAATCGAGGTCACCCTTGAGGTCGGCAAGAGAAAAATCGCGGGCCGAGTCGTACAGGCCTTTTTCGCGCGCTTCGCCGGTCGCGCCGATCGTAAGCACGCGCGTTTCGAATGACTCGCTTCCATTCAGACGATAGTGGCGGCCGATTTCGAAAAGCCGGGCATTGCGCTGGCCGTGATTCAAATTCCATTCGAGCGCCGCTGCCATGGTCACCGTGCCAGTGGAGCGCAGCACGTTCGCTTCTTCCGAGAGCGGATTCGAAAGACGAGCCGGCGTGATACCTTCCGGACGGAATAGCGCGTCACGTTCTTCCGCGACGTGGGGAATCGTCAGAATCTCGCGGTAACCGAGGCCGATGAGCCGTTCGCGCAAACGCGTTTCCGCTTCGTAGTGCGGAAGGCGCGCCGCGCCCTGCCGCGCGGCGGGTAAACGCGGCGGGAATTTATGGAGACCGTAAATGCGCGCAATTTCTTCGATCAGATCGATTTCACGTTCGACGTCGGCGCGCCAGGAGGGTTGCGTGCATTCCCACGCGGCGAGTAGCGACCCTTCCGCGCCGCGGTTTTGATCGATTCGAACGGGCGCGAAACCGAGCGCACCGAGACTGGCTTCCACTTCTTTGTCGGGAACCTCTGCGCCCATGACGCGAAGAATTTCGGCGCGCGTCACGCGCATGGTTTTCGCAGCGCGTTTGCCGGGATAAATATCGACAACGCCGGCGAGTAATTCGCCCCCGGCAAGCTGCAGAATCAATTCCGCAGCGCGGCGAGAAGCGATCTCGGCCATTTCCGGATCGGCGCCGCGGCCAAAGCGCGTGGAAGCTTCGGTGTGCAATTTCAGAAAACGCGCGGCGCGGCGAATGGCGACCGGTTCGAACCAGGCGCACTCGATCAGCACATTCTTGGTGGAGAAGGAAATTTCCGTTTCGCCGCCGCCCATGATTCCGCCGATGCCGACGGCTCGCGAGCCGTCGCCATCGCTGATCATGCAGATATTCGAATCGAGCTGGCGCTCGATTCCGTCAAGGGTCCGCATTTTTTCGCCGGGCTTGGCGCGGCGAACAACAATTTTGTGGTCGCGAACTTTGTCGTAATCAAAAGTGTGCAGCGGGTGGCCGAGCTCGAGCATCACGTAATTCGAAACGTCGACGACGTTGCTGATGCTGGCGACGCCGGAAGCTTCGAGGCGGTCTTTCAGCCATTTCGGAGAGGGCTGGATCTTCACGTTTCGCATGACGCGAGCGGTGAAGCGGCCACAGAGTTCCGGGGACTGAATCTCGACTTTTACGGCGTCGCCGGCTTTGGCCTGGCCTTCCACCGGCTTGGGCGAAACGTGCTTCAGCGGCAGCTTGTAGATCGCGGCGGCTTCGCGGGCGATTCCGTGGTGGCCGAGACAATCCGGGCGATTCGAGCTTACTTCCGCTTCGATCACCGCGCCATGTGCGCCGTTTTCCACGCCGCCGATGTTTGTACCGGAGAGCGCGAGGCGCGAGGCGAGCTCCTGCGGCGACGCGGCAACGTCGACGAAATCTTTCAGCCAGTTGTAGACGACTTTCATCGGCTATTTCCGCTCCGTTGGCAGCCGCCCGGCATAGAGGTGCGTGGCGTGCGCCACTCGCACGCGGCCATCTTCCTGATACCTGCGAAAGGGTTCGCGCAGCGCGTCCATCATCGGCGCGAAATTGGCATGGCCTTCCTGCGGAACGTACGAGCCACTCCGCAGCCGCCCGGCGAGCCCGTCCCAATCCAGGAACTGTACATTCGGCACGGTGTGATGCAGGAATTCCCCGCCGAGAAAAAAACTTTGCACCTCGTGGCCCTTGGGGTAGGAATCGCGCACGCGCGTATAGTCCGTCCCGTATTTCACGAGAATGTCCTCGTAGGCCCTGGCGAAAGGCGTCTCCATTTCACGGAAGTTCCAAATGGCGACGACCCAGCCTTGCGGCCGCAGAATCCGCCGAAACTCCGCCCGCGTTTTTTCCGGCTCGAACCAGTGGAAAGCTTGGCCGGCGGCCACAAAATCGGCGCACGCTTCGGGAAGCGTGGTGGCTTCCGCGGAGCCCTCCACGCTGACGAAGCCGCGATAAGATTGCAGATGCAGCTCGCCCGCTTCGCGCATCTCGCGATTCGGCTCCACGCCGAAGACGGCGTTGCCGTTCTTCAGAAAGAGCTCGCTCAGAAAGCCCGTGCCGGAGCCGATGTCGGCGATGACGTGGCCGGGGCGAAGGTCACATTCCTTGCGCAGCACGTCCAGCAGTTCGGAGGGGTAGCCCGGCCGGTAGCGCACGTAATCGGCCGCGCGATTGGAGAAGCGTTGTTTGGCGTCGGCGAAAGTCATAGTAGAAAGTTATCACTCAAGAGTTTTCAGTTATCAGTGAAACCTTGGCGACGGCCCACATTGAGATCCTCACATCATGGGAACTGGCGGAGGAAGCGCACGTCGTTCTGGAAAAAGACTTGGATGTCGTCGATGCCATATTTGAGCATGGCCAGGCGGTCAATGCCGATGCCGAAGGCGAAGCCGCTGGTTTTTTTGGCGTCGTAGTTCACGAAGCCGTAGACGGCGGGGTCGACCATGCCTGCGCCGAAGAGTTCGATCCAGGCTGCGCCTTTGCACTTCGAACAGGTTCCGCCACCAGAGGCAGTTCCTGTTCCGCCGCAAAACGGGCAGGAGACGTCGAATTCGACGCTCGGCTCGGTGAATGGAAAATAGCTGGGCCGGAAACGAGTTTTCACGCTGGGGCCGAAAAACTGTTTTACGAAATATTCGATAGTGCCAGTGAAATCGCAGAAGGTGATGTCCGTGTCGACGGCCAGGCCTTCGATTTGATGGAAGGCGAAGGAATGGGTGGCGTCGGGATTGTCGCGGCGATAGACCTTGCCGGGAACGATGACGCGCACGGGCGGCTTCTGCTTTTCCATGGTGCGAATCTGCATGGGCGAGGTGTGCGTGCGGAGAAGAAGCGGCGTCTTCGCGCCTTTCGGCAAATCCAGATAAAAGGTATCCATATCGTCGCGCACGGGGTGGAATTCGGGAATGTTCAGCGCTTCGAAATTGTAGTAAGGCGTTTCGATTTCCGGGCCTTCGACGACGGAGAAGCCGATAGAGAAAAAAATATCTTCGATTTCCTGGAAGACCTGGCGGATCAGGTGATGGGAGCCGATGGGGCGGATGACGCCGGGGAGGGAAAGGTCGACGCGCTCGCGGATCGAAACGCTGTGATCCGCTAGCGACTGGGCATCGAGCTTTCGCTCGTCGAGAGTCGTTTCTAGGTGGGCTTTGAGTTTGTTGAGTTCCTGACCCACGGAGCGCTTCAAATCCGGTGAGGCAGCTTTTAGCCAATTCTCAGTGATGAGTGTCAGGGCACCAGATTTTCGCCCTAGCCACGACTGACGAAGGATTTCCCAGCTAGGATGATCCAAAGGTCGGGAAGCCTGACTGTCGAAACGTGCGCGAACTTCGGCGAACAAAGACACAACCTGGTCCGGCTGAGTGACACCGAGGTCAGCCAATGTTCGCTCTGGTTTGTTATCCGAAGAGCTCATCGCATCAGTACCCGTTGCCTTGAAGGGGCTCAGCATGCCGCGCCCCTTCAAGGGAAAATAGCACGCGCGTCAGCGGCCAAGACGCAACGACCGGGCGGGGCAAGCCCCGCCCCTACCAGAGCGAGGGTCGAGCGCCTAGGACTTTTTTGCCTTGGCTTGCGGCGGCGCGGCGGCTCTCGCAGTTGCCACCAGGGACGTGAATGCCGCGGCGTCTTTCACCGCGATATCCGCTAGGATTTTGCGGTCGAGACTGACGCCGGCAGCCTTGAGGCCGTGAATCAACTGGCCATAGGTGAGGCCGTTGTTTCGTGCGGCTGCGCCGACTCGCTGAATCCAAAGCTTGCGATACTCGCGTTTTTTGACGCGGCGGTCGCGCTTGGCGTAACGATCGGCGCGATTCGCGGCCTCCTGTGCGGATTGGTAGAGCTTGCTCTTGGTGAGGAAAAAGCCCTTTGTCCTCTTGAGGTACTTCTTGCGCCGTGCACGGCGCTTGGTGCCGCGTTTTACGCGTGCCATGGGTTTCTCCTTTTTTTGCGGGAAACAAGACAGGCTGCGTCAACGCGAAAAGCACGCGTTGCGCAACGGGTTTGTTTCCGGGGTGACGCGTTTGCAGCGTTCGCCTTGCGGCGAGCACCTTTAGGTGAACGGAAAGTTGGCGGCATAAAGCCACCGCTACATTACCCCGACGGAATCGGGGCTTATCGGCCGGCAGGCACCCGTGAAGCGCTGCCTGGCACGATTTGCGGGACTTACGTCCCGCGATTCAAACGACGGGGCGCCCGCCGTGGCGGATGCCCCTTCGAAGAAAAACGGTAAGCGTGCAAAAATCTATGCCACGCACAGAAAATCCTTACAGGTTTAGCCGTAGGGAAGCATCTGCTTGATGCTGGCTACGTCCGCTTTACTTACCAGCGTCAACTTCTTCAGCTTGCGCATGCGGCCGGGCCTTTTTGTACCCATCAAGTGGCGCTTGCCGGAGTGCCCGCGCTTGATCTTGCCGTTCGCGGTGAACTTGAAGCGCTTCCTGGCGCCACGGTGGGTCTTCAGTTTCAATTTTGGTTTCGATGCGTTCCTGGGCATTGCTTGATTCCCTCTGACTGAGATTCGATGGTGACACCGAAGAGGCCGGACTGAAGTCCGCCCCTACATGATCCCTATATAAACTTGCTGGTGTCTTCTTTTCTGCCGGTTACTGCGACTGCTGGGCGCTCGATGACGTTTGTCCTGCGGGCTTGGCGACGCTCACGCCTTTTTTCGGCGCGAGCAACGCTACCAGGACGTTGCCTTCCATGCGCGGCATGGTTTCGATCTGGCCCTGGTCGCCAATTTCCACGAGCAAGCGGTTCATCTTGGCGCGGCCGACTTCCTGGTGCGCCATTTCGCGCCCGCGATGAAAAATCATCGCGCGCACTTTGTGGCCTTCGCCGAGGAACCGGATGATCTGGCTCTTGCGAACCTGATAGTCGTGTTCCGCAGTGGCGGGCCGAAACTTTACTTCCTTCAATTGCGAGCCGCGGCTGCTTTTGCGCTGCTCGTGGGCCTTCTTGTTGGCCTGATAGAGATATTTGCCGTAGTCGGTGATCTTACAAACGGGCGGATCGGCCGTGGGCGAAATCTCCACCAGGTCGAGCCCCTTTTCCTTGGCCAGCTTTATGGCTTCAAACGGCTGCATGACGCCGAGCTGGCCGCCCTCTTCATCAATCACCCGGATCTCGCGCGCCCGTATTCGTTCGTTAACGCGAATACGATCGCTCTGCCGGAAGCTGCGTTCTGCGATAAGTCCCCCTCAAGCACTCAGCATTCGTGGGCACGAAGCGGTCGACAAGAACCTGCTTTCCCCGGCGCATCCAGGGGCTGGCCCCGACTCGAGAACCAATTCCTCACCGCGAAGCGATGAACCCAACCCACACAGTCGAAAAACGACTGGGGACGGGCTTCAAAGTATAGCACGTGCCAGCGGCTGCACGGCAAGAGGCAAAAGGGCGCGGCGAGGGCGCGGCGGCGGGTTAGCTGGGGATTATGGATTGGAGGAGATCCGCAAGAATCGAAGCGAGAGCCTCAGGTGGTCAGGCCGAGGTCGCCCTTTGGTCCGCTAATGAGCGCGCGGAGCCGGGCTTTGTCGCTGCGCTGGACGGGGAGGTCGAGGCCCATGCGTTTGAAGGTCAGGGTGAGTTCGTCCGGATCCACGCTCATGATTTCGAAATACGCCAGGCTGCAACGTTTTGGAGCGTCCTTGGAAGGGTGGACAGAGTCGGCGCTCCATTCGATGAAGAAGGGGAGGAGACCCTGGCGATCGTCGGCGAGGTTGACCGTTTTCCAAGTGAGTACGCCGCCATCGGGGCGCTTTCTCGAGCCGTCGTCGGGGCCTTGGAAGGCGATTTTGTTTTCGCCGAGTTGCTTGGCGATGGCAACGATGTTCGGAGGATGGACGGCCCAGCCGATGAGGCGTGGCTCGCGCATTTCGCGGATTTGAGGGAAGTGAACGACCTTCTGTTGAGCAGGGTCCGGGGCGATGATTTCCAGGTAGCGGCGTTCTCCCAGCGATAGGAGCGCGTTGCGCGTGCCGCGGCCGGGATGGACGCCGCCAATCGCAGGGCGGACGCCGGTGTTCTCTTCGACCAAATCGATGCCGCGATCAAGATCGTGGCAGCCGAGAATGATGTGATCGAGCAAAGCGGGTACCTGATCTTCTTCATCCGAGTCTGCCGCCCAAGATGCGGACGGCGCGGCAAGCGTGCCGCCGGTCAAGGCGAGAAAAAGACGGCGGGAAATCATCCATGGCACCTCGTCATCTTAGATGCAGAATTGTCGCGCAACGTGCCTCTTCTAGGGCTTGCCCGGAATTTGCATTGGCAGCAGCCAGAGGACCAGACCCAAGGCAGTAAGTACGGCGACAAAATATCCCGTTATGACACGACTAGGCGCGGTGGGCATGACCTTGTCAAAGAGGCGATAAGCCGCACCGCCGGCCACTAAGAGAAAGATGGGTTCTTTCAGGAAAATCGAGAGGAGGAGGCAAGAGCAGAGAAGCACGATGCGTTCGGTTTTGCTCAACGCCGGAATCGCTTGGCCGCCATCAAGCACCCAAATGGGAATCAGGTTCAAGACGTTGATCAAGGCGGTGAAATGCGCGAGTCCACCCCAGAGATTGTTGCCAGTCTTCCACCAGAGCAGACCACAGCCCGCGGCTCCCAGCCATCCTGCGAGCGGGCCCGCCAGACTAACTGCCGCGCGGGTCTCCTGCGAAACACCAAGCGCTTGCCAACGCACGTATGCGCCGAACCCTGGCAAGAAAACGGGCATGTCCGCGGGTAATCCTCTGCGCTTGATGTCGATGAAGTGACCCATCTCGTGAATCAGGATGAGGACGGCAAAGCCGCTGCCGAATTTTGCTCCGTAAAAGGCCCAGTAAACGCCCACGAAGGTAAAAATACTCAAGAGGAAATTGATTTTGAAGAGAACGAGAAGCGATTTGCCTTTGGCGAGCAGGAGGGCGATGGGCGCGAGCGGGCCGAGCTTGCGGACCCAATGGGGCGGGGCCTTCGGTGGAGGGGCAGTGGGCGCGGCCAGTTCGAGTTTGCGTGCTTTATCGCGCACCCATTCGGTTTGGGTGGATTCGCTCGGCAAGAGCTCGAGTGCTTTCAACCATTGAGCCCGGGCTTGGATCAAGTCGCCGTGTTCTTCCATCATTTTTGCGGCGGCGGCGAGGCGCTGCAATTCCTGGGCGTGCACGAGCGAGTGGCATTGCGGGCACACCAAGGTGCCGGGCGTGAGTGCACACCTGCAGTTTTTGCAATTTTCAATTAATTCCGGCGTGTTGGTGGACACGAATTCAGCTTTGTTTTTCAACCCGCAATCGGTGGCGGCGCAGGTGCGGGAGTGTTCTTATCGAACGGACCAAGGATATCCAGTTTCACGCCGGCCGTCAGCCGCCAGGCAATGCGGATGCCCACGAAAAGAATGATCAGACCGATGATCCCGTGGAAAGGATCCTGCAGCTCGAGGAACGGAGAAGCCAGGCCTATAAGAACTGCCAATCCCAAAGCCGCGCCGAGACCCATCGACGGTTTCTTTGGCTCCGCGGGCGTTTGCGTTTGGGGTTGTTGGGAGATAGTGCTGCCGTTGGCTGCGGGCGCCTGCGGCTGCGCCGGCGCAGACGATTGTGGAAGGGCGTGCTGTAGCTGAGTGTGTTTTTCCGCCTTTTTGTCTTTCACAATCTGTGAAACAAAGATGGGAATCGCGGCGATGGAGACCGCTGAATAGGTCAGAAGTGCGGCGGCAATCTGATATCGGCGCCCACCCATTCCGCCGGAGCCCATCTTGATGGCCTTGCCTACGATGTAGCCGACCGCTAGGGAGACGTAGCCGATCACCAATCCCGTGAGGATTCCGAAAGCGGCGTACAGAATGAGCCCCAGGAAGGCTCCGCCCAGACCAAAGACAATTCCGCGTACAAAAGCTTGATGGGAGTCCTTGGGAACCTGCTGCTTCAGGCGTTCGGCGCAGTTTTCGCATGCCAGCGCGCCATTAATGCGGAAGTAGCGGCTCGTGAGAGTCGTGTCGCAGGACTTGCAGCGCTCGGGGCCGGACGACGATTTGTATTCGGCGGTGCCGAATTGTGGCGTCGAGCTGCCTGGAAGGATTTCTGCCATGGGCGGAAGTTATCACACGCTTTATAGTCTCAAGAGAGGAATTTATTCAATCGCAGGCGTGAGAGTCAGTATCTAACTGGAATACAGGGATCGGACGTTCGCGAGCGGAAGGAGTTTGCCGTTAGTGCTCCTTGCGCGGCAGGGGATGCCGTTGGTGTTGCTCAGAGGCTAATTGAAGTTGTGTTCTTGCCGCGCTTGGCTAGGTAGGCGTGCCAGAACAGGCGGGCGGCGACGGCGCGCCAGGGGCGCCAAGGCGCGGACATTTTTTCGAGGCGTTCCGACGAAGGACGCTGGCGAAGGTGCTTTACTTCTTGTACCGCCGTGGCCAATGCCAGATCGCCGGTCGGCCAGATGTCCGGGCGGCGCAAGGCGCTCAATAGATAGATATCGGCAGTCCATTTACCGATGCCTTTGAATGTTGTGAGCATTTTGCGCGCGGCATCGTCCTGCAGATCGTGAAGATCCCCCAAATCGAAATAGCGACGCGAAAGAGATTCGGCGAGCAGCCGCGTGTACAGCGTTTTCTGGCGGCTGAAGCCGATGCGCAGCAACTCTGCGTCCGTGAGCTTCAGGAAGCGGCTTGGCGTGAGCGGGCGGACGGCGGCATTCAGACGGTCGAAGGCCGCTTTCGCGGAGGCTAGAGAAACTTGCTGTTCGAGGATGATGTAGACGAGCGTGGGGAAACCGGGATCGCGCACCCACAAAGGCGGCGGGCCGTACTCTTGCACGACTTCAGCCAAATGGGCGTCGCGATCGGCCAGGAGACGCACGCCCTGAGCGAAGACGTTTTCATTCAAGATGATTTGCGAGATCTGCACGGCACGATGAATCGAGATTCGCGATGACGATCTAACTCGTGGCACGGGAATCGACTTCTTGCCGAAGCGATTCGACGACTTCGG